>JBDNHJ010000036.1:0-77485 GCA_041688835.1 Fuerstiella sp.
GACGTGCTTAATCAGAATGGGCAGCTTCTGCAACGACACGGTTTCGCCAAGAGCATACAGAGCTGCACTGCGGATTGCGGCATCGTTGGACGCATCGAGCTCGTTTTCCAACAGGCCAACTTCGCCGACGATCCGTCGCTGACCGATCAATTGCAGCACGATTCTCTGACGCTCACCTTTTTCAGACGCCGCCAAAATGCCAATGTCTCCATCAACACTTTGGCCGGGCAGCACGGCCAGAGTTTCCTGAGCGGCTTGAGCAAGTTCCGCGTCCGATCCGACGGCGATATCCAGCAACGTCGACAGGCATTGACCGTTGCCGACACGCTGTAGAGCGTTGATCGCGGACAAACGTACGACAGTTTCGCCGGATTCCGCAGCTTTCAGTACAACGGCCACGTCGACGGTTTCTGTTCGATCCGCCATGGCCTGCACAATCAACGCCGCTCGATCCGGCGCGGCGGTCTGCATTTCAGCGGCCAGAGCTTTATCCACAGCGGCTCCGGGAAATTCTCGCACGGTCCCCAACGCCAGTTGAAACATTTTTTTATCGTCGGACTGGAAGGCTTCCATCAGCAACGCAATGCCGCCTTCACCGCGTGCCAGAATGGCTCCGCGAGTTCCTTCGATGATTCGCTGTAACGGCACATCGGCCTTGCGGACTTCGTCGTAAATTTCGGTTGCCGTCGCGGCATCGCCGCCAACCAGCAGGCGTTCGGCACATAGCACGCAGCCTTCCGCAACGGCGGACCGCACGTCTTCTGGCGCAGTCGCCAGAGCGGATCGAAGTGCCTGTGTGGAATCGTCATTGCCAATGTGGCCTAATGCAGCGGCGGAGGCTGAGGCGGCTTGAGCGTCCTCACCGTTTAAGCGACCGACCAGCAACGCCACGGCCTCCGCGTCTTGACGAACTCCGATGGAATTGATGACGCCAACCAGCAGTAATCCGTCCAATGAACCGGCGGCGTCTCGCAGAGCTTTGCTGGACGCATCACCGGGAATCGCTTCTAACGCGATTCGAGCCCACGACGAAAGTTGCGGATCGGGCAGCAGCTTGGCCAATTCCGGCACAGTTACGGCGGAACCGTGAATGGCCAGATGTTTGCACGCCATTGCTTTTTGTGCGGCAGGTGCGTCCGAAGTGAGGACGGCCAGAAACTCAGCTTCTTTGGCAGAAGATTCGTCCGCAGGAGTCGAGGCTGTGGTGCAAGCGAGTATTAAGCAAACGGCAACGCGGGTCAGGCGGCGGGATATGTTCATGATGGTGTCCGAATGATGAAGGTGTGTGAAGACGTACGACGGACATCTTGTCCGTCGCTCTGATTGGTCGCTCTGAATCGACAGACAAGATGTCTGTCGTACGGCGGCTACAGCCGCCACGGTTCGCGCAGTGCTTCGGATCGGAGGCGGTTGGCCGCTTCGTCATCGATGAATGTGTTCGTCGCGTTGTCAAACTTCACCGTGCGATTCAGTGTCAACGCGATGTTGGCGGCATGGCAGGCGATGTGAGCATTGCACGCGGCTTGAGCGTTTCCCTTTGGAAGTCCGCGCGTCTTCACGCAATCCAGAAAATCTCGCACATGGAACGTCGCCGGATATCCGCCGATTTCCTGCACTTCGCGACCCGCCAGCAGTTCCGGAGAACTCAACACGATGCGACCGCTGTCGCCCGCTTCCACCCAGCCGGTTTCGCCTTCGAATCGCACGGGGCATGATCCCAGCGGAATCCAGCCCGTTTCGCGGAAGATCAATTCGCAACCGTTTTCGTAGCGAGCCACCAGTTCACCGTCCTGCGGCGCGTCGTATTCGACGGGAGGCAGGCAGTCGGCGACCGCCCATTGGCACAGGTCCACGCAGTGTGAGCCCCATTCCAAAACGCCGCCGCCGTTGAACGCACCCACAAAGCCGCCCCCTTTTTCGAAGTTGAATCCGTCCAGCAGCTTTTTGTTATACGGACGCCACGCGGCGGGGCCCAGATACATGTCCCAGTCGACCACGTCTTTGTCCGGCACGTCTTCTGCCGTCAGCCAGCCGCTCATTAAAGCCTGCATGCCGGCGGGGTGAGCGTAAACTTTCTTCAGCTTGCCGAGCTTTCCTTCGCGAGCCAATTCGCAGGCGAAGGCAAAGTGCGGCAGGTTGCGTCGCTGAGTTCCCGCCTGGAACACTCGACCGGTGCGGCGCATGGTGTCGGCTAGAATCAGACTCTCGCTAATATTCTTCGTGACCGGCTTTTCGCAGTACATATCCTTACCGGCTTTGGCGGCGGTCATCGCGGCCGTGGAGTGCCAATTCGGGCCGGTGGCAATCAGCACGGCGTCGATGTCGCTGCGGTCGAGGACGTCGCGGAAGTCGCTGTAAGTTTCGCACTTTTCATTGCCATAATGTTTGTCGACGATGGCTTTCACTTCGCCGCGCCGCTTTTCCTTAACGTCTGCAACGGCCACAAACTGCACGTCCTTTTGCGGCAGAAAGCAACTCAGGTCATAGCCGCCGCGACGACCAATCCCAATGCCGCCCACGATCACTCGTTCACTGGGAGCCACCGCTCCATCGCGTCCAAGTGCCGACGCGGGAATGATCATGGGCGCGCCAAACGCGGCTGTGGTGGCGGCTGTGGTTTTTAGGAAACCTCGGCGAGTTACATTCGTTGGCTGGTCAAGCATCGGTGATCTCCGGTTTGAGGAATAGGGGCACGACGAACTTCCCAGTGCGTCGTACGACGGACATCCTGTCCGTCGTCCAATGGGCGGCTCGGGATTACACTTAACACTAACTGGCGGCCATTGTCCATCGAACGCCGGCATCTCGACGCTACGGGAGTGCGGTGATGAATTTCGGCATATCGCTGTCGCGTACCATCTGAGGCTGGACTGAGCTTGCGAAGGAAGCCCCGGGGTTGCACTCGTACCTCGCTCCAACCCCGGCCACCCTGCCCGGTTTAACAATCATCTCTGAGCGCAAATCGCAAAGGAAACAGGCTATTCCGTGACCCAAAAATCCATCACGCGTGGGGCGTCGAGGACGGGTTTTAGCACTTCCACGAAGGCCAAGTGATCCGCGTGTGGCAGATAGGCCGCGCGGCCGGCTTCGGAATCGAACGACACCATAAAGCAGTGTGTGAATCCTGCGGCATGTGCTTCGGGGCTGTTGTTGATGCCCCATTCGAAGCCATTGATTGCATCAATCTTGGATGGCAACGCGGCAAAGGCGTCTTCGACCTGTTTGATCGCTGCTGCGGACGCATCGTTTTGAAAGCGGAAAAACACGGCGTGCTTGAGTTCTTTTTCTAGCGGTTGCAATCCTGCATCGTCTCCCGCGTTGCCCCAATAGTCGACGACAAAGACCTGATCTTTGTGGTTTCGCAACACGTCTCCGAACGCTTTATGGTCTGCATGAGGCAAATAGACGGCGCGCCCGGCTTCGTCTTTGAAGGTTAGCAAAAAGCAATGCGTGAACCCGTCGTTCAGTCCTTCTGGACTGTTGTTGACGCCCCATTGAAAATCGATGATCTCCGGAATCTTCGTCGGCAGTTCACGAAACGCGGCGACGATTTTTACGATGTCGTCGTCCGTCGATTCTTCCTTGAACGAAAAGAAGACCGCGTGCCGCAGCACTTTGCCGTCCGGAGCTGGCTGGAAAGTTTCTGCGGCGGCAGGTTCAGTCACGTTTGTCTCCGGTGTTGTGGTTTGCGGTTCGGATGATGCCGTCGTGTCTGTCACGTTGGCGGCATCGTTACAGCCGACGTTCAGCCCGAACGCGACGGAACAGCAGACGATGGTGAGGAAATTTCTGGCGGGCATGGTACTTGTCTTTGGCGTGAGAGTGGGGATTACGCTTGGTGATGCGGATTGCAGTGTAAGGGATCGGGCACCGTTTTCTCCACTCAACGCCGTTCAACCGAAAGCGCCGTCGCCGAGTGACTTTCTATTTGCAATCAAATTGCAAATAGAACCTCCAACGCCTCGCAGAGATGCAAATACGTTGGTAATTTCCGCAGAATGTACTCCAAGCATCTCACATTCTTGTTCCTGCTGTTCGCCTGTTGTGGCTCCGCGATCGCTCAGACAGCCACGTCTGCTGGCGACGAACGAGGCGTCGATTTATCGCGATTTTCGGGAGCGGCGGAACAAACGGCGGAGGCAGCGGCTGCTGATCCGGGATCGTGGCCGACCGTGCTGTTGGTCATTTACTGCGGGCTGATTGTCGCCGCATCGTTGCTGGGCGGTTGGTTGCCGAAATGGATTCGGTTAACTCATACGCGCATGCAGACAGTCATCAGCTTTGTGGGGGGATTGATGTTGGGCATCGGCGTGTTTCATTTGATGCCGCATGCCGTCGAACAAATCGGAAGTGCCAAACAGATGGCGCATTGGATGATGGTTGGCATCGTGATGATGTTCGTGTTGATTCGCCTGTTTCATTTCCACAATCACGAACCCGTGAGTCCTGCCAGTCCGGTGCTGACAACTTGCAGCCATGGACACGATCACGATCATGACGAAACTCAGACTGTGGCTGTCGCATCGGGGCCACAGCCGTCAGAAACTGGCAAAGGACATACGGCCGCAGAATGCCATTCTCACGGCCACGCTCACGGCATGAGCTGGATGGGGATTGCACTGGGACTCAGCCTGCACACTTTGATCGAAGGTCTCGCATTAGGCGCGAGCGTGCATGCGGATTCTCAACGCTTGGGGGCTCAATCACTGCTGGGCTTCGGAACATTTCTGGCGATTGTGCTGCACAAGCCATTGGACTCCGTCTCCATCACAGCGCTGATGTTAAGCAGCCATTGGAGCCGCCGATCAATCAATCTGGTCAACATCGGCTTCGCGATGATGTGTCCTTTGGGAGCCGTGTTGGTGTTGATGGGCATTAGTCAGTTCTCAGGCCTGCAGCGAGAATTCCTCGGCACAGCGTTGTCGTTTGCGGCGGGCGTCTTCATCTGCATCGCACTCAGCGACCTACTGCCCGAAATGGAATTCCACGCTCACAACAAAGTGCAATTGACGATCGCGCTGGGTCTAGGCATCACTCTATCGTGGGCGCTGGCGCTGATGGAATCCGGGCATCTGCATTAGCTCGACCCTTTCGACCCTTTCGACCCCGTCAAATCGTGATTCTTCGATTGCGAGCGGTGACTTGCCAGCAGTCGACGATTTTTCCGTCTTCGATAACCGTCACACTTTGATGCAAAGCGCTGGTTGGGCAGATATGCGTGGGAATTCCTAGCAGCACGTCGCCTGGTTGATAGTCTGCGGCCAAATCGGTTTCCAGCACCAAATGTTCTTCGTTATGGATCACCTGCGCCGCGTCCGGCAGCTTCGGAAAGTGAACGCGGTGACCTTTGGGAGGATCGGCAGCGATCGATTTATTGCCCAGATCCAACGTCAGGCGATTCGGCGTTGGGCGACTGATGACACGTGTCAGAACGACTGCGGCGGGTTGGAAATCGAGATCCGGAAAGTGTCCGCCGTAACCGGAATCATGAAAGATGCTGGTGCCCGGACTAAGCGTGATGGTGGGTTCGTCCATGGCCGCATAGACCGGAAATGTCGGCGATCCTCCACACAGAATTTCCGGCACAGCCACGCCCGCGTCTTCGCATTTTTGTTTCAGGTTCATGACGGCGGGCCACTCTTTGAGCACCGCAGCCGTTCGTTCGGACAACGATTCTTGATGTTGATGTCCGTCGTACACATGGAAGCCAGCGAACGTGATGGCGGGAAATGCGGCGACCTGCTGACACAGTTCCAGTGCCAATGGTGAATCGGCGGCAACGCCGGTGCGGTGTTGACCGACGTCGAGGTCCAGCATCACGCCGACTGTCAGCCCGTTTTTTTCCGTCGTTGCCGCCAGAGTTTCAGACAGTTGCTGCAGTGGCGTGGGGTGATCGGCGGTGACTGTCAGTTTCAGATTTTGGTATTTCTGCACCAACGCTGCCACGCGCTCAATATTGGGCCCCACGGGGTTGTAGGCCAGCACAACATCCATGGCTCCGGCGTCGACCAGCATTTCCACTTCTGCAATCGTGGCGGCTTTATGCTTTCGAATCTTGCGGTCCAGCAGCAATTGAATCACCGCAGCCATCTTGTGCGTTTTACAGTGCGGCCGCAGCCGGTCGACATCGCCAGCGACCTGAATCATGCGATCAATGTTCTTTCGAACACGATCGGCAAAGACAATCAGAGACGGACTGTGAATGGTGCTCAAAACGTCGTCGGCAATGGTGGGGATCGTGAATGGCATTTCGGCTGGCAAAAAAAACAGGCTGGAAGCGGTGAAAACGTTGCAGCCAATTTAACGGCAAAGCCATAGACTCGGCAACCGCAAGTAAGACACGGGCATTGACTTGGTTGTCGTAACTTTGTCCAAAATAAGTTTATTGAACAGGACACATTGCCAGCCGGTTCGTACCGCGCAACACTTGACGCAACACCGGCACCACGGTCGACGGCCCGCAAGTCGGCCGTCGCAAATTGATACCCAACCATCCAATACGACAAGAGATGAAATCGCGAGTCATCACTTACGCCGCTCTGAACTTTCTTCATTCAGCGTGCCGAGACATGAAGTCGATGTGTGACAAAGTCCCTGGCCACAAGCCCCTCCGCTCACAAAAACCAGCTACGTCACGCCAAAACTTATTCGCGAATATTGTCTGCGAGATGTGCGGAACGTATGTTTAACCCTTCGGGAAAAACACAATCGCCGGAAAACTCGCGCGAACAGCATCATCGAACGCCGCCTTGAGCAACTCAAACACGGTGACGAACTGTCGTGGATTCAGGCAGCGACAGCGCACCCTGCGGAACGTGAAGAGACGCAATTGTCTGTTGCGCCGTCACAGAAAGGTGGAGGGTATTTCGCAACTCCAATGGCTGCGGCCACTGAGATTGCTGCCCGCCTGACAGCACATGACTTTGCAGGCTTCGTGAACTTGCTTCCAGATGCCGTGGTTATGGAAAACGCTGGACGACTTGCCGGTATGGCTCAGATTTATGACGTCTGCGGACAGGCAGGAATGCCGGTCCCTGCGGGATTCGAGTTGCTCATATTGAAGCTTGAGGAATCGAAACTTGCAGCCCCGCCGGCCGAGGCCGTTAAGGATTTTAACAAGTGAAAACATAAGGAAAACGTGATTTGCAATCTGCGACTTAGGCCCGAATGGGCTGACACAGCAATCTCCGTCTCCTGTGTTTCTGTCGGCCGCTCCGGGCCTTTTCGCATGGTGATCATCCTTCCGGTGGCTCACGCCACCGGCAGTGGCCGTGTCGGCTTTCCAAGCCTGAATCGCATTCTTATCGTTTTAGCTCTCTGTGTTGTTGCGGCCAAAGTCCTTAACGGCGTTGCCCGCCGGCCGAGGCTACGTCTGCACTCGAGAGTCTAGGCCCAACACGTGAGTCGGTTCTGTTGTGGTCGATGTCAAGGAAAGAACAACTCGCCGATCCTGCAAGACGAGATCTTGAGGTAAAAGCGGCGGGCGTTTTGAAAGCTCCAAGAGCGTTCCTGATCAGCCTTTTCGAACAGTATCGGAACACGTTCCTGAAGGATTCACTTGCGGCGTATGACCAGCCGACGTGGGATATTGTGGTGAACGAAAACCTTGCGATGGCCGTAAATATACAAGCCAAAAAACGATTCGGTCGCTGGGCTTTTTCCGAAAGTCCTGAGGGCAACGCCGTGACTGGCCTTTTGTCGCCCCATTCGGGGCTTTGGTCATTTAAACAGCGGACACCCGGTGACTTTCCTCACCGCCGAAAGTCTGCCGTCCCTGCCGGGGCTGAATCCCAGTTCGCTCCGCTTCACTCTACTGAGCTCCTGATACGATCGATTCGAGTGTCTCTTTGTCGCCATGTTCACTCGGTTCGAACGAATCCAGAACGGGTAGTGGGTCGAATGCCTGCCATGTAGGAATTGATGACAGGAATGTCGTCAACAATGTTCCGCCTCGCAGCAGCCAAATAACATACCCCACGGATAGTGACGTCGACACGGCAGCCGTCGAACCAACGACAAGTTTTTCAAGCACGATTTCTCGATCAATTTGTTCTTGTCGAGTTGCGGTGTTGATTTGAATTCTTGAATCAGCAGATTTTCCAACGAAGAACGGGCTGTCTGTCATCACAGGCTCGAATAGAAAATCTGAAGCGACGGAGGCTCTTTCGTTGTCCTCTAAACTCTCTGACGGTGATGCCCTATTCAGCAGTCTCAAGGAATCAACCTCGGGCACTCCGTCCAGAAATATCAGGATGGATTCGTACTCATCAGCTCTGCGCTGCACCTGTTGCGTAGCGTTCTGAACGATCGACGCATCAATAGCTTCGACTTCAGCAGCCTCCGAGTGCTGCAAGCGTGCCATGGCATTCGAGTCGGCGAGTGAATCACTGTGTTCATCCTGGGATTCTGTTTCCCGGGTTTCCGATTCTGACTCGACCACTGCGGCAGTGGCTGGACTTTGAACATTGCCGAAAGTTGCATCGTTGTTGGTGTCGGTGAGATTGTTTGAGACTGTCGCAAGAATTTCAATCTGTACCGTGGCAATGTTGCTGTATAGACTGCCGTCTGTGACAACGTAGGTGAAAGAATCTGAGCCACTGAACGTACCATTGGGGACGTATATCAGCGTGCCATTTGAGTTTAACGTCAAATGGCCGTCGAGTGGTGCCGCGACCAGTACGATAGAAATCACATCTCCATCAACATCAAAGCCGTTGGATGTCACAAGGCTTACGTTCAGTTCTTCCATCTGTCGACCTGTAAATGCGTCGTCGTGGGCCGCCGGGGCTTCGTTCACATCGTTGATTGTCAGCTGGAATGACCCTTCATTGTACAATCCATCCGAGTCCGTTGCCCGGACACGAACATCGTGTGATGTTGCTTGTTCGTGATTGAGTAGACCGCCGTTCGCGACAGTAATTATGCCCGTCACAGAACCAATCTGAAAGCGACCGTCGGCATTGTCTGTCAGCGAGAATGAAACAAAGTCTAGGGCGTCTGGGTCGATTCCTGTCACGCGACCAACAATGGTACCAACTGCCGAATTTTCATCGACAGAATCACCGGTCAGAACAACATCAAGAGGCGACTCATTGATGTCATTCAGATTGACGATGATCACTTGGCTGTCAGTATTTCCCCCTGTGTCTGTGACTTCTACTGTGAGTGCAAAGCTGGTGGTGGTTTCGAAATCCAGTTGCGAGACATCGGTGACAAACAGTTCGCCAGAAACGCTGTCGATCTCAAAGGCTAAGCCAGAACCAATCAAGCGGTAACTCAGCGTATCTCCGACGTCTTCATCGGTGGCGACTATCAATCCAATTGCGGTCCCGTTGGCCGAATTTTCGTTCACGCTGAGTACAGTCGTCGGGAAAAGAATTGGAACGTCGTTTTCATTGACAACGTTAACAGCCACAGAATGAGTTAAGGACACATTCGCACCGTCCTCAACAGCCAGAGTCAAAGTATAACTGGGCGTTGTTTCGAAGTTCAGTTTTGATGCATCGGCGATTGTGAGTTCACCGGTGGCAGCATCGACAGCAAAGACGTTGTCGGCATTGCCATTGGTGATTGTCCAGTTCCGCAGCGAACCAACCGTATCAACATCTGACGCGGTCAGACTGCCGAGCGATGTGCTCACCACAGCAAACTCGGAAACATCGAAGGACTGATTGGGGGAGATGACGGGAAGGTTATCGTTGAGATCGTTGACAGTGACGGTGTAATCCTGAGTGGCCGTGCTGCCATCGGCACCGGTGGCTCGCACGGTGATCGTTAATTCACTGCCAACAGTTTCGTAATCAATTGCTGCAGCGGTCGTGACCACGCCCGTTGCGCTGTCAATGCTGAACAGTCCGCCGGCGTTGTTGTCCAGCGAATACGCCACAACGTTCGTCGTTGCATCGAAGTCTTCGCTGAAGGCCGTGATGCCGACAATCGTTCCCGAAGCTACGTTTTCGTCGACGTTGTTCGCCGCTGCGTTGTTGTCAACAATTGGCGAAACGTCGAATTCGTCGGTGTCGGTCATAGTGACTCGCACAGTCTGCTGGCTGGACAGCCCCTGACCGTCGTTGACTTCGACGATCACTTCGTAGACGTTGTTACCATCAGCATCCAGAATCGTTTCGAAGCTTGGGGCGGTTGCGAAGGACAGTGCGCCTGTGCCGCCGTCGATTGCGAACAGCGCACCATCCGGACCTCCCACGATACTGAACGTCAGTGTCTGAGACGGCAGATCGGCGTCGTTGGCTGTGACCGTGGTTACGACTGTTATGTTTTCGACAATCGCGATCGCCGCGTCCGCCGGACCGCCAGCGCTGATGATCACCGGAGCGTTATCGTTGACTGGCGTAATCGTGATTGCAAAAGTACCGGGCGTAATGGTGCCGCTGCCGTCGTTGATTCGGAAGGCAAAGCTGTCGCTGAAGACCTCCGCGTCGTTGTGGTCGTAGGTCAAGCGGTTGGCATTGATATCGGCCTGAGTAAACGTTTGGCCGTTTGTTAGGTCAACGCCGTTCAACTGCAGCGTTCCGGAAGTTGGTAGCCCCGTCAGCGAGTAGACAATTTCGGTTGGCGTGTTATCAACGTCGGTTGTTTCCAGCAGCACGGCATCAATGATCGATGACACATCGCCTTCGTTAACCGTTATGCCAATGTTTGTGGACAGGACTTCTTCGTCGTTGACGTTGGTGATGTCAATCTGAACGGTGTCTGTGGCCTGTAAAGCTCCACCGCTGCCGGTGTTGCCGCTGTCGTTGGTTGTGATCGTTAGCGCATCTGCAGACGTGCCAATCACGTCAAGGTTCGATGTGTACCGTAGAGACGTCAGAGTCGCGTTGATTTCCGCCACGTTGCCGGAAATCGTCAGATCCGCCGACGAATTGCTGCCCGCCGAAATTGTTGCACTTCCTGTTAGCGTAACGTCCAACACGCCGTTGACCACCTGCAGACGAGTCGTCACGGTAAGGCCGTTGGCGTCGATGTCGGTGATGGAAATGCCCATGATGGCTGTCTGAGTTTCTTCGACGACAGTTTGCGTGCCCGGCACCGTATTTACGGGAGCATCGTTGATTCCGGCGACCGTTGACGGCAGCGACTTAAGCGGACCTTCGTTCGTGCCCCACCCGTCAGTGTAGCTGACTTCCACCGTAATATCGGTCGCGACGTCGATGTCGGTCAGCGTGTACGTTGTCGCGGTTTCGCCGACGATGGCGACGCCGTCTCGCAGCCACTGATAACTGAACGTGCCCAGTCCGTCGTTGTCGCTGATACCGCTGATATCTGCACTAATAGTTTGGTCTTCTGCAGCAGTGCCGACAATGGTTGGAATGCCAGTCGGAGCGTCATTGACGTTCGCAACAGGGCCAACTGCCGACGATGTCAACGGACCTTCGTCGGTGCCCCAGCCGTCGGTGTAGGCAACTTCGACACTGATGTTTGTGTTCACGTCAGCATCACCCAGTGTGTACGAACTGCCGGTGGCTCCAACAATCGAAACGCCGTTTCGCAGCCATTGATAGCTGAATGTTCCCAGTCCGTCGTTGTCGCTGATGCCGCTGGTGTCTGCGGTCAGAGCTTCATCTTCCTGTACCGTGCCCACGATTGTCGGCAAGCCGGCGGGATTGTCGTTCACCGGAGTGATATCAACATTCACTGTCCCCAATATAATTGTGGCGCCGCCACCACTACCCACGTTTCCGTTGTCGTTAATGCTGATCGCAATGCTGTCTGCGGAATTACCATGAACATTGGCGGCACTGGTGAAGCTGACCGCTGTGGCGTTGCTTATGAAAGTATTCAGCCGTGAAACGGTGCCAGCCAAAGTTAGCGTGTTCGTTCCCGTACCGCCGACGGCAATGCCGCCGCCGCTGATGGCAGACAATGTGCCACCGCCGGAGGTCGTCAGCGTTACCGTCAGATTGCCAACTGCCGAATCAATATCCACCAAGTTAAGGAAACTAAGGTCCACAGCCGTCGTTACGTCTTCATCCACAGTGACGCTGGCGGGAATACTGCTGCTGTTAAACGGATCGTCGTTGACGGCATTTACGTTGACGTTCATTGTGTGAGACGATGTGCCGGGCAACTGATCCCCAGACCAGGCAAAGATGTTCGCGACAAGTCGATCGTTGGCTGTTGCGATTGCCCCGCCACCAGCCATGTTGGCTCGGAAAATGCCTTCGTCACCGGTGAACAAAATCCAGCCGCTACCATGTTGACGCAGCACGATTGTTGGCTGGCCCGTAACTGAATCCACGGCTAGTACCTGATCGCCGACGGCAAGACTGGCGGAATTGAAATAGCTGATGGCTCCGGCTGCCTGAAACGCACTGCCGTTGGTGCCAACCAGTCCGAATGGGCCATTCATAATGGATGATGCATCGTCTGTCACCAGCCAATTGCTGCTGGCTGTGCCGCCGATGGTCAGGCCGTAGAAGGCAGAAACATCATCGTAAGTATTCGAGTCGCTGGTAGAGATCAGCACGCCGCCGTTTTGCACCCATGTGTCCACCGCCGTTAGTTCGCCGCCAGTCCAGCTGCCGTCGACTACATATCCGTTGAACAGCACCTGGCCTTGAGCCAGATAAGCTGCATCGATAGTACTGCTTTGGGCGACCACAGTGATGTTTGACGAATAGGTCCCGCTGACGCCAAAGTTGGACGTTTTTGCAAGAATGGCGTCGGTATTCGGCAGGTAGGTGCCATTCAGTGTATAGGGGGTAGGTTCCCCCGCCAGCACAGTCAAAGTCGCCTTCCCATTGTTGACGCGGAAATCAAACGACGCATAACCTACGCCGTTTCCGTTGGCAACAGGCACAAAACGCAATAGTCCGCTGTCGATTTGTGCTTTCGTGATCACCTGTCCCGTGCCGATTACAGAACCGTTCAGCGTTAAAGTTCCGTCAACGGGCAGAGTCAACACTTCAATGAACTGCAGATTGCTGCCGGTGGCTCCCGTAAAGTCAAAGTCAGTCGCAACAAACGTGTACGTGGTGTCTTCGTTGGTTGTGACGAGTCCATCACCGGCCTGGCTCACCCACACACTGGCAGCAACGGCGCTGCTTTGTTCAATGCCTCCATTGGCTGTGCCGTCCGCATCGTTGAATGCGAAATCAACTCCACGACTTCCCAGAATCGTGGACGTGGTTGTGAAGGTGAACGACTGAAGAACTTCATCGACATGCGGCGAAGTGGCATTCAAGTTGAAGGTAACCGTGGCGGCATTCGCAGACACCGCACTAAGAGTTCCAACGTTCAGGCCGCCGACGGAAACGATACTGCCATCCGCGAAACCCGCAGACAAACTGATCGCGCCGAAGGTGTTGAGACCAAGAACGTCACCCGCCAAAAATCCCCCGCCATTGATTTGCAACGTCGCGCCGGCATAGTCAGTCGGCAGATCACTGTCGACCACCATCGCCGCTGCGTTGACGTCGATCTTCACCGCCACACCGTCGTTAAAGACGGCAACAACATCTCCGCCCAATGCCGTGATAATTGGTGCATCATTCACGTTGATGAAGCTTGTGGAAGCCACAGCAGAAGTCGTCGAAGCCGCACCGTCGCTGACCGATACGCTAAACGCAGAAGTCGCTTCTGAACCATCATGATTAAAAATAACCTGACCGGCTGTAATCTGAGCCTGAGTAAAACTGTAGATCGCGGCCTGCGGCGTACTCGCAAAGGCAAAGTGCCCCGCTGTCACACCAGACACTGTAAACGTCAGGCCGCTGTCTACGTTGTCAATGTCTGTTGCACTGAGTTCAGACGACGAAAGCACAACCGTGCCGCCTTCCAGAATGCTCAGTGAATTGTTGCCCAGCACTGGTACGTCGTTTACGTTGGTCACCGTGGCCGTCGGATTGCTGACCAGCGGACCTTCCGGCGTACCGTTGCCGTCGGTGTAGCTGACTTCAATTCGAATAACGCTGCCGACATCGGCATCGGTCAGAGTGTAGGTACTGGTCGTGAATCCGCTTATCGCGACGTTATCTCGCGTCCAGACATAGCTGAACGTCCCAAGGCCGTCTACATCTGAAATGCCGCTGGTGTCAGCCGTCAGCACTTGATCTTCCGAGGCAGTGCCTATGATTAGCGGAAGGCCGGTGGGAACGTCGTTAACGTTGGTTACAGCGGCGGTTGCGGCTGATGTGACGGCTTCGTTTGTGCCGTTTTCGTCTGTGTAGCTGGCGATCACAGTGATGACCTGGCCAACTTCTGATTCGGTCATCACATAGGATGATCCGGTTCCAACCGTCACACCATCGGCCTGCCACGTGTATGTGATGGCTCCCAAACCGTCGACATCCGCCAGCGTGTTGCTGGCGGTCAGTGTGTCTCCCTGAGCAGGCGTTGTGTTGTCAATCGTCACGCTGCCGTTGGGAACGTCGTTAACGTTGGTGGCTGACACCTGCGCCGTGATGGAGGCGGTTGATTCCAGACCACCATTGTCCAAAGCGACGAGTGTGAAAGCATTCAGCGTACCGTTGGCGTTTGCATCCGGCGTCCAGAAGGCGTTGTTTGTGCTGTCGATCGTGTCGTTGATTCCCGCAGCCCATGCTGTGGCCGAACCAGCATTGGCTCCAATCAACAGAGTTCCGGTGGAAATATTTTTGATCACGAATGCGGTAACCGTGCCATCCACGTCGTCTTCGTCGCCTTGTGCTGCAAGATCGGCGAATGTGATTTCTACTTGAATGTCTTCGTTGGTCGTATCAACCACGGCTGCGAACGCGGACATCGTGGGAGCCGTATTGACTGCACTGAGGCTAACGGAACTCACAGACGGCGTTCCATTCAGGCCTGCTGCATCCTGAGGAATAAAGTTCAGCGTGCGAACGCCAACTGTGGGATTGGCCGATGTGTTTTCGTATTCGACCGTGCGAATCAACGCCTGCAGATCCGCCTCAGGCATGCTTCCACCCGCATTATTGGTGATCGTAAAACCACTGCCGTCGAAGTCCAATGTGAACGTTGTGCCGCCCACAACTGTCGTTGGCAGCGTACCCACACCATACTGGAAGGCAACGCCATTGATGCGAATCTCTTCGCTCGCTCCATCGACAAAGCCAGTCAGGTTCAATCCCAGCCCCAGATAGGTCGTGTTGTCGACATCGGACAGCGTCGCATCCGTATCAGTGACGCTGACACGAGCATCACCTTCCGTAAAGCTAACCGAAAATCCCGTGCCGCCGCCGTCAGCTCCATTCAGGTCGATGGCTGGTGCATCGTTAACTGTTGTGATGGCGATGTCACGACTTTGAGTATTGCTGTTGGCGGATCCATCGTTAACGGTGAAGCTGACCGTCCGCAGATTTGTGTTGGGTTGCTCGCTGCTGTTTGTATAGGTGATGCTACGCAGAGCCGTTTCGTACTGCGCAATTGTTGCAGGGCCGGTCAACGTCAGCGTACCGCCGACCAGGTTGCCCGTAATCCCATTTTGATTGGTGAAGGCCAGCATATCCTCGGCACCGGCGTAGTTACCGGTGATTTGTATCACGGCAGATTCGATATTCGTATCATCCAAGTCGCTGATTGCCAGCGTAGAGGTGATCGCCACCGGTCCATCATTTTCCGTATAGGCCAATGCGGTGCCTTCGATGGAAGCTTCTACTGGTGCGTCGTTGACCGCCGAGATGTCAATGTCACGCGTCTGCGTGTTGCTGTTCACGTCGCCATCGTTGACCGTAAAACTCACCGTGCGAGTCGCCGTGCTCGGATTGTCACTTGTGTTGGAGTACATAATGCTGCGGATCGCAGTCTCGTATTGAGCCAAGGTGGCTGATCCGGTCAACGTCCAAGTGCCATTAGCGGCATTGTACGATCCGGTGATCCCATTCTGATCGGTGAACGACAGGACGTCTTCGCTGCTGTTGTAGTTACCCGTGATTTGCACCACGACTGATTCGATGTTGGTATCATCCACATCGCTGATCGCCAGTGTGGACGTGATTGCCACTGGTCCATCATTCTCGGTATAGCCCAACGCGGTGCCTTCAATCGTCGCTTCTACCGGAGCGTCGTTAACCGCCGTGAAGTTAATGTCGCGAGTCTGCGTGTTCGAGTTGGCTTCACCATCGTTGACGGTGAAGCTGATCGTACGAGTCAAAGCCGATGGATTATCGCTGGTGTTGGTATAAGTAATGCTGCGCAAAGCCGTTTCGTAATCGGCCAGCGTGGCAGAACCGGTCAACGTCAGTTCTCCCGTCGTCGCGTTCCAGGAACCCGAGATACCGTTTTGATCAACGAACGTCAGGATGTCTTCACCGTTGGCGTAATTGCCACTAATCGCAATCACCGCCGATTCGATATTCGTGTCGTCGAGATCGCTGATCGTGATTGCCGCAGTGACTGCCACCGCCCCATCGTTTTCCGTGTAGGCCAGCGGTGTTCCTTCGATCGATGCTTCTACCGGAGCATCGTTGATGGCGTTGAAATCAATATCGCGAGTCTGCGTGTTTGAATTCGCATCGCCATCGTTGACGGTAAACGAAACCGTTCGCGTCGCTGCCGATGGATCGTCACTGGTATTGCTGTAAGTGATCGAACGCAAAGCAGTTTCGTAATCGGCCAAGGTGGCGGAACCGGTTAATGTCAGTTCGCCGGTCGTCGCATTCCACGAACCCGAGATACCATTTTGATCGATGAAGGCCAAAACGCCTTCACCGTTGGCATAATTTCCGCTGATCGCCACCACCGCCGATTCGATGTTCGTATCATCCACATCGCTGATCGCCAGCGTGGATGTGATCGCCACTGGACCATCGTTCTCGGTGTAAGCCAGCGCCGCCCCTTCGATCGATGCTTGGACTGGGGCGTCGTTGACCGGCGTAACCGTAAAGCCAAACGTCCCTGGTGCTGGCGATACCCCGTCCTCACCGCCATCAGCCAGCGTAAAATCGAAGCTGTCGGCCAACGTTTGCGAGTCGTCGTGCACGTAGATTACCCGATTGTTGTCGATATCGTCTTGGCTGAAGCTACTGATCGCCACGCCAGGGTTGGTCGTTAGCTCCAGTTGGCCATTGGCAGGAAGCGTGTCTATCGTGTAAATCAATCCCGTGCCCGAATCATCGACATCCGCATCGCCTAACATCGTCGCAGTAATGGTTACCGAACCGCCTTCATTGACCGTCGCGGTGTAGGTGCCGGTTGAAACGGGAGCATCATTGACCGCCGTGATATCGACATTGACCGTACCTAGGTTCTGATCCGCGCCGCCACCACTACCCGTGTTGCCGTTGTCGTTGATAACGACGTTGATCGTGTCGGCGTCGTTGCCAAAAGTATGCGCGACGCTGTGCAAGTACTGCACGTTGCTGGCCGTGTTCAAGTAGGTGTTCAGGTCAGCCAGCGTTCCGGTCAACGTGATCGACGATGTACCATTGGTTCCAACGGTAATGCCCGCTCCTGCCGACGCGGTCAAATCGCCACCCGTCGAGGTCGAGAGCGTCACTGTCAATGAACCGCTATTTGCATCGATGTCGCTCAGATCGAGTGCCGACAGATCCACGTTGCTGCTGACATCTTCGGTCACCGAGATATCGCTCGGTAGCGAACCCGCATTCGTCGGGTCATCATTGACTTCGCCGATCGTAATATTGCGCGTTTGCGTATTTGAAATCGCATCCCCGTCGCCTACGGTGAAGCTCACGGTTCGCGTGCTGTTGTCCGGGCTGTCGCTGGTATTGGTGTAAGTAATTGAGCGAATGGCCGCTTGGTACAGGGCGACTGTCGCCGTGCCGCTCAAGGTCAACTCGCCCGTGACAGTGTTCCACGACCCGCTGATCCCGTTCTGATCCACGAAGGTCAATACGTCTTCACCGTCGACGTAATTGCCCGTGATGGCCACCACCGCCGATTCAAAATCCGTGTCATCTATATCGGACAAGGTGATTGTCGAAGTAATCGCCACCGCGCCGTCGTTCTCGGTATAGACCAACGCCGAACCTTCGATCAAGGACTCGACGGGATTGTCGTTCTGGCCCTGAATCGTGATCGTGACCTGAGTCGTCGATTCGGCTCCACTCGTGTCCTGGACGGTGTAAGTCAACACATCGGTCAGCGTCTCTCCGGTGTTCAGAGCCTGCACGCTGGCGTTGTTGTTATCAACGACGTAGGTGTAACTTCCGTCGGAAGCCAGATTGATCGAACCAAACGAACCGTTAACATTCGCCCCGACCGATCCGGTTGCCGAGCCAAGCGTCCCCGCCGCGACGCCGCTGATGGTCATCGTGTCGCCACTATCGACATCGCTGTCGTTGGTTAAAACGTTGCCGCTGGGGTTTGTTCCCGCCGTGCCATTGGCCACACCTCCGGCTTCGACAGCCGTGGTGGTTTCAGCCACCACGGCGATATTATCATTCGCTCCGTGAATGGTGATGGTGATTTGCGTCGTCGAAGCCAGACCGTCGGTGTCTTCCATCGTGTAGGTGAAGACGTCACTCAACGTCTGTCCGCTATGACGTAGGGCTTGCACCGCTGCGTTGTCGTTGTCCACGACATAACTGTAGGGTCCATCCGAATTGATCGTCATGTTGCCATAGCTACCGGCGACGCTACTGCCGACCGAACCGGACGCGGAAGCTTGCGCTCCGGCAACCACGCCAACCAACGTTTTCGTATCGCCTCCGTCCACATCAGCATCATTGGTCAAGACGTTGCCCGTCGGATTCGTGCCCGCCGTCCCGTTGCTCGCACCGCCAGCTTCATAAGCCGCTGTCGTATCAACGACCGCAATCGGAGCATCGTTCGAGCCCTCAATGGTCACGGTAACCTGAGCAAGTGTCTCCGCACCGGCCGTGTCTTGCATCGCATAAGTGAACACATCGGTCAGCGTGTTGCCGCTTCCCCGCAATGCCTGAACCGCTGTATTGCTCTCGTTGATCACATAAGTGAAACTGCCATCGGAATTGATCACGATCGAACCATAGCTGCCGGAAACGGAAGCGCCGACGCTACTGCTGGCAGATCCAACCACACCGGGTGCCACACCCGTGACCGTTTTCGTGTCTCCGCTATCCACGTCCGTATCGTTGGTCAACACATTGCCGGTGGCATTGCTGCCGGCGGTTCCATTGCCAACGCCACCGGATTCAACGCCTGTCGAAGCATCATCATTACCAATTGGATTGTCATTTTGCCCATCGACCGTGATCGTCAGAGTTGTTGATGAAACATTGTTGAACGAATCTTCCATCGAGTAGGTGAATATGTCGGTCACATGATCGCCCGATGTCAACAACGCTTGCACTGCCGGATTGTCATTGTCCAACGTGTAAATGTAGGAACCGTCGGATTGAATCACGGCGCTACCATAAGTCCCCGTGACCGTCACACCAACATTGCCGCTCTCGTCCGAACCCGTATCGCCGGCCGCCACGCCGACCACCGTTTTTCCATTGGCGGAAACGTCATTGTCCAGCACATTACCCGTTGGATCGACGCCCGTCGTAGCATTGGCCACGCCGCCGTCTTCCACCGCCGTCGCCATATCAACGACTGCCACCGGCATGTCGGTGCGACCGTTGATGGTGACGACAACCTGAGTCGTGGATTCGAGGCCGTCGGTATCGCCGATGGTGTAAGAGAAAGTCTCATTCAGACTATCACCCGCGTTGAGGGCTTCGACCGCTGCGTTGTCGTTGTCCAGGGTGTAGGTGTAAGTCCCGTTAAAATTGATGACGATCGAACCATAGGTCCCCGTCAGTGTCGCTCCCACCGACCCGCTGGTCGAACTCTGCACGCCGATCGCCACACCGACCACGGTTTTGGTATCGCCCGCGTCCACATCGGTATCGTTGGTCAGCACGTTTCCGCTGGGGTTGGTGCCGGTAATATTGTTGTAGACACCGCTGGCTTCGATCGCGGCAGCCGCGTTAGCCACCGCCACCGGAGCATCATTGGAACCGGTGATGGTGACCGTAATTTCTGCCGTGGCATTTGCACCTGCCGCGTCTTGCATCGTGTAGGTAAACACTTCGGTCAGCGAATCACTGGCCGTTCGCAAGGCCTGCACGGCAGCATTATCGTTGTTTACGGTGAACGTATAACTTCCATCGGAAGCAATCGTTATCGAACCATAACTACCGGCAACGGAACTTCCCACCGAACCGGACGCAAAGGGTTGCGAACCAGCCGCCACGCCGACAACTGTTTTGGTATCACCGCTATCGAGATCAGTATCGTTGGACAAAACGTTGCCGGTCGGATTCGTCCCAGCCGTTCCATTAGCCACACCACCGGCTTCGACCGCCGCCGCATTGTCGTTGACCGCCGTTGGATCGTCGTTTTGGCCTTCGATCGTGACATTGATCTGAGTCGTACTGCTCGTGCCAGCGGCGTCCACCATCGTGTAAGTAAATACGTCGGTCAGCGTGTCAGCCGTGGTTCGCAATGCTTGAACCGCCGCGTTGCTGTTATCGACGAGATACGAATAACTACCATTGGCGTTCAGCGTGATCGCTCCGTAAGTCCCCGCGAGCGAACTGGCCACATTGCCGCTCGCCGAACCCGCCACTCCGGCCACGACACCGGTGACCGTTTTGGAATCACCCGAGTCGACATCCGTGTCGTTGGTCAGCACGTTGCCTGTCGGGTTGCTGCCGGCGATGCCGTTCGCTGTTCCGCCTGCTTCGACTGCCGTAGCCGTGTCTACGATCGCAATCGGAGCGTCGTTGACCGCCGAAACAACAGCATCAATCACATCCGTTGCACTCGAAAACGCGAAGGTTGAACCGTTGCTGCTGGTATTCACCTTGGTGCCAGCAGTGCCGGTAGATTGATCCCAGCCGCGAATCGTCAGCGCCGAGGTGGAAGTCCCGTTGTAGTTCGTTCCCGGTGCGAAGTAGAGGCGGGTGCTGGCGTTATCAGCTAGCAGCAGTGACGATCCCGAGTTGACCGTGCCGACCGCGGTCCAGTTAGTGCCGCCGTTGGTGGAGTAATACCAAACACCATTGGTTTCGTTACTGGCGACGATCGCGATGCCTTTCACGGCGCCGCTATCGACATCGCTGATCCCGCCAGTGAGGCTGCCAATGAGCGAGCCCACCGTACCCGATGGTGCGCCAGCGTCTTCGGCTACGGTCAAACTGAGGGCGGTGTCGGCGAGTAGTGGAGCGTCGTTGACTGGGTTGACCGTAACCGAGGCCAGGACGGTATTGCCTCCCAAACCTGCATCGCCATTGGAAGTCGAGGCCTGGAGGGTGAAATTACCGGTCCCGTTAAAGTCGGCGGTGGGGGTAAATTTCAGTCCCGCGTTGCCTTCGGCGATGGTGATGAACGAACCGTTGGTGATCTGGGTCACGCCATCGTTCTTGTACAGCGTGCCGTTGGAGACGCCAGTGATCTTGTAGTGAGTGACTTCAGCACCGTCGACGGCGTTGCGCGTGATCACCAGTCCGCTGGCCGACTGGGTATCTTCGTTGGTTGTTGCGTTGGTGATTGATGGTGTATCCGCGACAGGGCTAATGTTCAGGCTGGCGGTATCCGAGGCGGTCGAGAAGGCTGTGGAGCCACCTGTACCTGGCGCAATGAACTCAATTTGAAGATTGTCAACATAGAAATATTCATTCGCCCCTAGATAGCCATTGTTAATCGCAAAGCGTACTTCAGTGTTCGCGGCCATAAAGCCGCTGATGTTGTAAATTCGGGAACCACTTACGGCGTCACCGTAACCGGAGAAATTTTCTAGTGTCGTCCAGTTCGCGCCTCCATTGCCCGAAACCTGTACGATGACAGAGTCAATAGGATCCACGCCCGAATCAGTACGAAAGTCGAAAGACAGAGTTGCACTGGTTGCCGAAGACAAATTTGCGGTGCGAATGATGTGATCTAGGTTGCCATTATTGTCATTGTCGATTCGTAGCTCGCCGCCGGTGATCTGTATGGAGCCGGAACTCGGCGAACCATCATCAAAAACTTCACTCCAATTCGATGCCCAGAGTTGTGACCCATTATTATTGCCGTACGAAGCAGAAGAGAAGTTGTCACGGAACGAATACGTTTGTGATGACAAGTCCGCAACGCCTCCATTACTTCCGCTTGTCTGGTCCCACGCATGGAACGTAATCGCGGCGGGTAACGTGCCGTGGTAGTTGGCATTCGCTTGAAAAAAGAGACGCGTATTCGCATCGCCGGCGAGCAACCGAGCATTCGTGTCGCTCACCGCGCCCAACGCATTCCAGGTCGAGCCATTGTTGGTCGAATAGAACCAGGTGCCATTGGTCGTATTGGCTGCGGTGATTGCGATGCCCAGTCCCGCTCCGCTGTCAACATCGGTCACATTGTCAACTTGTCCGGAAGGCGTCGCAAAATCGACAAGCTGCGCAATCAAACTTCCGACGACTCCTGAAGGTACTCCCGGATCTTCGTTGATCGTGGTTAATACGGGACTCTTCGAGTTGTCCAGCACGGGCGCTGTGTTAACGTCGATGACAGTGATGTTGGCGGTCTCGGTCGCGGTGCTGAATGCGGTGGTTCCGCCGTTGGTCGAAACATTGACTTTCGTGCCAAAGCTGCCCGTCGACTGGTCCCAAGCCCTGAAGTCAAAGCTGGCCGTCGTAGGGCTCACGCCATTGGGTACAAAACGTACAAGGTCCGTTTCACGTAGCAATAAAGCGGAGGTGTTAGACACCGAACCGATGGCGGTCCAGGTCGTTCCTCCATTCGTCGAATATTGCCACGTCCCGTTGCCGCTGGCGAGTGCCGTGATTGCGATTCCCTCCACGGCACCTGCATCGACGTCAATAATTCGATTTCCGCCCGCGCTCATCACGATAGAAGCGATGGTATCCCCACCATTGCTGGTTTGTGATTTGGCAATAGTCGGCAGATTCATCGTGCCGCTGTTGTCCAGCGTCGGGGCATCGTTGACACTTGTCACGACCATTTGTGCCGTGCCGGATTCCGCTGAAAAAGCGGTGGTGCCGCCGGAACTGGCCGTGTTCGAGTAGTTGGCCGTCGCGTTGGTGGAGGCCGTGCCGGTCGTGCGATCCCAAGCGTTATAGGTGAATGTCGCGGTTTCGCCGTTTTCCGCACTGGGAATGTAGCGAACTTGCGTCGACGAAGTAATCATCAAGGCGTTCGTTGAAGTGACCGCACCGAAGGTATTCCAAGTTGTGCCGTCGGTCGAGTACTGCCACGTGCCGTTGCCTGTCTTGCCAGTGATGGCCAACCCGCTGACTGCACCGGTATCGACGTCGGCGTAGGTCGAGCTAGAAAGAATTGTAGAGGCCAACGTGCCGCTGGAAGTGCTGTTTTCGTTCGTGCCTGTCAAATTGTAGGTGTAAGCGTTGGCGATCGTCGGCGCATCGTTGAAGTTGGTGGTCGTGATGTCGGCAGTCTCGATGGCGGAACTAAAAGCGGATGTAGCACCGTTCGTGCTCGTATCGACCTTGGTTCCTTGCGTGCCGCTGGTTTGATCCCAGGCCCGGAACTGGAAATCGGCGGTGCCGCCGTTCTGACCGTCGCCTACATAAGAAATGAAATCGGTGGCTCGCAATAACAGCGCGGAGGTGTTCGAGACTGTACCCACGGTCGACCAAGTCGAACCGCCATCGGTCGAGTAACGCCAAAAGCCGTTGCCATTGTTGACGGACGTGATGGCGATTCCTTCGACCGCTCCCGCATCAACGTCAGTAATCCGATCCCCTCCTGCCGAAGTGATCACATTCGCCACCAACGAACTAACCGAGCCGTCTTCGCTAATAGTTCCCAGCGTCATCGTGCCGGTGTTGTCAATCACTGGTGCATCGTTCACCGCGGTAACGTCGATGTTCATCACCGCATGCCGGCCCGATGTGACGCTGACATTATCAAAATAACCGGTGACCCATTCACCAGCCGCAGTGCTGTCATTGTTGTTAGCGATCAGCGCCAGCGTGTGCGTACCAGCACCGAGCGTGATGGTGGTTGAATAAGTTTGCCATCCACTGTCGACAACGCCGCCACTGCCCCCATCGCCAAGTTGGTAAATTAGGGATGTATTAGTGTCGTCGCCGTAGGCGGTCCCGTTGATCTGCAGCACCAATTCGCCATATTCATTTGCTTCGTACTCAGAGCTCATACGTAGTCGGTAGTCGGTTGAAATCGTGATCTCGGTCGATTCGGTGAGCGTGAACGTGTCCGACCAGCTGCCCGATGTGGCTCCGCCCGTTACGCCACCGGCCAGATCGATCCGCAATCCACCACCGCTCGATCCTCCGGCTGCGTCATAGGTCCCATTTGCCCAACTGCCGTTGACCAGGTCCGCGTAAGTAAAACCATCGGCATTTGAATTGAAGGTGCCAATGAGAAGCGGCGTGATTACGGCGTAGTCGCTGTACTCCGTGCCGTCATGCACCCGAAACTCAAAGCTGTCGTACGATGTACCATTTTGATCGGCAATCGGTACGAACTTGAGGTTGCCCGCTGTGATCTGGGCTGCAGTGATCGTCTGATTCAGCGTCACGGCCACGCCGGACAGTTCGAGCGAACCCACGGACTCCAAGTCGGTGATTTGGATGTGGTTGAGCGGGTCGCTATTGGCGTCGCTGTAGTTGAAATCCGACTCGGTGAAGGTGTAGGGCGCGTCCTCGTTCGTGACGATGGTCTTGTCGGAAGTGGTGGGTGCCGTGTTGGCCTCCCAAGTGATACTCAACTTTGGCCTTAGATTCGCGGCCGCATTTTCAGACGATTCCGCGTCCCAGCCATTGGTGCTGTCGGACACAATCACCCAGCCGTAGTTGGTTGATGTCCCGTCGATCCAATCCTGGATCGTTGACCCAAGGCCAGTGAATGTGACGCTTCCCGACGCCGTCGGAGTCGCCAAGATGGAGTCCGCCGTCGCCACGGCTTCAACTCCGTTCGTCGAAACACCGCCGTTCATTGAGTTCCAAGTCGAACTTTCCGACCAGTTCGTCAACATCTGGTGAAGCGTGATGTTGGCGCCCGCTTCGCTGGTATTGTTCACGTTAAACGTCAGACTGGCGGACGCAATGACCGAACCCACGGGGATCTGATTGGCGCCTGATCCAAAGATGCTATCGAAACGAATCAGCCCCTGCGTTGTATAGTCCGAACCGCCGTCGAAAAGATCGACCTGAATTTCACTGGAGTCTCCGAAACTCATGGAAGCGCTTCCTTGACTGACGTACGTATCAACCGTACTGGTGTAGCTGTTTACTCCTTCCTGAAAAGTTGCCGTCGTTGTCGCCGAGCCGGTATAGGCATACAACTCACTAACGTCGGAACCGCTCAACGATCTGCTGTAGATGCGTGCTTCGTCGATCGCTCCATCGGCGGCCCAGCCATAGCTGCCGCCACCGGGATTCGCGATTCCAATTTTCCAGGTTTCCGTACCGTATTCGCGGGCTGCCGTACCGGGGGTGAAGCTATTGGAACCTTCAAGCTGACCGTCAACATAGAGCGACACGGTTCCAGCAGTTCGATCCACCACCCCGACGACGTGGTAGAACTGTCCCGGTGTGAACGTGTTGGTGCTTTGAACACCAACAAACGTGTTGCCGGTAAGGACATGTTCGAAGCCAAAGCGGTTTGCGTTGTTGAAGTGGAGCCCGTTGTGCCAGCCTTCCTTGACGATGATTCCATAGTTCGCGTCGCTATCAGTCCCGTTCCCTGGGGGTGTCGAATCCGGACGGAACCAAGAGGCCAACGTGTAATCACCCTCCTGAACGTTTTCAAGCGTTGCCGAGTTCGCGACTTCGATATAGTCTTCTCCATCGGTGTAGTCGAGCGCCAATGCACCCCCGATCTCACCCGACGTCCAGCTGGAACCACCAATCAGATTGCCATCATTACTGTTCGACGTGGCGTCGACAGCTGTGCTCCCCGACCCGTCGTCCAGCGTGAGGTGCAACGCCAAATCACTTGTGATATCCAGCGTCGCGTAATAAGAACCGATAAAAGCGTCGCTGAAAATAATTTCAGATTTCAGATCTCCGATTTGATATTCTAGGATCCAGTCGCCGCCCAGATCCGCATGTCCGGTCACATCGTCACTGGCCGCGACGTCGGTGGCCGTGAGTTCGCTGAGCTGATTCAGTAGCTCCTGACCATGTTCCGTGGCCGCCACATTACAGCCATAAATCAAAATGTCGGCTTCATCCGACATCGAATACTGCCACGCACTGATCGCACCGCGATAGCGATCCAGATTGTCTAGTGACAACGTGGTCGAACCCAACTGCACCTGTCCATCGCTGCCGTGCGATACAATATGCATGCCATCCACGCCGTTGTACTGAATCAAGGCGGCGGTAATCTGAGCAATCCCATCACGCTGCGAATCCAGCACCACAACTTCTAGCGTGCGCGAATCGTCGCCATCGCTCTCAGATCTCAAATCTGAAATCATCTGCTCGATGTTGCTGATCGATCCATCAATGAAAACCAATTCCAGTGTGTGTGCGGTGGTGTCTGAACTATTGGCGTCTGAGTTTGCAATGGATTCCTGAACCATCGCAGGTGGCAATACATTGTCGGCCACCACATCCAACCACTGCTGATCACTGATCCCTTGGTCAGCGGTGTCAACGGGCGCAGCCGCAGTTTCCGGCGCAGCAGCGACCACAGCCACCGGCGACGCACTCATCAGAATGCGTTCTTCCAACTGCGTGACCTGGACCTGACGTCCCGCAGACTCGTCCGCAGGGGCCATTGCCTTTCGAGACTCCCACACTGCCTGATCCAGCAGCATTTGAGTTCGTTTCAGAAACTTGTGTAGCATGATGACTCTTAATGGAAAGGTTCACATCCACCCATCCGCTGACACGCGTATCACGGCAAAACTTTTCGCGCAAATGATCCCGCAATGGCAGCAGACGAATCCGTATGGTGAACCTACCGCGCGGCGTGTCACGCGGTGCGGGTCAGGCGCAATAGGCAGGTCTGGTGAGAAAAATCGATGTTAAACTGTGCCGATTTTGAGCTCCAGAAGGGTATTGATGTGGAGATTCGTTGCTTCGATTCCACTTTTTTGCCACCATTGAGGGTTGCCACGTACTATGAAAATTCCCGCCTCCTCCGCCCGACCGACTATTTCCCATGAATCGCCATCATTCTGCGCGCCTGTTCGCTGTGCTGTTCTTCGTTCTGGCGTCTCTGACGGCCCACGCTGTCGCTCAGGATGCCACCTTGGATCACCGTCGATTCGAATCGACCGTGCTGGCCAACGAATTACTCCGGCCGATGGAACTGGAAGTTGCCAACGACGGCACGGTGTTCTTCATCGAACTCGCGGGCCACATCAAGGCCATCGAGCCCCTGACCGGTGCGGTGCGTGAAGTCGGGCAGCTGGAGGTGACCACCGAACAGGAAAACGGACTGATCGGTTTCGCCCTCGATCCCAACTTCGCCACAAATCAGTGGCTGTATCTGCAGTATTCGCCACCGGAATTCAGTGGCCAACACATCAGTCGTTTCACCCTGGTCGATGGTCTGCTGGATTTGACGTCAGAAAAACTGCTGTTCAAATACGAAGAACAGCGACAGCAATGCTGTCACCATGCCGGTGCTCTGCAGTTTGGGCCGACCGGTGATCTGTATTTTTCCACCGGCGACAACACCAACCCATTCGACGATTCCCAAGGGTACGCTCCGATTGATGAGCGTCCCGGTCGAGAACCCTGGGATGCTCAACGCACGTCGGCCAACAGTCGCAGCAGCAATGGCAAGATTCTGCGTATTCATCCAGAACCTGATGGAACGTATACGATTCCGGAAGGCAATCTGTTTCCTGCGGACGGGTCACAGGGTTTGCCAGAAATTTACGTGATGGGTTGCCGGAATCCTTGGCGAATTTCTGTCGATCAGAAGACCGGATTCCTGTACTGGGGTGATGTCGGCCCAGATGCTGGCAACAACAACCAACGCGGAACTCGCGGCCACGACGAAATCAACCAAGCTCGCCAGGCCGGTTTCTTCGGCTGGCCGTATTTCAACGCAGACAATCAACCCTACGCTGATGTGAATTTCGAAACCGGCGAAATCGGAGCGTTGTTCGATCCCCTCGCGCCGATCAATGAATCCGTCAACAACACCGGAGCACGCGAACTTCCGCCCGCTCAGCCAGCCCTGATTTACTACCCGTCCGCAGCATCCGACAAGTTTCCGGAACTGGCCAGTGGCGGCCGAACGGCGTGTGCCGGGCCGGTGTACGACTTCGATCCGGGACTGAAATCGGAAACGAAATTTCCGGAAGGGCTAGATCGAGTTCTCTTCATCTACGAATGGTCGCGTCACTGGGTCAAACTGGTCCACTTGGATGATGACGGTCAAGTCGCGAAAATCGAATCGTTCTTGCCAGACAACAAATTCGCGCGACCCATCGACATGCAGTTCGGCCCGGACGGCGCACTGTACATGCTGGAATACGGCGAAACGTGGGGCGTCAACAAAGACGCGCGCCTGCTGCGGATTGACTATATTCGCGGCAACCGCACGCCGATCGCAATAGCGGCTGCCGAAAACAATATCGGCCGACATCCGCTGATCGTTTCGCTGTCCAGCGCCGGCAGTTTTGACAAAGACGGCGACGATCTGACATGGGAATGGCGACTGATCAATACGCTGACTCCCGACGCTGTGCCGCAGACCGTGTCCACGGAACCCAACGCATCGATCACCATTTCTGAACCCGGTGTCTACAACGTAGCACTCGTGGTGACAGATCCAACAGGCGCGTTCCGAACGGCCGTTTTACCGGTGCTGGCTGGCAACGCACGTCCGACCGTTCGTTTCGACAGTCCCGTCAGTGGCGACTTCTATGATGCGACGACGCCGATTGACTATCGGGTTTTAGTGCATGACATCGAAGACGGCACCAACGACGACGTCGCGGTCGACAACGGCGATGCGGAATTCATCGATTCGGATTCTCCCACCAGAGTCGCCGTGAACGCCGGGCATACTGCGGAACCGTTTTCATTAACTGGGCCAGTTTTGGGCGGCACCAGCAATGATCCGCCGGGCCTAAAACGCATGAATGGCAGCGATTGTTTTAATTGTCATGCCGTAGACCAAAAACGCGTGGGACCACAACTGGTCGACATCGCCAACAAATACCGCGACAAGTCAGATGCGCTGGAAGCCTCTGTGCAGCGCGTCATGAAAGGGTCGACGGGCGTCTGGGGCAAGATCCCCATGATTCCTCACGGGCATCATTCGGCGGAAGAAGTCCGCGAGATGGTTGGCTGGATCTACAGCCTGCAACCGGGGGCGTTGATGCAGGTCTTGAACGGCTTTGTGGGCCAGATTCCTGTGTCGGCCGAAGACGCAGCCAAACCCGGACATTATCGACTCGACGTCAGCTATACCGATCGCGGTGCCGGAACGATTCCGGCTCTGAATGCTTCCACCAGCGTCTACTTGCGTCCGCGCCTGATCGAAGCCGAAACAGCGGACCAGATCAACGGGCCACTGCAGTTGGGTTCCGGCAACGCCAGCGGTGGTCAGTTTGTAGGAGCCATCAATCATGGTCATACGCTGCGTTTCAAAAGCATCAACTTTGATCAGGTGGAATCGATACGGCTGAAGATCGCGTCTGCCGGTTCTGGTGGTTCGATTGAACTTCGCGTCGACGAACCGGATGGCGTGTTGCTGGCCACTGTTGACGTCGAAGTCAACGGCAGCTGGGAAGAATTCTACGAACGCACGGCCACGTTGAACAAATCGCTTCCCGCAGCCGAACAAGCTGGCCTGCTGACGGGTCGCCACGACCTGATCGTTGTCTTCACTCACCCCAACAAAGCCAGCGGGCTCATGAACCTCGACTCGCTGCAGTTCGTGATGCAGCGACCGTAACTTGCATGTTCTCGGTCGGTCGCCGCTACCGACCAACCACCGGGCCACGGTAGATGCGGTTTTCGTCTTCGGGCGTGTATTCGCGGCGAGACTCTCGTTCGCTGGCGTTTTGGTAGGCCTTCGCGGGCCACGCACCTTCTGACAGATGCACGTCGCTGTATTGCAACAGCGATCCCTTGGCGGCGTGGATTTGCGTAATCGCCATCATGTATTCGATCCGCGACACCTGAAAGTTGACCTGCGATTCACTCAACCGCCGCTGCGCGTCCAACAACACATCCAGCAACCGCAGTTTCTGATTCTGGTCGGCCCCTTCGTACACAGCTTCCGTCGCCAGCACGTGGTCTTCGGCCGCGATGCGTCGGTTCAGGTTTGTCTGCACCAATTTGAACGCACGGTCCTTTTCAGAAACCGCATTGCTCAGGTCCAATGACACTTCGCGATGTTGTTCTTCGAGGACAGCTCGCTCACGATTCACATTCATCATGGCGTGAGTCACCGCAGCGTGCGCTTGTCTCATCCCAACCGGCAGTTCGTATTCCAAACCGACCTGCCATTCCTGAAAGTCGCCGCCTGTCAGATTCTGGAATGCGTTGTCGAAGTTGCCGTCGCCGGATGGATCGATCAGATTGTGACCGAGGCCTCGCCAACGATATCGAGTGAACACATCCAACTGCGGTTTCAGGTTGTGCTGCGCGGCGGTGAGTTCCAGTTCTCGTTGACGAATTTTCCACTTCTGGCGACGCAGTTCGGGTCGTTGAGTGAGTGCTTCCTGTAGCATGGAATTCCAGTCGAGCACAATTTCGGCCTGCGTGGGTTCGGTGATCGGATTCAGTAGAAGTCCATCGTTAATCGGCAGTCCCATCTGCAATCGCAGCTGACGTTCTTTGGCATAGATGCCGCCATCCGCACGGAATAAACTGGCTCCATCACTGGTTCGCAAACGTCCCGCCAATGCGTTTTGGACGTCGGCTTCCAGGCGGTAGTATTGTTCGCGAGATCGAGCTTCCGCAACGCCATCACCACGGCCGGTCTGGGAATACGTTTCCGTCAACCGCCAGGTTTCAAGTGCTCGATCGCGGGCATCTTTCAGAGCATCCAAGTTACGATAGGCGAAGTAGACTTCCCAGTAGGCGGTTTCAACATTTCCCACGAGTTCACCGACGGCGATTTCGAAATCGGCCTGACTGATGTCGGTTCGGATTCGAGCGATCAATACGCCGTTGTAAACGCCGGGCGTCGCATTCGGCCCGGCGATACGATTGATTTCCGCACCGGCTCCGCGCATCAACGGCTGCCGCAGTTCCAGATCAACATACGTCTGCCATGGCAGGTTCGGATCGGCGTTACCGGTGGCATTATTGAAGTCGTATTCGACCAGATGACGGGCCGTCATTTGCGTTCCGAAGGCCGAACGTTTGGTCAGCTCGGTGTTCAGAACGCCGTAGTCCTGTTGCAGTTGCCGAGTTCCGCCACCGAAGAATACGTTGTTCAGTGGTCGGTCGTTGTTTTCGAACATCAGCCGCGTGCTAAAGTTCGCATCGAAGGCACTCAATGCCCCTTCGACACCAAACCGCGGATCGGTTTCTCGCAGAGCCGGGCTATGGATCGAGTCGATGCTATCGGGCGAACGCAGCACGGCACCGCCGAGTTCTCGAAAGACCTGCGAATGCATCAGCGCACTTTGCACGGCTTCCTGCAGCGTCAGGTCTCGGAGTTCCGGCGGCGTATCGTCGGCCAAAGTTTGAGGTCTGGTCGTGGTTCCAACACGGAAGCGAGAGTCTTCCCCCAAATCGCAGCCGACTGGTTCTGCGATGGTGCTGTGCGAAACCTGTTGATAACTTCCGGCGTCCGCGCATTCGAGCGCTGAATTCGTAGCGCACCCGGCAATGGCCAGCATTGCGGTCGCAGTGATGGCGATCAACGGCAGGCTGACGCGATGCAACCGCAGAGTTCTGGAAAACGTTTCCATAGCTGACCATCCTTGGTCGGAAGAAACACGGGCACTTGAGCCTAATTTGGTTTTGGGGTGTGGCAATAATTGCCGGTGTTATCAGCCGCAGGGCGTGAGCCCCGGTTGGCACTCCGAAAACCGGGGCTCACGCCCTGCGGCTCACAGCTGTGCCAGCGATAATTGTCACACCCTTTGGTTTTCACCGCGAAAAATCAGACTGAACCTCAATACATGAGTGTCACGGAGAACTATCGGTATACGCTTGTTCCGCACGAAAGGCGCAAACGTTCAATGCGGAATTCTAGAATCCAAATTCCTAGCAGATTTGGCGCAACCGGCACATCAGACACGTCTTGCCGGTTCTGCTAACGCGATTTTCTGAACTCATCAGCACGTGTCGCCAGCCGTTCGCCAGTCGGGAGAATTCTATTCGGATTTTCTGAGCGACAGGATCGGCTGCGACGTCCGCCGCAAAAACCGCCTGAAGTTGCAATCCGGAAGCCACATTTCGCATAACACGATACCGATGAGCGAGCTTTTTCAGTAGTTTGTACGGCACGTAGGATAGGCTTCCAGCCTGTCGTTTCTGCTTCCAGCCTGTGGTTTCTGCCCGGACAGGCTAGAAGCCGATCCTACGAACAGGTCGCACGTTCAAGCACGACCAAGCGTCAGCGAACACCCGTTCGGTTGCTTCATGACTCACGATCTACATCCCGAACACCAGCCCGTCGCCAGACAGCAAAATCTGACGCGCCAGGAAATCACTGCCCTGGTGGACGAGGTGGCGGAATGCTGTGCGGGCGAAATGCCGTCGCCGGAATTTGATCGGCTGCTGTTGCGGCGAGCCATCACGGGCTCGGCGGCGTCCGCCGGTTTTGTCTGGCAACTGCCTTCAGCCGCCACACTGGATGGCCACGAATCCCCCACCGTGACCGCTGCCTTGGGGCTCGAAAATACAGCCTTGGGCAGCAACGGCACGCTCGACCTGAACGACTGGCGACCGTTGTTCATTCAGGCGGCACGTGCGAAAGAAGGGGTCGTTGTGTTAGCTGGGGAGACAATCGAATCGGGCGAGTTTCGAAACCCCACTCAGCAATCGATTGTCGCCAGCCAAATTTCCGTGGCCGATGCGTTTGTCGGCGGTCTGGTATTGTTCCATTTCAGCCAGTCGTCGTCGGACTTCCTGCGCGGAGCCAAACAGTTTGTCGGCGTGTTGTGTGAATTGGCGAGCGACTTTCATCGCCATCGCGTGCTGCGAGAATTGACCACGCGGCAGGCCACGCAATTACAGTTCGAAGCGTTTCGCCAGACAGCAATGCAGCACGATGACCCGCGCGATCTGATCTGGACCATCGCGAATGAAGGACGACGTTTTACGTGTGCTGATCGCGTCACCCTGCTGACGAAATCACGCAAGCGGTTTACAGTGCGGTGCATCAGCGGCGTCGATACGCTGGACCGACGTTCGTCCACAGTGCGGATGCTGGAACGACTTTCGTTGACCATCGCAAAAACCGGTGAAGCGTGCTGGATCGATGCACAGCAGACCGAAACGCAAGGGGCCGAAGAAGCTCAGGCCTACCGAGCGGACGTGGGCGCATCGGCGATCGGGTTTTATCCCATTCGCTTTCACAAAGACGGCGTCAGCGTCAACAACGATGCCGGAAAGGCGTATTCTGCGGCAAGTGTTCACAGCATGATCGTGATCGAAGCCTTCGGCAATGAGCACCGCAGCGAGGCCGATGCAATTCAAATGCGAGCCCGCGCTGACCTGGTCGCCAGCCATTTCGCTCCGGTGTTGGGCATGATGTCGCGAACCGATGCGATGCCACTGATCGGCATTAGTCGCCTGCTGAATCGTCCCTTCGTCGCGGGGCTGCTGAAGTGGCGCTGGAAGTGGGTGTTGGGCATCGCGTTGGCGGCGATTGTGGCGGCACTGGTCATCGTGCAAGGTGATTTCGAAATCGAAGCGCGCGGCACGCTGCAACCCGTCGAACAAGCATTCATCTTCGCGCCGCGCGATGGCATCGTGGCCGACTTTCCACCGATCGATGATGACACGAATGATGCGAATGGTGCGAAGGCATCCACGACGTCAGGTTCAGTCGAAGTCGAATCCGGCGACGTTGTGATCCAACTGCGCAACGCGGATCTGGACTACGAACTCACGCGAGCTCAAGGTGAACAGCAGACGGTCAGCAAACGACTGGATACTGTCACGGTGTTGTTAGAACAGCAGGCTCGATCATCAAACCCCGATCAACTGCGGTTTGGCCAGTTGACGGCGGAAAAGCTGGAGTTGGAGATTCAGATCAAATCGCTGTCTGATCAGCTGCAGATTCTACGGGACGAACGATCGCAACTGTCGGTGAAAACAACCGTCACTGGTCAGATTCAAACGTGGGACTTTGTCGCGAGGTTGAGATCTCGACCGGTGCGTCAGGGAAGTCATTTGATGACGATCGCCAATGTCCACGGTGCGTGGCGGCTGGAACTGAACATTCCTGATCGATCCATGAGTGACATCAACACTGCGCGCTTGGATGCCGCCGGTGAATTACCGATTCGTTATTTGGTGAAGTCGGCACCCGATATTCATCATCAAGCCACGCTGCAGTCCGTGGCGACGGTGACGGAACTGGTGGAAAATCAGGGTTTGTCGGTGGCGGCTGTGGGAGCATTGCTGAGTGATTCGCCGCCAGCGAATGTGCGACCGGGGACAGCCGTGATCGCCAAAATCAATTGCGGCCGACGCAGCCTGGGATACATCTGGCTGCACGAATTATTTCGGACAGTGCGGCAAAGGTTTTTGTTTTAGGTTGTTTGTGACAATGTAGCTCGGTGGTCTCCACCGTGATTCTCGGCGGAGACCGCCGAGCTACAGAATCGCAGCCCGCGTGGAGAGAGAAGTACATGTTCCTGACCATCTTCCAGCTATGCTTCATCACGTCGTTACCAATCGACGAAACAGCACTTGACGAAACAACGGACGTCGAAGTCGCCAGCGTCGTGATTTCGGCCATTGAACAGGTCAACATTCCCACGCTGGAAAACGGCCTGATTATTAGCGTGTCCACCGAAGAAGGCGTTCACGTCACCAAGGGCGATCTATTGGCCAAGATTGATTCGCAGGACGCCGAACTCGCTCGCGAACGAACGCAGATCGAACTGGAATCGGCAACGGCACACGCCGCCAAGACAACGGAAATCGAACTGGCTCGCAAAAGCTTGGAACTGGCGGAATCGGACCTGCAGCGCGCAATGACGTCTCGCCGACTGTATGCGAATGCCGTGTCTGACGAAGAAATGGATCGTCGCCGACTGGTGACCGAACAGGCCAAGTTACAGGTTCAGCAAGCGGTGGAAGAGCAACAGCAGCGCAAACGAGACGCGGCGTTGGCGGCGGTCGAGCTGCAGATGATGGACGCTCGAATCAAGCGCTATCACATTTCCGCACCAGTCAGCGGCATTATCGTGAGTGTTGAACATCGCGCTGGGGAATGGGTGGAAATCGGACAGCCAGTCGCACGCATTGTCCGCGTCGAACGGCTGCGTGCCGAAGGATTCGTCGATGGCGTGTATCTGACACAGTTAAAACGCGGGCAGGCCGTGCGGCTGCAGATGCAGGCTCAAAATTCCGCACAGCGAACCGTAAACGGGGTGCTGAAATTCGTCAGTCCAGAAATCAATGCGGTCGACGGTCGCGTCCGCATCTGGGCAGAAATCGATAACAAAGATCTGCGCCTGCATCCGGGCACGCGAGCCACCATGACCGTGCTGACTTCGCAACCGATTGCAGTTGAAACACCAGCCAGCGAAGACGTTCACACGTTGTCACTTCCGAATAAGGAATCCAAGTGACAGCGACAGCTACAGCTACCGCTTCTGCAGTTGATTCAACGGTCCCGGCAATTCCGTGGCGGATGCGGGCCGACCTTGTGGTGGCGAAGCTCTCGTTTTCTGAGTGCCAAGCCTTCAGCGTCAAAGATCCGATCACGTCCCGATTCTATCAGCTTCGCGAAGAAGAGTTCTTTATTTTGCAGTCGCTGGACGGCAAGACCACTTTGGCCGAACTGCAGCAAGCGTTCGAACGGCAGTTTGCACCTCTGCAACTGGGAGAACGCCAACTGCGTTTTTATATCGCGTCACTGGAACGACAGAGTCTCATTCTGGGCGACGTGCCTGGCATCGCGACGCGACTGCGTCATCGGCGGGCCGTCGCATCGCAAGCGCAATGGCTAAATCAGATCGCCGGGTTTCTGGCGATTCGGTTTCGTGGAATCGATCCGTCGCGATTTTTGCAATCCACGTATTGGTGCGTCGCATGGCTGTTCAACGTTCGAGTTCTGAGCTTGGCCGTGCTGCTGATGGTGTCGGCCATCACGCTGTTGTTTGTGCAATCGGACACGCTGCTGACACGACTGCCGGAATTCAGCGCCTTCTTCAGTGCGGAGAATCTGTTGTGGCTGGCGCTGGCGTTGGGCGTTGTGAAAATCCTGCACGAACTGGGGCACGCCTATGCCTGCTATCACTTTGGCGGCGAATGTCACGAACTGGGTTTTATGCTTTTGGTACTCACGCCCTGCCTGTATTGCGACGTGTCTGATGCGTGGCTGATGCCAAACAAATGGCATCGCATCGCTATCAGTGCCGCCGGAATTTTCGTGGAACTGTGCTTAGCGGCCATGTGTACTTTTCTGTGGTGGTTTACTGAACCGGGATTGCTGAACACGTTGTTCCTGAACATCATGATCGTGTGTTCCGTCAACACGCTTCTGTTCAACGGCAACCCGCTGCTGCGTTTCGACGGCTACTTCATTTTGGCGGATGTTGCAGAAGTTCCGAACCTCAGGCAAACCGCCAGCCAAGCGCTGAATTCCTGGCTGGCCGAAGTGTGCCTGGGAGCCAAGTCGACGATCAGTCGGTTGCTGCCGCGGCGCCGTCGATTCTTAATTTGTTATGCGATCGCGGCGGCCGTGTATCGCGTTGTGGTGATCTTTGGAATAATCTGGATGCTGCACAGCCTGTTCGGAAGTTTCGGTTTTCTACCGGTGGCTCAAGTGATGGGTGCGGTTTTGTTGTCGGTCGTGGGAATCACATTGATGCGCCAGTTGAACGGATTAAAGAACAGAGTTCGCACCGATCCTGCGGTCAGCAAGGTTCGGCTGTTCTTCTGCGTAGCGTTTTTGGTGGCATTGGTCGCAGCCGGGTTTGTGCTGCCGTATTCGCATCGCGTCATCGCGCCCTGTCTGGCGGAAGTTCGGAATGCCGAAACCGTATTCGTCCGACAATCGGGCCGCATTTCTGAAACGGCTCGCCTGCCACAACCCGGTGATCGCGTTCGCAAAGACGAAGTGCTGCTGCAATTAACAAACGTGGATCTGCAACGACGCGTGGTCGAAACCACGGGGCAAATCGCCGTGCTTGTTTCGCGGCTGGAATCGTTGGAACTGCGGCGTGCGACCGACGTTTCCCTGGTCGCTCAGGTTCCGGTGACTCAGGAAACACTGGCCGACAAACGTCTGCAGCTATCAGAACTGCAGCAACAACTTTCGCATTTGCAACTGCTGGCACCGGTCGATGGTGTTGTCATTTCGGCTGAGCAACCAGCACGTACGGATGACATCGACATCGAAGCCAGCAAAATTGGTCTGTTGGACGCGCGGCGAATCGGCGACACCTTGCCCAGTGGGACCACCTTTTGTCGTATCGGAGACCCGACAAACATGGATGTGATGCTGATGGTGGATCAGGCGGACATCGAACTGGTTGAGGTGGACCAGACCGTCGAAGTGTGGCTGGACGCGACGGCTGACCGCGTGATCAGTGGCAAGGTTTCGCAAATCTCAGAATCCGACGTCGGCGATATTCACCGCAACGTGATCGCCGCCGGCTGGTTGCCAACGCTGCCATCATCATCGCAAACCAACCAAGCCGCCAGCGTGGTGTACCAGGTTCGTGTGACACTCGACAGCGACGGCGCCAACGACGGCATTCCATGGAATTCCACCGGCCGAGCCGCAGTGCAGACAGCTCCACAAACGCTGGCGTCGCGCGTGCGACGATTCGTGTCCGGCACGCTGCGATTTTCCGCCGACTTTTCGCAGCAGTAGGCGTCGGCTGTTGAACACTTGTTATTAACAATCGTCACTGAAGTATCCGCTGTGGACATTCTTTATTCTTTTCAATGTCCCGCTTAATTGTTGGGATTTGATTGAGTAGGGTGGGTCCAGGAGCCCAAGCGACGCCGACCCACCACACGTCTACGCCCCGTATCGACAAAGAAAGTGGTGGGGCGACATGGCGATCGCCATTCGACCCACCCGACCTCTTTTTCGCCGACCTCAGTGATGAAGCGGACCATTGATTCTTTTGTGTTTAGCCCGGAGCGGCGGCAAATCCTTTGCCGGTGGCGTAAGGCACCGGAACCGGAACAACAGCGGCCCAAAGGCCAGAGGCCGACACGGTTTGTGTCGCCGCTCCGGGCTGGATGCTCAGGCTTGCTTTCCGGTGGCTCACGCCCAATGGCACTCGATTTAGATTATGTGAGCGGCACGGCGCTAGCCACCGGCTTGTTTTACCAGCGGTGTCGGGGTTTCGGCCGGTGGGGATGGGTGAACTACGGGATCACAAAGACAGCACCGGTCACAGCAGCCGCTTGATAAGCGGCACCGCGAAGACTGGCTTTCGGGTGAGTCGTATACAGCGGCGCGCAATCGCCCGGACGGTAGTAGCCCAGTGGATACTGGCACTCCTTGCACGGCGTGGCACCCACCATGTATGGCAGCGCAGGAATGCGGCCGAAGAATTTTGCGGCAGAAATTGCTGGTTCGATAATTCCGTGATGATGTCCGTATCGTTCCAGATGCTCTTCTTCAAAATACAGCGGGCGATAAGCCACCGCCGGTGCCTGCCAACGATAGCTCAACTGCGGCCACAGGCGATCTGAGTCACCGCTAAAATCGTGGTTGACGCCTTCCGCAAGAATCTGTGCGGCTTGGTTTTTCGGCAGCGGCCCTTGAGTCGGCTGAATGCTGATCGAAGATGGCTGTGGTGCGATATGTGCGACATGTGCGACATCGGCAATCGATGCCTGCTTGGAATGCGGATTCAGATTTGAAAACGCTTCGCCCGCGTTTGCAGATGCGATGCAGACGATAGCAGCCGCACAGACGACTGCGCATCTGTTCACGTTTTTCTGTTGAATCTTCACCATCCTGCAACTCCCGTTGTCGAAACGTATCCGAAGCCTCTGGCAGTTTCTTCGGCACAAACTGGATGAATGCTAAAGAAGTTACAGGCACCCTCGTAGCGATCGAGCAAAACTCTGGCGGATTGCGTTGATAGCGTCGTCAAGATCGCCGGTGGTTCGGCCAGCGTGGTACCATACTGCACGCGGGACACGCTGAGACATTCTTGCTGTTTAACCCGTAGTCGCAGACTAGGTTTTTCGGCCTAGTCTGCGACTACGGGTTAAACGATGGACGACTCATTCGTCCCCGCACGCGGTCCGTTCACAACCGGCATTTGCTGCCGCTGATTCGTTTAGTGCTCCCCGGCTGTTCTCAGCGTTTCGTTTTCGTTGCTCGGCGGTCTCCGCCGAGACATCACGGTGGAGACTACCGTGCTACATTCAGACAAAAGGTGGACACGAATGACTGATTCAACCGACGCAGCAAAACTCGATTTCCTCGCATCACCGGGGCTGACGGAATGGCTGATGCAGCAAAATGTGAGCCTCGCGTTCACCAGTTACCGTTCCGGAAAACTGTTTCTGGTCGGCCTGAAACCAGACGCTCGACTGTCCGTCTTCGAACGCACGTTCAGCCGCTGCATGGGATTATGGACGGACGCTCAAACCCTGTGGCTGGCGTCGCTGTACGAAATCTGGAAGTTCGAAAACATCGTTCCCGCCGGACAACAACACGCAGGTTACGATCGCTGCTACCTCCCCAAACTAGGCTACGTCACCGGAGACCTCAACGTCCACGATGTGGTGCCCGATGCCACCGGACGACCGGTGTTCGTCAACACCTTGTTCAACTGCCTGGCTACCGTCAGCGACACGCACAGCTTCGAACCCATCTGGCAGCCGCCCTTCATTCAAAAACTCATCGCCGAAGACCATTGTCATTTGAACGGACTGGCGATGGTCGACGGACAACCACGCTACGTCAGCATGTTTGCTAAAGTTCACCAACCCGACGGCTGGCGGCAGCAACGACTCACCGGCGGCAGCGTCATCGATTTACAAACCAACGAATGTGTCGTCGAAGGTTTGGCCATGCCGCATTCGCCGCGCGTCTATCGCGATCGCTTGTGGCTGCTGAATTCGGGAACCGGATACTTCGGCTACATCGACACATCCAAACGCGAATTCGTCCCCATCACCTTCTGTCCCGGCTATGTCCGCGGCCTGTCGTTCATCGGCGACTACGCCGTCGTCGGAACTTCCAAAGGCCGCGAAGAAAACATGTTTCAGGAATTGCCCCTGCATCACGAATTAGAACGCCGCCACGAACCCGTCCGCTGCGGCCTGAGCATCATCGACCTCCGCACCGGCCAGCTCGTCCACTTCCTCTGGATCGAAGGCGTGGTCACGCAACTATACGACGTCGCCGTCCTGCCCGGAGTCACTCGCCCCATGGCCATCGGCTTCAAAACCGACGAAATCCAACGCCTCATCTCCCTCCCGGCCGGGACGCCCCGGCAGGCGATGGCGTAGCACGATGGGTTTCTGCGTGGTCCGGTGAATGCGCCGAGTGGAGTGAATGCGGCCGGGACGCCCCGGCGGGCGATGGCGTGGGACGATGGGATACTGCGTGGCACGGGGAATGCGCCGAGTGGAGTGAATGTCTATTTTTTTGGCATCCCAGACAGAAACTACAGCTGCTGTGTTGTGCGGGGCTAGTCTTCCGATGGTCGCACAGCATTTGAGCCATCCAGATACACGATGCGGTTCGGATCAATCGTGAATTCAGTGGCGTCGTCAGCCTGTAATTCCCCCAAGACGTCGCTGGCGCAGTTGAGGCATGACTCGCCGTTGTTGCTCCACAGAATCGGTTGCCCAGCCGGTATCAGAGTCCGCGTGGCTGCACAGCACGCGGGCAGCTCGAGGCCAGACTTTGCATAGCGAAACTGAAACTGTTCTCGAATCGATTGTTGAACGTGGTTCTCCCGATCCACCGATGGCAGGATTTGAGCGACGCGGTCCGGGAATTCTTGGTGGACTCGCCGATAGACCTGCATCTCCAAAATCACCCAGGTAGCCTGCTCAGCGCCGATCAACTGCTGTTGCAGCTGCCGATCCAGCGGAACGACAATGTCATCAACATGCGAGGTCGGTGCTGACTGATAGCGGCTGAAGACCGGATCAGTCAGCAGGTCCGATGGTTCGGTCACCGTTGTCGCCGCCCAACGCCGCATATCGTATGGCGAGGAGAATTCACGTCGCCCCACAGACCAGTTGTCGCTGAGTGTCATCAGCGACCAAAAACGTACGCGTTCTGGAAAACTCGCGGCAAACACCTCGTCATTCGCGATGTTTCGTTTTTCTGTGTCCCACATTGATCCTTCACGACGCAGCATCTGCCAGTAGACCACCTGCCGGTTCCGTAGCATTTGTTGGGCGGGAACAGCATCTTGCAATACAGCGAACACCTTCGCGGCGGCTTCCATCAACTGTCTAGCTGTCAGGCGATCGTCGGCCGCGACGCGGTGCAGACGTTGTAGCAATTGTTGTTCGAGCTCCATGCACCAATAATATTGATCCCATGATGTAGATTCCGCTTGCAGATAGTGCATCAGCTGGACGCCCTGAATCAAACTCGTCAGCGAATTGCCGGGGGCTTGGTTTTTTCGCTGTTGACCGGATTGTTGCATCACAGCGAAGGCCAGTGGTTGAGCCGGATAGCTGGCCCATGGTCGCTTCCACTTCGGCGGTAGCCCTCGATTTTGGTGTTGCTTCCAGATCTTGTCGATCGCCGCCCGTGCCTGCTGCAATTGTGCGGCGTCTAATTCGACAGACGGCTCGATCGTCGGTCGAGCTCCTCGCAGCGGTTGTGTCGCCAGATCCAGCGCATCCCAATCACTGGCCCACCCACTGTGATGATCAGCAGTGGAATACGGGATGAACTCGTCACTCACTAACAGCGACGGACCGGCTTGAGGCAACTGAAACATTCGCCAAGCTACTGAAGCTGGCCAGAGGCACAACAAGGGGATCAACATAAACGCGAAACGCTTCGCCCCAATCCGGAACGAAAAGCGGCGGTCCATCCAATTTCGGCGACTCAGCAGCACCGCCGCCATTGCCACCAACACGATCGGCCACATTGCAATCAATGCTGGCCAGTCGCGCGATCAGGCGGACAAACTCCACGCCGTGAAAGTGCCGAATGTCGTCGCTGCGATGAAGAACGCTAACAGCGGCTTCTTGATCCAGCAGCTGCACAGTTGGCTGATAAAGAAGCCGCCCAGCAACCATGCCAGCGATACAGACAGGATGCGAGGAAGATTCACTTCCAGGCGAGATACTGCGTTCGTCAACGAAACGAAGGGCGTCTGACTGGCCCGAACAAAGGCATCGATGATCCGTCCTTGGCTTGTCCAGTGTCGATCTGGATCCGTTGGCAGATCGATCGCGACAAACAAAATGGCGACAATCAGCAACGTGCCCAGCCACACAAAGTTGCGAACGCCCCACACCAAAAATGGCAGCTACTCCGCGGTGACTCCAGAACATCCCGTGCAGCTTCTGTTGATCGTACCGGAATGTCCGCAGGCCGCATTCGAGAATCACAACGGCCAACGCCAGCAATCCCCAGTTTGCATGGGGCGGCAAATTCAATCGGCAGACCGTTACTAGCACTGCCACAGCAATCGCGACCACAGCAAACGGCAACGCGAATCGGCATTCTCGCCACATCAGCACAAACACGGTTCGCTTCAAGGGCGGCGAAGTACAGGCAGCGGATTTCAACCACGCTGCCCAGGCGAATCGGAAGCCGAACATCGCACAGAACGCCCAGACCAATGGCGACAGCACTACGATTGCGAACAACCACGGCAGCAGAAAACCTGTGACCAAAATTAAAATCCCGATGGCGGCCAACACGGGAATTGCCATGAACACGCCGACGAATCGTAAGATGGTGGACGAAGGAATCATCGCCGCGAACGCACGTCGCAAGCGACCCACAACGCTGCGGCGCTTCACCGCGTTGGCAGCGTTGGGCAGTCCACGATGCCAACGTTTCGCCAGCGGATACAAGGTGAGACACACGATTGCCAGCGGCCAGAATGCGTGTTGCAGCGGCATTTCGATGTCGCTGGAAATCATCAGCATCGCCCCGAAGAACACGGATGCACTGGACAACCCGAGCGACATGAACACGCTGCGACACTGCAACGACCAAAACAGCGACACGATAAAAATGGCCACTGGTAAAATTGCGAAGACAACTAACGCTGGATCATTCAGAGAGGACAGTTCGATTTCACCGAAACGTGAAACGATAAGAATCGCGGCGGACGCCACCCCCCAAATGATAATGCCGGACGCGCCGCAAAGAGACGCCCAAGCTTTCGCCCAAAACAGTGTCCTCGTCCGGACTGGAAATTGTCTCAACCAAATCGCAGTCCCCTGATCTTCTTCACCAGAAAACAGCAGGGCAACAGAGGTCGCCAAGAAGCAATAGCCGATTATGAGCGCAAAGCTCACGAGCGGTAGCACAGGTTGAAACGCTCCAAAATCGTCACCCGGTGGACTCACAGCAACGAAGGTTGTCTGCAACACAACCATGCAGAACGCCAGCACCAGCCACAACGAACGTTGGGTGCGATACTCTTTCCACAGCAAGCGGTAGAACTGGGGGCTCATGGGACGTTCCTTGAGTAGTCTGTCAACGTGTTTTGAAGTGTTTGAAATCATGAATTCGCCGGCACGGCGAACCGTTTCATCCGACTCGGAGAGAAGGCATTTGACTCCTGCACTTTGTGCAGAGGGCCTCCTCGATGAGTCGGGTCAAACGGGTCGGGTTGAACGGTGCTGTCGATTTAGTCCACCCAAATTTCCGTCTGTACGTCTGCCTTCGCTGCCGCTGCCGCCGAACTTCCCAGCGGGTGGCTGCGATATTCACGCAGCATCGCCAGCAGGATATCTTCCAAACCGGGCTTGCGAATTCGCGGCGGAGGAATTTGCTGTGCGGTGCAACTCTGCAACAGTGCGTCCGTGTCTAGGTTTCGCACCATCCAGATATGTTCATGCCCCACAGGCACGTGAGCCAAAATGTCTCCAGGAATTTTCGGCGGTGCAGTCGCTGGATCAGGCAGGCTTAGCACAACTTCTGATGTGTCACGTTTCAGGTCTTCCAACCGCTCCACGCACAACAGGCGACCGTTCAACAAAATCGCCACCATGTCGGCCACGCGTTCCACTTCTGACACTTGGTGACTGGATAACAACACCGTGCGACCTTCTGCGGAAACGTCGATCATGCTTTCCAGAAATTCACGACGCACCAATGGATCGAGCCCGGATGTGGGTTCATCCAAAATCAATAGCTCAGGCCGATGAGCCATCGCTAACGACAACGCGACTTTGGCCCGCATGCCTTTGGACAGGTCGGCAACTTTCTGGTCACTGGTGAGGTCGAATTTTTTGATCAGCGTTTCGTATTCGTGTTGGTAGCCCGCTGGATAGAAACCCGCCGCGAACCAGCCGATTTCTTCAACCGTCATCCAGTCATACAGCGGCGGCTGATCGGCCACATAACCGACGCGACTGCGGATCTCCAACGCATGAGACTTACTGTTCATGCCCAGCACTTCTATGTCGCCAGAATCCGGATTGTCGAGACCAAGCAGCAATCGAATGGCCGTGCTCTTGCCAGCCCCGTTGGCTCCTAGTACGGCACACACAACGCCGGATGGAATGGTGAGGCTAACGTTATCCAGAGCCAAGGTATTGCCGAAGCGTTTGGTGACGTTTCGCAGCTGAATCACAGGGGCCATGCTGTTGCTTTCTGGTGTGGGAATCATTGCGGGCTAAGAGTTGTCGTTGTCGTTGTCGTTGTTGGTGTTGGTGTTTGAAGCTTGAGACAGTTGAGTCCATTCTTCGTCTAGCAGAGTTTGAATCTCGTCGACGGAAATCCGATTCTGTAGGGCTTCCTGCAGAACTGATCGCAGCCGTTCGCGAATCATTTCTAGGCGATCCTGCTGACAAATCTGAGTGGCTTCGGCGGAAACGACGAGGCCCGTGCCGCGAATCGAATTCAACACGCCCTGCTGCTGCAGGTCTCGATAAGCGCGCGACACCGTGTTGACGTTGACGGCTGTTTGAGTCGCGAGATCTCGCACTGATGGCACGCGTTCGCCGACCAGCAGCGAACCGTTTGCCACGGAAAACTTGACCTGCCGTTCAATCTGTTCATAAATCGGAATGCCGTTGCCGACGTCGATGTGACAAATCATGACTGCTCCAAAGATAGTGTAATATCTAACTATTACAGTATCCATGCGCGAACCTCGGGTCAAGGCTTAGATTCGTTCACGATGCGAAGGTGGAAAACGGAGAGTCGCAACTTGTTTTATGAAACGAGTTACGTCATCGGCCGATTTGCATTCCGGTCAGGCAAGATGGGTAAAGCTTTCAGGTTCTCGCGAATGCACGGGTTCTGCTCAGCGATCTGCTCGTAACAGGTGTAGCAACAGCGCGGTTGATTCATCCTCACGATCGTCAAAAGCCGAACTCAGACAGTGAGGTTTGTTTAGGCCTCGGCCACACCCGCCGGATTTTGGCGAGCGTGCGATTGGAAACACATTTGAGGAATTCGGCACGATTGCCGAATCGCGGGCTTTGGCCAGCGGTCGTCATTTATCAAACGACTCCGACAAAGCCACGGAGGGGGAAGCGATGCTTCGCAAGGGAATTGTAGCTCTCATGATCAGCGTCATGAGTATCGGTGGTCTTCAGGCTGCTGATGGCAAGAGTTCAAATTCGTTGCTGGGGCTGTTTCGAGGGCCATCAATCGGTCGTCCGCAACAGCCGGCAACAAAATCGAACCCCGCTGTTGGTGGGGTCCAACATGCCGTCGTGGCTGATGTTGATCGACAGGTGCCAGAAATTAAGCAGACCAGCGCTGTGCCAGCGGTGCCCGATCTGCAACCAGCAGGATCGGCTCCACAGCCAACGCCGGTTCAATACGGCCCAGCACCGGTTGTCACACCACACAGTCATCCGCAATATTTTAGTGCCGAAGACGCTCAGCAGGCTGCAACTCAGCAACCGCACAGCGGTCCGTTTCAGTTTGCGTCGGCGGGAACAACGCACTTCGGTTCACATATCGGCGGCGGCGGATTTTCGCACCACCCGCATCGTCTGATTAACGGCGGGTACATTCCCGGCAATCAGGGACCAGCGGATGGCAGTGGCGCTTCATTGTATCCCGGACCTCGCGCCGGCATCCCGCACGAAGTCGGCGGAACAGCGATCGTGCATCAGGCATTTCATCCGCACGAAATGCTGTACGCTCACCGCTACAAATCGATGTATGGACCGTACTACTACAAAGTCAACGGCCACTGGATGGTAACGCCATTCGGAGTCTGGTCGAAGGAAAACTGGAAACTGCAGGGAACAACTGTGGATGTGAAATACAAATCTCACATCAGCCCGTTCGCTATGTTTCAGCGCCCCGTGCTTCGCTAATAAAAACACAAACGACTCAACGAAGTCTGCTGTCTGAACTCTGAATATTAAAATCTCCAGATACTTGTAGGTGGAAATACCATGCGACCAAATACCTCAACTCAGAGATGGTTCGCTGCCGCAGTTTGTGTCCTGGCAACAGCCAGTTATGCTGCTGCCGAAGAAGGTGTTGTACGAATTTCGGATGCTGATAAGCGTCCGGGCGTCGTGCGAATGAATGCCCCGCAGCGTCCTGTCATTCAACAAACGGCCTACGGCACTGCTGGTTACAGTGGAGCCGCGTTCTCCCCTGCGATGGCGGCGAATGCTCAGCGGTATCAGTCCGCGATGGCTCAACAGGCTTATCGCCAGCAGAGCATGGGCCAGCCGCCTGTCTATCAGCCGATCTCGTTCTCATCCGGCCACGCTGGCTGCGGAACAGAAGGTTGCGGCGTTCAAGGTTGCGGGCCAGAAGGCTGCGATATCTACGGTAATGATCGCTGCCAATCAGGAAACTGCGATGGTTGCCCGAGCGGTCGCGATTCACGAAAAATGCGGCGACAAGGCGGCGAATGCGATGTCTGTTTGTCAGAAGATTACGACGACCGCATGTGTACGCTGTTTGCTCGCGCCGTTCCGGATGATGGATGTACTCGCTGGCCAACTCGCTGGTGGCGTGGACAACAGCTCAACTTTCTGTCGCGCAATCAGCGGCTGTCGAACACTCTGTTCGGCTGGTTGATTCCATCAGGATGTGGTGGCCAAGGATGCCCTACGGTTGGCTGTTACAGCGTGACGTATGCTGACGACCCCGGCTATTCGGATGGTCGCGACGGAGGCATGGGCTACGGTGCTCAGGGCTACGGTGTGCCGGTGAACGTGCCACTGGCTCCCAACGTTCGCCAGTCTTACAACTACAGCTGGGGCACACCGTCGAGTCGAATCACTCCGATGGGCCAGTATTCGCCAGGCCCGGCACAACAGTCACCGTACCAAAGCTGGTAGGGACAACGATCGCTATCAACCGCTGCACCTTGTTGTGCAGTGGTTGAAACTTATCTTGAATTTCAGTTTCAACCCGCATCCGAAAAAGACTTTTGACTCGAACGTCTGCCTCGCCGCACCACAGCGGCTCAGACTTCGCAGGAGATGAAACTCATGCCACTCAATTCTCGGACCATACTGGTCTTATCATTCGCTTTGCTGGCGACGAATGCGTCTGCTGCCGAAATTCAACAGGTGAGCTGCACCGATGGGTGTAGAACTTCCGACTGTACTTCTAAAGACTGCGATTCCAGATCCGGACGTTGTCGTGAACCACGCAGCCGTCGCGGCGACCACTGTGATCGCGGTGGTCAGTGCGATTCCTGTGACGGAAACAAACGACGTTGCCCGGTTCGCAGCACGGCTCAGGATTTCGCATTAGACTGGGCTGCTCCCTGCAGTCTGGCAGGCCGCAGGGCTCGTCGAGGCGGCCCGCTGGCACAGAAATTTGTGTGGTGCTGTAAGACGAAAGCGTATCCGGATTCCGGCTGGGCTCCCCCGGCTCACGTCCCGATCCATCGCAATGGCGGTTCATACGACAACAACTGGCACAATGGAGCCGCCAGCGGATACGGTCCTGGAGCTCCCATGATCTACATGCCCACCGATACAACTCAACTGGGTTACAGCTATGGCAATGTGCCGACTTGGCGTCCGAATCCCGGCATGATTCCTCCTGTGCCGAACCCATCGAACTTCCACAACCGCGTTTGCCCACAACAGGGTGCGACCTACTGCCCGGCCAGTCATCATGGCTACATGCAGGAAACCATGAGTGCTGGCTGCGATATGGGCTACGCTCACATGGCCCGACCAGTGCCGGCACCGCAAATCGCCAGTGTGCCAACGGCCCGCCCTGCGGTTGTCAATTCACGGCCACAACAACAGCCTGTTGTTGTCATAACAGCCGCACCAAACGTGGTGAAGGTTTCGGCCGCCGAACCATGGCAAACCGTGCGACCAGCCACGCAAACCGTCCGCCAGTCTGCGACTCAACGACCCAGCAAACGAACGGCACCAGCGCCGAAGAAATCTTCCGGCTGGCTGGGCTTGCCTGCACTTAGTGAGATCTAATTCCAACCGCTGCCCACAACAACTTGAACCTCACAGGCCGGACGCGATATCGCGTGCGGCCTGTTTTCGTTTTTACTGCCGCTTCGGCAATTGTTTTTTAGCATCCACCCACAGCATGGCCCACGTAATCTTGGAGCAGCAAGTCCGGGGTGTTAAAAACGTGGTGTTGTCACGGAATTCAATTTGCGCAAGTTTTGTTCCGGACCATTCGGGTGAGTTTTCGTAAAAAACTAAGAAACTTGTGCATCGGTACTTACGTTATTTCGTTGTGCCCGACACTTGGTGATTCAAAATGTTGCGGATGTAGCGGGGGCGGTCCGTTGTGATGGAATCGACTTTCAGCTTCTGAAACTCTCGAGCGGCGTCGGCGTCGTTAACGGTCCAGACATGAAACTCATGTCCGGCCGCTCGAACGGCATTCACAAATTCAGAATTGATGACGTTTAGATTTCCGTTGCTGCCGAGACCTGTGGCTCCGGTTTCTTTCAAGGTCTGCAAAACGCTGATCAGAGTCGGCTTCCAGTCACTGTCCTCGGTCTTCTGCTTGTAGCTGGTGAGCCAGTTGACTTTGTATTGCGGCATCACGCGGCGCGATTCGATCACAACGTCTTGTTGAAAACAGATGATGACAATCTGTTCGGGTTTCAACGTCGAACCGGCGAGCTGTTGTTTCAGCGGCTCAATAATTTCGGGCCCACATTTGATTTCGACAAAGATGCGTTTGCCATCCGGAACAGTGCCCAGAACTTCCTGCAGAGTCGGAATGCGTTCGTTCGCGAACTGGGCGTCTTTCCAACTGCCCACGTCGAGAGTCCGAAGATCTGCCAGTGTTGTGGCAGCCACGGACACTTCCGGGGCTGCTGGCGCGACGCGTTTTGTTGTTTTGTCATGAATGCAGACAATCTGTTTGTCGGACGACAAATAGAAGTCTCCTTCGATCGCGTCGGCGTCCATCTTCCACGCCAAGCGGAATGCGGCCAGAGTGTTTTCCGGAGCGTCGAATGATGCTCCTCGATGAGCCACGATATCTTGCCCACGAACGGATCCGCACAGCACAGTGACAACGAAAAGTAGTTTGAAAGATTGATTCAGCATGATCTGAAGTTTCTCTGAGATGACGTTTCGGCGGGTGGATAGCAGAATTGTGTGCTAAGCCGTGCGGTCGATGAGAATACACCATTTGACCGGAAGCCTGAAGCGCCAGCGAAGGGGTTTTATTGCTCAGCTTCGGTGGCGTTTCAGTCTTCAATTGGTAATCGAAGGCAATGTCGTCGAACACGGCATCGGAAGTACGGTTCCAAAACAATGGAGTGGCAATCGGATCACAATGTGACCCGAAATGACAACGAAACAGGAGTTGCCGAAACCCAAATTTAGTGGCAGAAGCGTATTTTGCGGGGATTATTGGATGTCTTGAGTGGCCTGGCGGGGTTGGCACCACAATTGCTTGCAATACAGAGGTAGTGAGATTCGGATCTCATATTGATGGTGACAAACTGGCGGTGATGACGATAAGCTGCGGTAGTGCTTCTGCTGCCAAGGACTTCTGATGCTTTACGGTGCTGCAAAACTCCTGACTCTAACTAGCGTGTTACTTCACGCGGGGATGGGATGCTGCGCTCACCATGATCACTGTGGTGGTCTGACTTCTGCTGCCGCTGAAGTTGAGCAGCAGCCTTCCCCGCAAGCACACACCTGCAGTTGCAGCTTTCAGGTCAGCCGCACTGCCGATGCCGCAGAACAAGCGGATTCCGACCAGCCGGAACACACGGGTTGCCCGTCTGGTGAAAGCCACAGCGACTGTTCGGACCATTGTTCATGGCTGACCGAGTCACGGGTTGAGCTTCCCGCCGATCAAGGCCCGATGCTGCCGCTGTCGATGGTTGAAGGCTTGGCATTGAACGCTTCGAGTGACGCCCTCTTCGCCTGTGCCCTGCATGCCAGCCCGCCGCCGCTGTCCGAATTAGCGGACACCCTGCGCGCGAAGACTCAGGTCTGGCAGCTGTAAGAACGCCGCTCCGCTGCACCCCCGTGGCACAACCCATGGCTTGCTGCGCGCGTTCTACGCGACTTCAGCCGTTCCGTTCCTCGTTGCAAATGGGGAATAGAGAATGGAGAAGTAGGGAAGAATCCCAGCGTCCATTCTCCATTCGCGATTCTCCATTCCCCATTCTCCATTGCGATTCAAAAATGAACTCTCGCATCCCGAAAATTCCGCTCAAATACGTCTGGCCCGCGATGATCATCGTCGTCCTCGCGACCGCAGGCATGACACGGCAGCGCTGGTGGCCGACGTTGAATTCGTGGGTGCAGTCGACGGTCGCCAATAATCGATCGGCCGGCGACTTACACGACCACGGTGCCGGTGATGACGCCGACGCTGACGCTGACGATCCTCACGCGGGCCATGACCATGCGGGTCATGACGAAGCCACGTCGCTGGAACTGTCGGACCAAGCTCGCCAAAACCTAGGGCTTGTCGGCGACGGGGTTGGTGAAATTCAACTGACGACGTTCAGCAAGTCCATCACCGTGCCAGCGGTTGTTGTGGAGCGGCCGGGAGGGACGCGGATTCAGATCGCGACTCCGATGACGGGCGTCGTGACCAATATTCACGCAGCGGCGGGTGAAGCGGTTGAACCCAACAGTCTGCTATTCGAACTCCGATTAACTCACGAAGACCTTGTGCGGTCGCAGACGGAATTCGTCACGACACTTGGTGAACTCGACATCGAGAACCGTGAGATTGCTCGACTGTCCGACGTGGCTTCTTCCGGTGGTGTGGCCAGAAAAACGCTGCTGGATCGTCAGTACGCCCGTGACAAACTGCAATCGTTGCTGGTGGTGCAGCAGGAAGCCTTAAAGCTGCATGGTCTGTCGGAAGCTCAGGTTCAGCAGATTGCGAAAACTCGTCGTCTGCTGCGAGAGTTAAAACTGTATTCCCCCAACGCCGACGGAACATCGTCGAAAGAACTGAAACTCAGCCAAGCGTTTCACCAAACAAGCATCCGCTCCGTCAGCCTGACAACCACGCTCGCCGATCCGCCACTGATTCTGCGAGAACTCAACGTCCATCGTGGCCAAGCCGTGAACGCGGGTGAACCACTGGGAACTCTGGTGAACTATTCAGAACTCTATATCGAAGGCATGGCGTTCGAACAAGATATCGCTCAACTGACGACCGCCAGCCGCAACGAATGGAAAGTCACAGCATTGTTCGACGAAGCCAACGGCCGTGTTCAGGAAGTTTCGAATCTGAACATCGCCTATCTGGATACGGAAATCGACCGCACGGCGCGAACGTTGAAGTTTTTTGTGAGCTTGCCCAATGAACTGACTCACGAAAACATCCGGCAAGACAACGCCCGCTTCGTCAACTGGCGATATCGTCCCGGTCAACGACTGCAACTGCGCGTGCCCGTCGAACAATGGGAAGACCAAATCGTGCTGCCCGTTGATGCAGTGGCACGCGAAGGTGCGGAATTCTTCGTCTTCCGAGAAAACGGCGACCACTTCGACCGTCTGCCCGTGCATGTCAAATACCGCGACCAATTTTCGGTTGTCGTCGCCAACGACGGACAGCTATTCCCCGGCGATTCTGTCGCCCTGCTCGCCGCCCACCAGATGCAGATGGCGTTGAAGAATAAGGCGGGTGGAGGCGTTGATCCGCATGCGGGGCATAACCATTGATGATTTTTGATTGACGATTTTTGATTTAGGGGTGTTCGATAGACGAACAGGAATTGAAAACTCGAACGAAACAGTTGGCCTTGCGGGTCATGAAGTTAGTCGGAGCATTGCCGAGCGGTGCCGTTGCGAGACCAATTGGAAATCAACTTATTCGTAGTGGCACGTCCGTGGGGGCGAACTCTCGAGCCGCATGTCGAGGCCGTTCAAAGCGCGAGTTCATCGCGAAACTTGGCATTGTTGTCGAAGAAGCTGACGAAACGTGTTACTGGCTGGAACTGATCATCGAAGGGCAATTATTGGCCGCAAACCTAGTTGAACCGCTTCTGAAAGAGGCAAACGAAATCACAGCGATCATGGCCGCGTCGCGGAAGACGGCAGGCGACGGCTAATCAAAAATCAAAAATCAAAAATCAAAAATGCTCAACTCCATCATCCGCTTCGCGCTTCACCAACGCCTGCTCATACTCGCAGTCGCCGTCTTCTTGCTGGGATACGGTTCTTGGCAGGCGATGCAGATGGACATCGACGTGTTTCCGGACCTGAACCGGCCGCGCGTGACCATCATGACGGAAGCTCCGGGGCTGGCTCCGGAAGAAGTCGAAACGCTGATTACCTTTCCGCTGGAAACTGCGATGAACGGGGCCAACGGCGTGCAAGCCGTGCGCAGTTCTTCGGGGATTGGGATTTCCGTGGTGTATGTGGAATTCGATTGGGGGACGGACATTTACACCGACCGGCAGATCGTCACCGAACGCCTGCAACTTGTGCAGGACCGCATGCCGCCCGGCGTGAAACCAACGCTGGCTCCGATTTCGTCGATCATGGGCCAGATTCTGATGCTGGCGATGTGGCGGGAAAAGAGTCCAGAGTTGAGAGACCAGAGTCCAGAGACAATCGCAGACGCGCGCAATGCCGCTGCTCTGGACTCTGGACTCTCGACTCTCGACTCTTCCGACTCTTCCGACTCCATGGACCTGCGCACAACGGCGGACTGGGTTGTACGTCAGCGTATCCTGACGATTCCGGGCGTGTCGCAGGTGTTTACGATGGGCGGCGGCCGCAAGCAATTTCAGGTGCTGGTCGATCCGGACGAAATGATCCGCTACGGCGTCACTCTGCACGAAGTCAAACAGGCGGTCGTCGGCAGCAACGAAAACGCGACCGGTGGATATCTGGACGAACAGGGACCGAACGAACTTCTGGTCCGAGCACTCGGGCGAATCCAAGACATCGAAGACCTGCAGAAAGTCGTCGTCGCCGTCCGCGATGGTCGACCAATCGCGTTGGCCCAAATCGCCCGCGTTGTCGAAGGCCCGCAGGTCAAGCGAGGCGACAGTTCTGCGTACGTAAGAATTGAAGATTTGAAATTGCAGAATGAAGATTTCAATCAATCGGCAATCGGCAATCATCAATCGGCAATGGACTTCTCCGGCGGTGAAGCGGTTGTGCTGACGATCAACAAGCAGCCCGGTGCTGATACGCGGCGGATAACGGATGCGATTTTGGAGGCGGTGGAAGATCTGAAGTTGACGCTTCCGGACGACATTCGCATCGTACCGGTGTACTCGCAGAAGTCGTTCATCGATCGAGCCATCGCGAATGTGGTGGAAGCTCTGCGCGACGGCGCGATTCTGGTGGTCGTCATTCTGTTTCTATTCCTGCTGAACTTTCGCACGACGTTTATCACCCTGACGGCGATCCCGCTGTCATTGGTGATGACGGCGGTCGTATTTTCGATCTTCGGGCTCAGTATCAACACCATGACGCTTGGCGGATTGGCCGTAGCGATTGGGGAACTGGTGGACGATGCCATTGTGGACGTCGAAAATATCTTCCGGCGACTCAAGGAAAATCGTTACGCGGCGGAACCGAAAAATACGCTGCTGGTGGTGTTTCAGGCCAGTTGTGAAATTCGCAATTCGATCGTCTTCGGCACGATCATTGTAATCTTGGTCTTCATTCCGCTGTTTGCTTTGACGGGCATGGAAGGCCGCTTGTTCGCTCCGCTGGGCATCGCGTACATCGTGTCGATTCTGTCGTCGCTGGTTGTGTCGCTGACCGTCACGCCCGTGCTGTCGTACTGGTTGCTGGCGAGGAGTCGAGGGCTGAGAGTCGACAGTCCAGAGACGGAGGACAGTCCAGAGACTAGAGTCGAGAGTCCGGAGTCAAGAGACAAGCGCGATGCCGCTGCTCTGGAATTGGACTCGTTTCTGCTGCGGATGTTGAAGTGGGGTGGCGCTCGCGTCATTCGATTCAGTTTGAAGTTTCCCCGTTTTAATCTGACGGCCACATTGTTGGCTGTCGCTTTGTCAGCGTTGTTTGTGTTCAATCTGGATCGAGACTTTCTGCCGCCATTTAACGAAGGTTCGATGCAGCTGAACGTTGTGCTGCCGCCGGGAACGTCGTTGGCCACATCCAACGAAATCAACAAGACCGTCGAACAGCGTCTACTAGAAATCGATGACGTCGATCGCTTTGTGCGACGCACCGGACGTGCCGAATTGGATGAGCATGCCGAAGGCGTCAATATGAGCGAATACGTGCTGGAACTGAATCCGGATTCCGGCCGCAGTCGCGAAGAACAGCTCACCGAAATTCGCGAAGCAATGGCCGAAATCCCCGGCATCGTCACCGCCGTCGAACAACCAATTGCGCACTTGATTTCTCACATGCTGTCGGGTGTGAAAGCTCAGATCGGCATCAAAATTTACGGCGACGATCTGGACGTGCTGCGCCGCAAGGCGGGTGAAATGGAAGCGGCGATCAAAGGCGTTGCTGGAGTCACCGACTTGCTGGTCGAACCGCAGGTCATCATCCCTCAAATGCGAATTGAACTCGACCGCGACAAGCTGCTGCTGTACGGCATGACGGCCGCCAATGTTAACGAATTCATTTCCACGGCAATGAACGGCGATGTGGTATCGGAGATCCTGATCGGTCAGCGCACATTCGACCTGATGGTGCGACTGGATGAAGACTATCGCGAAGATTTACAGAAGCTGAAACGGCTGACGATTGATCTCCCGGACGGCGGAAGAATCCCATTAGAAGCCGTGGCCAATATCTACGAATCCGGCGGCCCGAATACGATCAATCGAGAAAGCGTGCGGCGGCGCATCATTCTGCAATGCAACGTCAGCGAACGCGGCGTTGTCGACGTTGTGGAAGACATTCAGAAGGCGGTTGCCCCGGTCATTGCGTCCATGGACGACGGTTACTTCGTGGAATACGGCGGTCAGTTCGAAAGCCAGCAGTCGGCCACCCGCGTGATCGGAGCACTATTTATGGTTTCCATGCTGGGCGTGTTCATGGTGCTGTTCACCATGTTCCGTTCCGTCAACCTGTCGCTGCAGGTGATGGCTGCATTGCCGATGGCCTTTATCGGTGCTGTCATCGCGCTGGTGATCACCGGACAAACACTCACGGTGGCAGCGATGGTGGGATTTATTTCACTAGGCGGCATCGCGTCGCGCAACGGTATTCTGCTGCTGAATCACTACCTGCACTTGGTGAAGTACGAAGGCGCGGACTGGTCGAAGGATATGATCGTGAAAGCTGGCTTAGAACGACTGGCTCCCGTGCTCATGACGGCTCTAACATCGGGCATCGGCTTGGTACCGTTGGTGCTGGCATCGGGTGAACCCGGCAAAGAAATTCTGTACCCCGTTGCCACCGTCATTTTGGGCGGCCTGATCAGTTCCACGGTGCTCGACTTCTTCGTGCATCCCGCAATGTTCTGGCTGTTTGGCATGAAAGAAGCACAGCGTGTGATTGCGGAATCGCGTGAGCAGGTGGAGTTGGAAGAACATTCGGAATAGGGAATAGGGAATAGGGAATAGGGAAAAAACGAAGCCGGAGTATTTTTTTCTCCTTTCTCCTTTCTCCTTTTGTAGCGAGAAAATCTACAACGATTGTAGAGATGACAACTCACCAATCTCTTGAGCGAAGCGGACGTCGCGAAAGATTAAATTCTTCGAGGAAAATTAAAAATGAAACAGTTCATCGCAACTTTGTTTGCCGCTCAGCTGGCGATCGGCCTGAGTGCCGGGGCGTCCCAATTATCGGCGGCGGAACCACCGTCCGTGGCTTATCGGCTGAAGGAAACCAAGACGATTCACTTCGATGATGCTCGCAAAGCTCAGCTTCATCTGGAAACCGTCAAGAAGCTTGGCTGCGAAGCCAAAATGGATGGTCACGGCGGGCACATGGATGTCATGTACCGGATGACGACTTGGAAGGCCCTGACACTGGCGGATGAAAACACGGCGCATCAATGGGAAGACTGGATGAAAAAATCTGGCTTCGAAACACTGCACGCTCACGGTGAAGATCACGACCATTCCGGTGCCGATCACGCAGGCCACGATCACGGCCACACTGCGGCAGAGATCCTGACGTATTCCCAGCCAGAGTGGAAAACAACGCACACCCGAGACGCTCGCGAAGCCACTGAACTGGCCGCCATTCTGAAAGGCATGGGCTGCGATGTGCAAACCGAACGTCACGGAGACCACGACGACGTCGTCTTCCGCTGCGCGCGCCCGATGCACCTCGAATTCCCGTCCCACCAAGTCGCCGCCGGCTGGGAAGACTGGCTGAACCGGACGGGATTTCGCACGCAACACGTGCATTAGGAATTACAAATGGGGAAGTGGGGAATGGAGAATGGGGGAAGAATCTCATTTCCGTATTTCCTCCATTCCCACCGTTTAACCCGATGCCGCAGGCGAGGCTTGCACTGTCAGGCCTCGCCGTTGGCATCGGGTTAAACGAAACATTTACACAATAAATTCATTCTCAAAACAGAAAGTTCTCACGATGAAAACAACACTCTCCCTACTCACGCTCACGCTCATGCTCGGATGCCAAGACGCTGGACAACCGGCGGGCGGCGGTTCTGCTGCTATCAGTGACTTGCCGCCGGCCACGATGGACGATCATGCCGGACACGCTCATCCGTCAGAAGGCCCGCATCATGGCGACCTTGTGGAACTGGGCAACGAAGAATTCCACGGCGAAGTTGTTCACGATGAAGAGCACGGCACTGTGGAAATCTACATTCTGGATGGCAGTGCCACCAAACAAGTTGCGATCGACGCTCAGGAACTCACGATCAATGTGACTCACGATGGCAAGCCGGAACAATTCACCTTGGCAGCCAAGCCCGATACCGGTGACGAAGCTGGTAAGTCATCGCGTTTTGTTTCCGACGACAAAGAACTGGCCGTCCATCTGGATGAACATGACGCCCACCCGAAACTGGTCGTCAAGATCAACAGCAAATCGTATCGCGGTGACATCAAACACGATCATGACCACAAAGATCACGACGACGACAAGTAGACACACTGTCACAGCCGCCTGAAGTCATTGCAGACACGCCCGTCATCGCTCGGTTTCAATTTCGCACGATTGCTTCAGGCAAACACAATGTTTTGCTGGAACCAATCGTTGCCGCTCAATGGCGGTCGCGCAAAAAAGTGGGAAATTGGAACAGGGACCGTCTGCTGAAAGTCCCCAAGCGACAATTGACAAATCCCCGAAGCGACCTATTCTTATGGTGTACGCCGCCCAGATTTGTTTGCGAATCCATGAACCGAGCCGTTTCTTCAATCGTCATCCTTCTTTTGCTGCTGAGCCAGAGCTTTCTCGCTGTGCCTCATTCGCATGCGGGATCGTCGATTGCTGAGCCGGACGGACATGCCGCTCGTCCGCACGTGCATTTGCACGGTGCTCATCATCATGGTGACCATGACGAAGGTAACGAAACGCCTAATTCAACGGGCGAGCAGGTTCCTGACCACGATTCCGATGCCGTTTACGCTGGCGATGATCAGCTTATGCACGACGGCAAGGTCGCGAGAGTCGCCAAGGCGGAACTGACAGCGTGGCACTGCGTTGGTAACGAATCGGCAGCAAATGCTGCGTGGTGCCGACTTTGCAGTCCGCTCACGTCGCCGCCGCTGCTGAGACAGAATTGCGCGCTCTATTTGCAGTTTCTCTCGGTTCGCTGCTAAGCGCATTGCGAAGTTCCGTTGACGATTTTTTTGTCGTCTGCCTGAACCGCGTCTGTTGACAATCGGCTGCCTGCCGCAATTCCGGTGACAGCTTTTCACCGGCAGCGACTGAACGTTTTCCCGCTTCAACGTGCCGCAGATCTGCAATCCGCCTCGAACGCATTCACGCGATCAATCGATGCGCCACTTCCTGCGCGCACTCCAATCATCAATCGAAAATCATCAATCGAAAATTCCTCATGCGTTTTCCCAATTCATTGCGCCTACTCAGCGGCGTTGCTATCGTGGCCCTCCTCGCTGGAGGGGCATTTTTCACTCGCGAGCGGTGGATGACGATGTTCGCGTCGTCGGAGCCAGAATCGCACGCGGCAGATGCTCCACCTCCGGTCGAAGAGCCAAAGGTATTGAAGCTCTCAGAGCAGGCGCGCAAGAACCTTGAACTGGTTGCGAAGCCTGCGAGACCGCAGACCTATTGGCGATCCATTCAGGTTCCCGGTGAGATCGTTGACCGCCCCGGACAATCTGATCGAGGCGTGACATCTCCGGCGGTGGGCGTCGTTTCAGAAGTGCATGCGTTTCCCGGTGATACGGTGCGTCCCGGCGACCGACTCTTCACGCTCAGACTGTTCAGCGAGTACCTGCAAAGCACACAGAAGCAACTCTTCAGTTCGACACGAGAAGCTCAGATCGCTCAGGAACAATTGGATCGGCTGAATCCGCTGGCTGACAACGGTGGCATATCCAAGACGAAGATCATCGACCTGGAGAATGAACTTCGTCGGCAGGAAGCGGTCATTCAGGCTCATCGACAGGACTTGTTAACGCGTGGACTCAATCCACAACAGGTTGACCGTGTTGCCAATGGTCAATTTGTTTCGACCGTCGATGTCGTGGCACCACCGCGGGTCAAAGAACGCGAGAAGCTCGTCAGCATTCGTCAGGCTTCCTTCCAGCAAAGCACAGCCGATGACGAAGAATTTGCCTTTGAAGTTCAGGAACTGAACGCCGAACTGGGTCAGCAGGTTCAGGCCGGACAATTGCTGATCACGCTGGCGAATCACAGTTCACTCTACCTGGAAGGTCACGCCTTCAAACGTGAGGCACCGTATCTGGAAAAGGCTGCTCAGAACGGTTGGTCAATCGCCGTTGATTTCGCAGAAGACGAACCAGAAAACTGGCCGAAACTGGACCAGTCATTCGAGATCCGATATCTGTCGAATTCTATTGATGAAGCCAGCAGAACGTTCGACTTCTTCATCCCGCTTACAAACCAGTCTCGTTCTTACAAGAAAAGCGACGAGACGTTTGTTGTCTGGCGGTTTCGTCCGGGGCAGAGAATACGCCTGCACGTTCCGGTTGAAGAACTCACCGATGTGCTTGTCCTGCCGAATGCGGCCATCGTTCGTGAAGGACCGGAAGCGTATGTCTTTCAGCAGAACGGCGATCTGTTCAATCGAATTCCCGTGCAGGTTTTGCATGAAGACCGCCTGAACATCGTAATTGCTAATGACGGTAGCATCACTCCCGGCCTGTATCTCGCACAAAGTGCAGCAGCATCGCTCAACCGCGTGCTGAAAGCACAAGCGGCAAGTGGCATGCGTGCCGACGTCCACGTTCACGCGGACGGAACCGTGCATGCAAGCCATTGATTGCCGATTTTTGATTGGCGATTGATGATTGTTGATTTGGAGCGTGCGATGGATGAAACAGCATTGAAGCAGAGGACGAAGACGTTTGCGTTGCGTGTGATGAAGCTGGTGGGAGCGCTGCCGACTGATTCCGTTGGACGAGCGATCAGCGGGCAGCTTGTGCGGAGCGGGACGTCGGTGGGTGCCAACTATCGTGCGGCCTGTCGTGGTCGATCAAAAGCAGAGTTCGTCGCGAAGCTGGGAATCGTCATCGAAGAAGCAGACGAAAGCGCGTACTGGATGGAACTAATCATTGAGGCAGAACTGTTACCCGCGACGCGAGTCGAATCGCTGTTAGACGAAGCCAACCAACTCACAGCCATCATGGTCGCCTCAAGAAAAACGGCTGGCACGAAAACTTAAATCATCAATCGAAAATCAAAAATCAAAAATGTTAAACGCCATAATTCGATTTGCACTTCGTTACCGCATGCTGGTCCTTGTGATCAGCATGGTCATGCTGGTGTACGGTTCCTATCTCGCGACACAAATGCCGATCGATGTCTTCCCGGACCTCGATCGCCCTCGCGTCATTATCATCACGGAATGCCCCGGCCTTGCGACCGAAGAGGTCGAAACGCTGGTGACGCAACCCATTGAGATTGCGTTGCTCGGTGCTAACGGAGTTCAGGCCGTTCGTAGTCAGTCAACTGCGGGACTCAACGTCATCTACATCGAGTTTGGCTGGAAAACCGAGATCATGTCGGCCCGGCAGACGGTTCAGGAACGCCTGATCACACTCGACGGAATCCTGCCGGAAGGCATTCGGCCTCAAATGACGCCACCCGCGTCCATCATGGGACAGATTGTGGTGGCCGGCATCTACCGTCAACAGGGACCAAACGATGGCGAGTTGTATCCCATCGGAAAGACCGGTTTACTTTTTGAATTGACGATTGATGATTTGCGATTGCCGATTGATAAGGAAGACATGACGTTGGAAGATGTGCGATTGGCAATTGAGCAGCAGCAATCATCAATCGAAAATCAAAAATCGAAAATTAGAATCTGGAACCCGATTGATCGACATCGGCCAGAGTCGTGGGAAGAAGTGAACTACACGCTCGATAAGACTCACCTCACCATCAACCAGCCTCAACCACCCAGTCATCAATCGGCAATCGGCAATCAAAAATCGCCAATCAATAATCATCAATCAAAAATCGACAATCGACAATTCCTGTTCCCATCCGAAGCGTCTCGCCAACTGTCCATCCGAACCACGGCGGATTGGATCATCCGCCCGAGAATCCTGAAGGTGACGGGCGTTGCGGAAGTGTTCATTCTGGGCGGAGATAAAAAACAGTATCAAGTACGGATCGATCCTGCCGCGTTGCTGGAATATGACGTGACGTTGCAAGAGGTCGAACAGGCTCTCAAAGACAGCAACATCAACACAAGCGGCGGCTTCGCGGTGAAAGGCGAAACGGAACGCCCCATTCGAGTTCTCGGTCGCCTCGGTCCTGAACCGTACAAGGTGCTGGAAGACTTGCGGCAGATTCCCGTGAAAGCCAACAAGAAACGATCCGTGCTGCTCGGTCAGGTGGCCAATGTCGTCGAAGGTGCGGAATTCAAACGCGGCGACGGCAGTGTCAGCGGGCGTCCCGGAGTGGTGTTCACGGTCGTCAAACAGCCTCACGTCGACACACGTGGGTTGACGGAAAGATTAGAGATCGCTTTTGCGGAAGCAGAGGAATCGCTGACAGCAGACATTTCCGTCAATCCTGAGTTGTTCCAACTCCGAAACTTCATCGATCGCGGTATCTTCAACGTTGGTGAAGCACTCGTGATTGGTGCCGTACTGGTCATCATCATTCTGTTTCTGTTCCTGCTGAACTTTCGCACGACGTTTATCACACTCACCGCCATTCCGCTGTCGCTGGTGATTACGACGCTGGTGTTTCGATTGATCGGATATATCTCCGGAACGGAACTTTCCATCAACGTGATGACACTGGGTGGACTGGCTGTTGCAATGGGAGAACTCGTCGATGATGCCATCGTCGACGTGGAAAACATCTTCCGTCGCCTGAAGGAAAACAACGGACTCGAAACACCACGGCCAGCGATTCAGGTTGTCTACGAAGCGAGCAAGGAAATTCGCAGTGCAATCGTGTTTGGGACTGCCGTCGTAATTCTCGTCTTCCTGCCGCTGTTCGCACTTTCCGGTGTGGAAGGCCGGTTGTTCGCACCATTGGGCGTTGCTTACATCATTTCGATTCTGGCGTCATTATTCGTCTCACTAACAGTCACTCCCGTCCTGTCGTTTTACCTGCTGCCGCAATCAAAAGCGGCCCATGCCGAGAAAGATGGCATCCTGCTGCGATCCATGAAATGGATGGTCAGCTATCTGATTCGACTCAGTATGGCACAACCGGCGTTGTTGTTGCTGCTGACGTGGGTTGCCGTTGGATTCGCGGGCTGGCAGATGGCTCAGCTCGGCAGAAACTTCCTGCCGGAATTCGACGAAGGCAGTGTGCAAATCAATCTCACACTGCCACCGGGATCTTCACTGGATGCTTCGAATCAAACGTCTGGTCTGATCGACAAAAAGCTGCGTGAAATGCAAAAGACCGAGAAGAATCCGGACGGAGCCATCCTGCATTTCGTACGACGAACCGGTCGAGCCGAGATGGACGAACACGCCTCGCCGGTCAACGCAGGCGAATACATCCTGAGCATGAACCCGGATAGCCCGCATCGTCGCGAAGACATCCTGAAACAACTTCTCGATGAGTTGGGTGACGAAGTTCCCGGTGTCGACCTCGAAGTCGAGCAGCCGTTGGCTCACCTCATCAGTCACATGGTGTCAGGTGTGTACGCTCAGATTGCCATCAAGATTCACGGCGACAATATCAACACGCTTCAGCAGTTGTCCGAACAAGTCAAATCCACGATCCAGAACATTGACGGCATCACGCCGCCGGTGATTGAACCGATCAAGCAAACCGAAGAACTGCACATTCAGCTTCGCACGGATGACCTCGCCTTCCACGGAGTCACGCGAGCCTACGTCGCCAACATCGTGCAAACGGCACTTCAAGGCGAAGTTGTTTCGCAGGTTTTGGAAGGTCAACGTCGATTCGATTTGCTGGTGCGACTCGAAGAAGACTACCGCACCGACTATGCCAATCTCGGTCGGCTCAGAATCGACCTCCCCAATGATCGAGGACAGATCGAACTTCGAGAACTGGCCGACATCGGACCGGGGACTGGTCCGAACGCAGTCAATCGTGAAAACGCTCGGCGTCGCATGGTCATCCGCTGCAACACACAGGACCGCGACCTCGCGAGTGCCGTGAAGGAGATCACGCGACGTATCGACAGTCAAATCGATTTGCCGGAAGGCTACTTCATCGAATACGGCGGTCAGTTTGAAAGTCAGCAGCGAGCGACTCGAACCATTGTTGTGCTGGCTGGCGTTTCCGTCGTCGGCATGTTCGTCGTGCTGATGTTGCTGTTCCCGTCCGTCCGCGTTGTCCTGCAGATTCTGAACGCTCTTCCAACGGCTTTCATCGGTGGCGTGCTGGCATTGGTCATCACCAACCAGTCACTCACGGTCGCCAGTCTCGTCGGGTTTATTTCGTTGGGCGGAATCGCTGTGCGGAATGGCATCCTGCTGGTCACTCACTATTTTCATCTGATGAAGGAAGAAGGCGAAGACTTCAGCAAAGAGATGATTCTTCGTGGAAGCCTCGAACGACTCGCTCCGGTGTTGATGACGGCCCTCACGGCTGGATTTGGACTGTTGCCACTCGTACTCGGCGGTCAGGAACCGGGCCGCGAAATTCTGTATCCGGTCGCCACGGTGATTCTCGGTGGACTCATTACCTCGACGTTCTGCGAGTTCCTGATTCACCCCGGAATCTTCTGGCGCTTCAGCGGCAAGGACGCCCAAAGGCTCACTCAACTCGAAGAATCAGGAGAACACATCGACCCCTAAGTAATTCAACCCGTTCGCAATCGAAACTCGAAACTCAACAATCCTCAATTCACTCTAAGGAACTTCCAATGAAAACCTCTCAATCAAAAATCATCAATCAACAATCATCAATCCTCGCCGCACTGTTTTCAGTCTCACTGATGGTCGGTTGTGGAGACAAGGCGGTAGAGCCACCAGTCGCCGAGCAATCAGGAACATCATCGACAGCGGAAACCGATCACGGACACCCACACGAAGGCGAAGGCAGTCATGGTCACGGAGCAGGTCCACACGATGGCACGCTCGCGGACTGGGGCGGTGGCAAGTATCACGTCGAATTCACCGTCAATCACGACAAGAAAGAAGCCACCGTCTACGTTCTCGGCAGTGATGAAAAGACGCCGGAACCGATCACGGCTGAAACACTTCTGCTAACGATCAAGGAGCCGCAACTGCAAATCGATCTGTTGCCAGTGCCACTGGATGGCGAGTCGGGCGGAAAGTCGTCGCGCTTTGTCGGAACGCACGATGGCCTCGCAACGGTCATGGAGTACGAAGGCACAATGAGTGCTGAAGTCGATGGCACTCCGTACGCAGGCAACTTCAAGGAAGAAGCTCACGGTCACGCGGGCGGGCATTCGCACGGAGAAGACGACGCCTTGGTCTGGGAAGGCGAATCAAAAGAGCACGCCGGTTTGACAATCAAGCTCGGCCATCACGGCAAGCATTTGCACGCCGGTGAAGAAGTCGAACCTGCGGTTTCCATCACACGCGGTGGAGAAGCCGTCAGCGATGCGAAGGTGTTCAACGCTCTGTTCAGTGCCGATGGGAAAACAGAATTGGCCAAAGAAGTCGCCACCGTCTTCGAGCCAACCACCGAAGAAGAACCAGCCCACTACGCTCAGGGAGCGCTGGCGATTCCGAATGGCACGGCCAAAGTGGTCATCCGATTCCGCGTTATCCCTGCCGGTGCAGACGAAGTGACTTTTGATGTACCTGTGACAATTGCAGATTGAGAATTGAGAATTGAGAATTGGCGATTGGCGATTGCCGATTGCCGATTGCCGATTGCCGATTGCCGATTGCCGATTTCATCAAATCAAAAATCATCAATCATCAATCAAAAATCGGAAATCAACATGTGGTGGAGAGCCATCATTGCCGGACTCGTCGTGGCAGGCGTATCGGAACTCGCCGATCGCTTTCCGCGACTCGGAGCTTTGTTACTCACACTTCCGGTCGTCAGTATCGTGGCCTTCATTGCCGTGTGGAATAAGGAACAGGACATGACCACCGTCTCACGTCTTGCACGTGAGACGCTGGTTCTTGTTCCGCTCGGCCTGCCGTTCTTTATTCCAATGGCATTTTCAGAACGCCTCGGCCTGAGCTTCTGGAGTGCCTTTGTTGCAGGCGTTGTTCTTGCTTCAGCCACGATCGGATGTTGGTTCTGGCTGGGTTCGTCCTCACAGGCAATTGAATAGGCTTACCGCAGGCAACCGATGCTCGGCAAACGTGAGGCCGAATTCGAAAAGCGACTTCTCGGTCAGCAACATGTGTTGCTGACCGCCGTGCAGCACTCACCACTCCTGTCTCGGCGGGTGCTGCACATTTTACTGTCGTTAAACACTTTCAGCGTTCTTGATTTTTGTTTCGCTTCTGTTGGAGTGCGTTTGCACGCCTCCGGGCTATGATCTGCGACAAGGGCAGCGTCTGGAGCTCAAGATTTCGGCGGCCGATGCGATTTTTGGTCGGCGCTGGCCGGCAGTCTGTCGCTGTTTCGATGCTGCGGCAGTATTTTCCAGATGCAAAAAAACGACAGTTTTTGATGGGCGATTCTTCGGTCGCCAATGTGTAGCATAGATGTCGTTGTTCGTGCGGATATGTTTAAGGGAATGCCAGATGAAATGGTTCTACTTGCTTGTGGTTGCGTTGTCTTTTTTGTCGTGTGGTGAGAACGTTGCGCAGGCTGATGAGCAAGTCGACGCCATCAGGATGGTGAAGGAACCTGTGACTCCAATCACCGAACCGCCATGTTCCTACTGCTCCACTCAAAGTCTGAAATCTCTGATTCGCGGTGACGATCGCGTGGTGGCGTGGCTTCGAGCGGCTCACAATGGCGGGGCCTTTCCGATTCGATTGTTCTTGGCTGGGCCTCGAGTGGTCAACGACACCTATGGACTGTTCTTTTACGATCCTGACGGTGGATACGTGGCCGCCTACAAAAAGGACTACGGCTACACGTTTCATGGATGGCGGAATGGTGTGATGGTTGTTGCCGGCAGAGACGGAACACTGTGGTCGGCATTGACTGGCAAGGCGATCGAAGGACCGCAGACAGGCAGCCAGATGACTCGCATTCCGAGTCTCACCACGAATTGGAATTACTGGCTGATGCTGCATCCCGAATCGACAACGTACGATCTGTTTGACGGCCAGAAATATTCATCCACCCCCTTGCCAACGACCATCAGCCAAGGCGCACGCGAATCTTTGCAGCGAACCGACGACCGTCTTCCGGGGAATCCAGAAGTTCTGGGAGTCGAATTCGATTCGGCACAACGCGCCTATCCACTGCCGACGGACACGGCACGCGCTTGTCTGCTGGACGAAGTCGACGGGGAAGCCATCGCCGTTTTCTGGTACGGCCACACACAAACAGCGGTCGCTTTTGATCGTGAGGTGGATGGTCGCGTGTTGACATTTTTCGCCGACAAAATTTCGCCCGAATCAGCTCCGTTCAAGGACAAAGAGACGGGCACACGCTGGTCGATTGCTGGCCGTGGCATCGACGGTCCGTTGCGAGGGCACGAATTGAAGTGGGCCCGAAGCATACAATGCGGCTGGCAGGCGTGGTCCAGCGAATATCCGCAGACCACCGTTTTCGCCACACCGAAAGCCAGCGAATGACAACGACCCCACAAACACCATTCCACCGGGGCAATTGGTTATTTCCGGTCCTGCTGGCTGCCTGCGGCGCAGTGTTCTGCCGACCTGCGTTGGCCGTTGACGAATCGCCAGCAGTCCCTCCGACGCCACAGCTGCGGGGAGCTTTGATCACAGCGAAAGATGCTGCGGTGACCCACTTGCACAAGCTTGCGGCTGCGGGAACCAATATCGTCGTTTTCAAACTGAGTAGTTCCGATCACGAAGCAAAGCAGGTCGTTCGCGAGGCAGTTGGCAACGCACAACAAACAGGATTGAACTTCGCTTATTGGGTCGAAGTCGCCCGTTCGCCTGAACTTGCCGAAGAACATCCGGAATGGATGGCGAGTTTGCAGACTCACGATGAGTGGCGGCGATATTTCCCGGATTTTCCCGAACTGAAAGCGGACGAGGTCGCGAAGACGTTTCCATGGGTTCCGATTCTGTCGCGTGAACCGTTCGAGGCTCAAAAAACACGTGTGGTGGAACTGCTTGCCAATCTACCGACGCCAAAGGCCATCTTCCTGAACGATCTGCAAGGGGCACCTTCAGCCTGCGGTTGCGGCCATCCGTTGTGTCGTTGGACAAGCGACTACGGAACACGCCGTTCAGTCACGCCGCTGGGTGACGACGCTGCGGCATTGTTTGTGGATGCGATTCAACAGTCATCGCCGACAGCAGAAGTGATCCCCGTGTGGGCCATCGAATGCGAAGAGCACGATGGCAGCGCTGACGGACTTTGTGGCGGAGTCGGCTGCTTTAAAGGCATCTGCTGGAAAGCCTATACGAAGCAGTTGATGCCTGTTGCTGAGCAGAGTCAGCGCTTGGGGGTTTTGGCGCTTTACAAAGAGTTTCAACGTGACATTTCGCTCTACGGAACCGCCAATGCCAGCTGGGTGGAATTCGCCGTCAAGACGTTCGAAACAATGCCGCCGCAGCACAAAGGCCGCGCAGTGCCGACCGCGAGGATCGTCGCCATCTTACAGGGATGGGATGTCACGGCCGCAGAAATCAAGGCCCAACAATCTGCGGCAACTAAATCCGGAGCCAACGGGTACGTCATCGCCTACGACAAACTGGACCAAAGCTGGTCTCCGAAAGTTGTCTCGTGGAAGTGAATGGTGAATTGAGAGAACGGCCTGCAGGTCGAAGCTGCAGGCTGTAGATTCCGTTCAGATTATGGCAGGCTGGGCGGTGGTGCTGTGGTCAGTGGTCCAGGAACGAAGCCGCCGGGAGGCGGGGCTTGGCCGCCGACTAAACCGGGAGGCGGTGCTTGTTCGACTCCGACGTCGTTCATCAGATGATGCAGCGTTGATTCGATCATGTCCATCTTTGACAGAATGCCGAGCTGACCGATCTGCTGTTGATGGTGACGCGACCAGCCCCGAACATCATCCTGCAGGTGATGAAACAGGGCGTCCATTCCACCCAGCTTTGAACGAATCGCAGCGCGGTCGTGGGCGTGTTCCGCATCGTGAATGAACTTCGCCACCTGCAACAGCTCATAGCCTTCGGCGTAGGTTTCGCGGAAGCCGTGGTTGTGCTGATAGTTGTAGTGCAGGTCCAGCAAAAATTCGTTGGTCAATTCTTCTAAGCGACTGGCGAGATCGTCGACATGTGAGAAGCTGCCGTATTGAACAGGCACCGGAACCGGTCTCTGTGCCGAATAGCTGCCGCCGATCGCTGCGGTTTGTGGCGTGTAGTAATACTGGCCGTTGTGGGCGTGATATGTGTCGTGGTGATTGCCGTGATGTGGGACGATGTAGGTTGAGTTTTGATGCACGACGTCGTGATGATCGTTACCGATCACGTGACCATGCGAATCTCGGATCACGTGGTCATGATGGTCAATGTGGTAGCCAGGATTGTAATGGTTGTTGTGATTGCTGTGGGTATTGTGATTACTGTGGGTATTGTGATTACTGTGGGTATTGTGATTACTGTGGTGGGGGTTCTGATGCGTCCCGTGATTGTTGTGCTGCTGATGTTGGGTGTTGTTGATAATCCGACCGACTTGATTGGCGTATCGCCGAATCTGAGCAGATGCGTTCTGTGGCAGAGCCAACAGCGTGGCAACAACGGCCGCCAGTGCGATTCGAGAAATGTTCATTGCGAGTTTCCTTCCGTAGTGGAGGGGTGACTTCCGTGCGTTGAGGTCTTCGGCCCGTCGCTCCGCAACGTTCCTCGTGTTTTGCTGGACCGTGTTTAACCAGCTTCGCGGTCGTCTGCGAAGAATGCACATGACGTGCCAGTTGTTTTCATTTTGATATCACAGAAAAACGCTTGCAAATCCGCAGTCTCCAGCAAAAACGCGGTCGATGTCCGGTCAACAGTCGTTGTCACTGAGAGACAGTATGGTATCAAACTGACATCACTTAAGTAGCGAGCAAGAAATAAGTCTCGGGCTTCTGTCGTGGATCTTTCAGGCTTCGGTGCCCAGTCGCTTCCCCCTGTCCATCGTTGTTCGTCAGCAAAGACCGCCAACGCTCGATTTTTGCACAGCCGTGGAACACCGCTGATGCGTCAGTCTCAGCGCTGAGCACTCTTGGCCTAGGCAACATCGCAGCGGATTCTGCCGGGTTTCACGCGTAGCACAGTTCCGGTTGTCACGATCAGAACGTTCATAAGCCCCCACAGAAACGCTGGGCGCGAACTGTCGCCTGAACGACTGTTTTAGCTCGAACGCATGGCATGATCATGACGAATTGGTCGCCAGGGACAGGCAAGGAGGCCAATCACTATGAAACCAATAAATCTGATCGCGGTCATTGGGGCCGCTTGTGTCATCGCTGGCTGTAGTCAGGACCGATGGCAGGTGCGGCACGAATCCGCAGCCGATGACTACCATCGGCCTGAGATCGTTGCCGATTCCAACGCAGCACTGCCGATGGTGAATGACTTCGCAGCCACTGGCTCAGAATCAGGACCGCTGCAGTCCGACCAAACGCCGTCCATCAATCTGGTATCGGCCACACAGGACGGCCTGCAAATCAGTTCTGGATCACCAAGGCTCGAAGGCGTGCCGGTGCAGTCTGCGATTGCCACAACTGTTGAGGCTGGTATGTCGCTGGCTGACTTCGAGGCGCTCGCCTATTCCAACAATCCTGCCATCCGCGAACTTGCCGCGACCACTCAAAAAGCAGCTGGACATCGCACTCAAGTTGGCCTGCGTCCCAATCCCACGTTCGGCTATCAGGCACAGCAGCTGGCCGATCGAGGAACGGACCAGCACGTGTTATTCGCCGAACAGGAATTCGTGACCGCTGGAAAGCTGGAACTCAATCGATGCGTGCTGAATGAAGCCGTGCGAGCTCAGGTGATGGAACTGGAAGCTCAGAAGCTGCGAGTCGCCACCGATATTCGTGTGAAATTCTATACGGCTTTGGCGGCACAACAACGAATCAAACTGATCGATGACTTTGAGTCGGTCGTGGACAAGGGCGTTGCGGTCGCTGAGCTGCGCGTGGAAGCGGCCGAAGGGACCAAGCTGGAAGTTCTGCAGGCCACGATTCAGAAAAACGAAATCGATCTCGCCCGCCAACAGGCCCGTGTGCAGTTAGCAGCCGCCTGGCGCGGACTCGTCGCACTCACGGGTACACCACACATCGAACAAACGACATTGATCGGACAACTTCCCCGCGAAATGCAGTCGCAAGACTGGGCGTTCGTGAAGTCCACCATTGTCAGCAACAGTCCAGAATACAGCGCCGCTCAAACACGAGTGTCTCAGGCCAGAGCTCAGCTGCAGCGGCATGGCGTGCAGGCGACTCCCAACCTGACGGTTCAGTTCGGTGCCGGTGTGGATAACGCGACCAACAACGGCATGATCAATTTTCAGGTGGGAGCTCCCATTCCGATCTTCAACAAGAATCAAGGCAACATCGCGGCCGCTCAAGCAGAATTTTGCCGCGCGTCGCTGGAGGTTCAGCGGATTGAAAAGTCCATTCAAGCCAGGCTGGCAGATGTGTCTGGTGACTACGATTCCGCATTGGCGGCGGTCAATCAGTACGTGAAAAAGATTCTGCCGAACGCCGATGAATCATTGCAGCTGGCGGAACTTGCCTACGAAGCCGGAGAAACCAGCTTTGTTCAGGTACTGGTCGCTCGACGGACCTACTTCGATTCCAATTTGCAGCTGGTCGCCGCCCAAGCCCAGCTCGCTCAGGCGAATTCCAAAGTGGATGGCTTCGTGTTGACAGGAGGACTTGATCCCGTTGTCGACCGTAGCGGAGACGACAGCCTGCGAGGACTGACCTTCGGTCAACAATAGGCTGGCGACTGAGTTCTCCACTCGAGTTCTAGAATTCGACGAAAAGACGCCACGCATTTCACGTGGCGTTCTTGCTTGCCTCTTCTCCGAACGCGAAATGCCTTGCGGCATCGTTGCTAGGTTTGCGATCAGCAGCGCCGCGCAACAGCCCCCGGCACCAATCTTGCAGAACGAACATCAATGCAGCGCGCAAGTGGAACAGACCACTTGCGGCGTGCTCTACGTGCGTCATTTCAGGTTGATGGTCTGGGGTTGGCTGCCGACCTTGGCATCTTTCGCAACCATCGTCTCAGGAGCATTTTCGCCAGCTTTGACGAGGAACGTTCGGCCCTTGGGTGCTGCTGCAGTAAACGTTTTACCGTTGGCTCGAACCGTATACAGGATCTCGTTCGTTGCCGCATCGATCAGCTGCACAACCGGATCTTCGACATTGAAAGTCAGTGTCCCCAACTTGCCCCACGACGGCGGATTGTAGTTATCAAACTGCGAAATCGTGCGCGGCCAGCCCGGATATTGTTTTGCAGCGGCGTCGGTGATGTCGACGTTTCTCGGCCAGCATTCCATCGTGATCTGTCGCGTCTTGGTATTCAGTCGCACAATCCCATAACCAGCCGCGCGAGTGTTCAACAAATTGCCGGCCGGTTTTTTCTCCGGGTTCGCAGCCGCGTAGTTGGTCACCTTGTTGGCAAAGCCATCCAGGCCGTCGCCGGTGTACGGCGGCGATCCCGGTTCGCGATTCGTGCCCGGTTCCAGTGGTTCCCACCAACGCAGATACAGATTGGCAATCGACGGCACACAGAACGACCAGATGGCGTCGCGATGTTCGTCGATGCCATGGTGAAAAATCGTTGCCAGGTGTTGGTCGCCGGCATAATGAAACGCGAATGCTTTCCGCAGTGCCGCCAACGCCCGGTTGCGGCCCGTTTGTGGCCAGCCGTTGGAATCCATGTCGGCGTGCAGTCGACCGTTGGCACTGCCATGAATGTGAGCACCACCGCAGAAAATTGTCTGAGACACCGCGACTTTGATATGGGCCTGACGCCAGTCCTGTGACCATTCGTCAATGAACTTCAGCTGACGCTCACCCAACAGAATTGCACCGGGCACGTCCACACTGGCCGGGTCGTAGTCGGGGTTGCGAATGTGGTCTGGTCGAGGCCCCTGTTTGGGGACTCGGCCAGCCGGGCCGGTCTTGAACTTGCGATCTTCCAAAATGGCGAAGTCGATGTTGCCCCAGTTCAGGTTCGTGAAATAAACGCCGATGCCTTGACCGATTTTGCGAGGATCGAACGGATCGGGCAGGTGACTGGTTTGCGCACGTTCCACTTCCTGAACGTACACGCCGGGGCGAGAATATCCACCGTCAGCGGCACCGGACAGCGTCGAAATCTTACCGCTTTCGCCCCACAAGTTCGGCTGCCCCGCGTCGTGGTCGTCGGGCAAACACAGCGTCGGGCGGTCCTTGATGATCGTGCCGAAATCGCGGCCAAACTTCAGCCAAGCGGCGTAGTGTCGGTTGTGGTCGTAAACCTGATCGCCAGAAAAGAACAGGACGTCGGCATCAATTCTATTCACGTTGTCGATGATGTCTTGACGCGAAATGTCGCCACCATGCCCCGGATGAATCGAGTTGCCCGTGAAGCCCGCGACGATGATCTCATCCTTGTCAACGGGATTCTTGCGAACCGTGCCTTCGTATGTGGCTTCGGTGCCGTGAACGACTCGATACTTGTAGTCTTGGGAATCGTCCCAATCGTCGACTCGAAGTGGAGCCGTCCAGCCGCTTTCGATGACTGTCGTCTGAGCGACTTCGACCCACTGGCCGTCTTTTTCAATTTCCAGCCGCACGGTCTTGGAATCGCCGCTGTCCAACGGGTACAGCTGAGCGGTCAGTTTCAGCGTCTTGTGATGCACGGTGTAGAGTGCAAAACAGATGACGTCTTTCTTGGCGACATCAGGAATCGTCAGATCCGCTCGGCCCCGGTTTTGCGCGTTGACCACATTACTGGCCAGTAACGCGGCAACGCAGCAGATCACGAGAAAAGTCGGCAACTTCATAAGATTTCCTTGTCGGTCGAATTTGATGATGTCAGTGAATGTTGCTTCGGTGTTTGCCACAGCAGGAACAGGTACAACGGAATCAAAACGTGTGGCGCACGAAGCACGGCTTCATGCAAAAATTGATCGGCGCCCCAATAGTTTAAGTCCCACGACATGCCTGCGACGGGCCGAGCGATCGCGGTCAGACCACCCCAAGCCACAGCATACAGTGCGCAGCTGCGGCGTAGCACTGGGATGAAGATACCGATGCAGACCAGAAAGTCCAGCACACCGAAGATCTGCAGCAGCGTCTGAGCCGTCTGATATTCGACCTGCAGAATGACACTGATCATGGCAGAAAACGTGGCTGGGGTTGGCCAGAAGTTAACCGCATAGCTGCCATGACCGGCGAACGTCATCACGAAGGCGACCATCGCAATGGCCACAGTCGCGCGGTGGCGCACCCCCAAAGCAAGCGCCAGAACCAGCAGGACGGGCATCAGCATCTGCCCACCATGTTCGACAAACATCGGCAGCTGCCGTTGCGCCGCCACGTATTTGGCGTAACTCAAAACGATTAGCAAACCGCTGCCACCAACCAGAGCGACCATTTGCAGCCACGATCGTTTGCCGACGGTAAGCGCCAGAATGGTACTCAGCAGATACAACCACCACAGGCGGCCCAGCCATTTTTGCACCAGACCATCATCGGCTCCCGAGCCCACAAATTCGTTCCAACTGATACCGAATCGGCTGGCCAGTTCATAAGTGGAATCCTGCCACAGCAAAATGCCATACGGGCCTTCCCAATAAAAATGCCCCCACGTCCAGCCCACAAAACACAAGCATGCGCCCAGCCGAATGACGAACAGTAGCACTCGATCCATTGTCGCGTCTTCAACGACAGCAGGTATCGTTGCTTGATCTGATTGATTGTCCTGCGTCGAATCCGAATTCATGCGACGGCCATGACTTTGATGGTTGGGGCTGCAAAAATGGCTTCGCCCTCGAAGCGGTCGTGTCGCCTTAACTTTCGGGGCGACCGTAGAATTGGTGTTCCGTTTTTGTAGCTCGGCGGTCTCCGCCGAGAAATCACCGTGGAGACCACCGAGCGACAGTCTGCCATCCCCTAAACTATACTAACGGCCCCAACGCGAACTGCAAGGTCTTGCGACGCCGTTCGGAACGGGGATGGCCCTTAGGATTTCGGTGGTCTTTTTTCACCACAGATATCACAGATAGCCACAGATAAAAACAGGTGTCCCCGTCTCTGTCATCCGTGTTGGATACGCTCAAGATTTCGGTTTCTGCCGTCGGTTTATCGTATCGGCAGCATCAACGAACAACAGAACATGCACTGTAACATGGCGCGGCCCCCTGAAGAGATGGTAGGAACCGCTGCTTGAAACGGAATCACCCGCTGCAGCCGTTCAGGTTGCTGAGTTTTTTCACGCCGCGAGATTCCGCCATGCGATCGATTTCCGAACGCTTTGTTGCGAACACCGTGCCGAACATACGACTGCGGTCTCGGAGCTGTTCCAGTCGGTATTGCCAGAAGTCCGGGCTGCTGCCCAGTCGCTCCAGAATCCCCGACACGTCTTCAGGAACACGAGCCTTCCCGTGACGAAGCAACCGGCTGCTCCAGTCCAGCAACTGTAAATAGCCAGCCAGATTCATGTACGGAGAGATGCCTGCTCGCACGGCATTTGCGGTGCTGACGCCGCCACCATCGAACTCCTTCTGCATTGAACGCGCTGTGCGCGGGTCTCCTGCCCCGCACATGATCGACCGCAGGTCTCCACCGTGCCCCCACGTCCCCGTTCACCGCAACGTCCGAACGCCACGGAGACCTGCGGTCAGCTCAGCGGCGAGGTCAGGAGACCTGCGCCGAGCGGGCGGCATTTGCGGTGCTAACGCCGCCACCATCGGACTCTCTCTGCATTGAATCTGAAAACTGAACACTGCCCACTGAAAACTGCGGACGTCTGTCCGCGATAGGCACCAACCAGAACGCTTGGTCTTCCAGACCTTCATCGTGCTTTGTGCGGTCCGTCGGCTGGTTGACAACTTCGTCCAACGTACCCTGTTCGCGGCAGTGATCCACGCGAGCCTTCACCGACGTGTGTGCGGATTCTTCGGCAGTCTTGGCGAGTCCGGCTGCCACAAGGTTCAGATCCACATAGGCCAAAGTCGTCAGCAACGCTTCTTCATCCAGAATCGCGATGCTCTTGTAGCGGCCTTCAAAGAAGGTGCCTTTGCAACCGTCTTCTTTGTTAGCCATGCGAGCCAACGGTTCTTTCAGGCACTTCATGAACCAGCCCAGTGAATTCAAACGCTGGCGAGTTTCCCCCACCCACTTCGCATCCTTCAGGCAAGCGGACACCCAGTCTTCGGAAGCTTCCAGCGGCTGCCGGTCCTCAATCCACTGCTTGCGATGTTCACAGCCTTCGCCACACAAAAACGCCCGTCGCACACAACGAGAAATGCAGTGATAGTAAGTCGTAACCGTCGAATCCACCAACTTCCCACGAGCCACGAGCCATCGTCATTGCACAATACCCAATAAAACTCTGAAAACACGTCCCGATTCTGACAGCCTACAGAGTGATCACGAAATTACAATGCATGTCCTTGTTCTTCGCGTTCCACGCGTTCCAAAAGAGAACATTGACGGAACGAACAACCGCCAGCGCGTTATCAGCTTATCGCCTTTCAGTGCTGGATCGAGCTGTGCATTACCTTTGCTCATCCGTGATTTGCAGGCAGTGACGAGCAAATCATCCTCGCCCAGCAGTTGCTCCGCTAGAAAGCCCAGCCGCTTGAACACCGCCGCGTTTCCAAGACGCTCGGCGTACTCGACAAGCTGCCTGGAATTGAAGTGCGGGCTTTTGATGTAGTTCTTGAAACAGTCAACCATATGCTCAATCCCACCTCCGGCCCACGGGTTGGAGAGGATGTCCACGATTGTCCGCGTTGGGTCAGACACTGACAGTTTCTTTTCCTTCCTCCATACGGTCTTCGTTCCGAATTGTCGTTCGGGCGCAACGTGCGTCACCACAAATGGGATGTTATGGATGACCTGGTTGCGTTTGGCGACCGGCCGTTCGGTAAAGACGCAGATGTCTCTGAAAATCTGCTCTGTCAGATCCCAATGCTCGGCTGCCGACCAGCCACCGACATACGCAGGGCCGAATAGGTCAGGAATAACGATCCAAGCATCCTCCAAGGCACGATCCTCACTAATGGACTCCACTGGCACGGGAACATAAACGCCCCGCTTGATACGGCTTAACCAACCCTGCTTGCACCAACGAGCAAGCGTCTTTGCTGCGTCCTCATTGCCGATTCCCAAAATGCGGGCGGCGTTTTCGACCGTCAGAACATCGCCCCCCTCGCGCATCAGCTTGCCCAAACGCTTCCGCGTCTGCGAACGGCCATTGTTTGCGCTACTGAGCATACGACATCCCATCACTCGAAGTTCACCACAATAATGAATTACTCAAGCGGCAGTGTACCTGTTACCGAACAGAAGTACAGAAGAAATCGAAAAACCGACGTTTTCAGTGAAAATCAAGCGTTTGAGTGTACTTTTGCTGACCAGCATCCGGTCATGTTGTGGATTTGCCTCGAAACGCTTTATCGGCAAAGGGTTACAGCACCTATTCGCTGCCCATTCCTCTGAAAGAGGCATATCAAAAGCAAATAAAAAAGGGGGATGAATCCCCCTTTTTCGCCTGCCCAGTTTGCAAATGGCGACTACCACCTCGATGCGACCCGCGCTGGTGCAACTAGGGAAACGAGTGCTGCGAAAAAGCGGAGATGTGCAGCAGCAAATGAAAAAGGAACCGTGCAAAGTGACACTCGGCTGCCCTTCCGCGAGCGTTCTGACTCGATTTGTGTTTTCCCTGTTATCAGGCTCAACATCAAACCTCGCGCGTTAAAGAGCCGAACGCTCTGAACAGGTTGCCGAAGTTCAAGTGCCATTTGGACTTGTCCACTTCATCTGTTCGAGAGTCCGTCGTAGCATAACCCTCAATTGCCGCTTATACTGACGCAGGTGGGCCGAGACCGCAAAGGGATTTTATAGCGGTGGCCGGCTCTGTATTTCCGAGACGAACGTTTCCTGATTCGTCAAACCAGCTGCTCTGTGTGCCTTCCATTGTGCTGAAGCTAAACGCAAGCATATCAACGATATCTCGAAAATGAATAGGCTCGAATGCAACGATTAATCGGCACTGATAATACTGTGCGCAAGGGGGCGGAGGAGGCGTTGAACAAAGCGGGCGCCTTGCAAAACGCGATTTTCAACAGCGTCAACTTCTCCAGTATTGCCACGGACGAGAAGGGTGTTATTCAAATCTTCAACGTCGGTGCCGAGC
>JBDNHJ010000273.1:0-8433 GCA_041688835.1 Fuerstiella sp.
CTCACCTTCCGCTAGGGCTTTCACGACTTGCTCAGGACTGCGACGTTTTCGCTTCGAATTACTCATCAAAATCTCCTCGCCCGGAATTGGGCTCTGAAGACTCTCATTCTAACTGGTACCGAATTCGGGGAGCACGCCAATCGCCCAGACTCCGCATATCAAATACAAGACCTCAACCATTGTCTGGATTTTGTTGTTTATCCTGCTAGCGTTTATCGCGCTAGGCATCGGCGTAGCACTGATCGGGTAGTCGGCCCCTGACTCAACGACCAGCGACTTCAGCACATTGCATCAGCGACTGTGTGCTGTAAAATCGCTGCTCCGTGGTCTCGACCACTCAGCCGCAACTCATTCTGGAGTCTCCATGAAGTACAGCATTTTACTGCTTCTGATCGCTTGTCTCAACGCCACAACCGTGGCGGGCCATGCCGCGAAGCCGAACATCATCTACATCCTGCTGGATGATGCCGGCTATGGAGATTTCTCCTGCTATGGTCAGCAGAAGTTCCAAACGCCCAACATCGATCAGCTGGCAGCCGAAGGGATGAAGTTTACTCAACACTATTCCGGCTCCACCGTTTGCGCCCCAACTCGCTGTAGCCTGATGACGGGCCTGCATACGGGACACACGTACGTTCGTGGAAATCGAGAAGTCAAGCCCGAAGGCCAAGCCGCCATGCCGGCCGACATCGTCACGATTCCTCGACTGCTGAAAACGGCTGGCTACACCACCGGAGCGTTCGGCAAATGGGGGCTGGGAGCACCTTCTTCACCCAGTGATCCGGCAGAACACTTTGATTTGTTCTATGGCTACAACTGCCAGCGTGAGGCGCATCTGTACTACCCCGATCACTTGTGGCGAAACAAAGAACGCATCAACTTGGATGGCAAAACCTACACTGGCAGAATGATCAACGATGAAGCGTTGCAGTTCGTGCGGGACAGCAAACAAGATCCCTTCTTTCTGTTTCTGCCCGTCACGATTCCTCACGCGGCCATGCAGGCTCCAGAAAAAGACATGGCCGCATGGCGCAAGAAGTTCCCGGAATTTGAAGACGTCATCGGCAAGTATGCCGGTGCCGAAACGAAAAATCCTATCGCTGCGTTCGCCGCTATGATGACCATTGCTGACGAAGGTGTGGGCCAACTGATGGCACTGCTGAAAGAACTGAACATCGATGACAACACGATTGTCATGTTCACCAGCGACAACGGGCCCCATCAAGAAGGCGGCCACAAGCCTGAGTTCTTCAACAGCAACGGCCCGTTGAAAGGACACAAACGCGACCTGTACGACGGCGGTATTCGAGCCGCGTTGATCGCGCGCTGGCCGGAAAAAATTCAGGCAGGATCGACTTCAGAACTCATCTGTGCCCATTGGGACATGCTGCCCACATTCTGTGAAATCGGCGGAGTCGACACGCCAGCCGGTATCGACGGCATCAGCATCGTGCCGGAATTAACAGGCACGGGAATTCAGGCGAAACACGAGTATCTGTATTGGGAGTTTTACGAACGTGGTGGCAAGCGCGCCGTGCGGTTCGACAACTACAAAGCCGTGCAACTGAACCTGACGAGTGTGACTCAGACCAAGGGAATTGAACTCTACGATCTGAGCACGGACATCGGGGAACAGAAGAACATCGCTGACAAACATCCGGTGCTGGTGAAGCGTGCTCAGGATTATTTTCAGGCCGCCCATACGCCGTCAGAATTTTGGCAGTTCGGCGGCAAAAGGAAGGGTGCGAAGAAGAATTAAGGCACACAAAATCCAGTTGTCAGCCCCAATTCCGCCGAACCTGTTAGCTTGACCACGAAATGGGCATGTCTCCGAAACCGGATTTCCTGCCGTTGCGGAATCGTATCAAAGCAAAATGCGGCCTCGCAAAATGTGCCGGGGTCGGTAAACTGCGTGCTCTAACACCATTTGTGTCCAAAGGAAAGAACCGTGGCGAAGACGAAACAGCAGAAGCAAAAAGAACGCGAAAAACGAGTTGCTCAAAAGAAACTCGCAGACACAGCCAAACGACGAGAAATCGCCAAGACAACTGCAGATGCGGCACCAGCTGCGGTCACTCGAGGCGGCAAGGTGATGACAGGCGGCGTCAAGCAGAAGGCTCAGGTCACTTCGGCCAAGCCAACCGTCGCTCATCGCCGTGCTGGCGGTTAGCAGCGTGTCTGGAAACCTGCTTGTAGCGGAAGTCGCCCAGACTTTCGGCTGGGTTTTCTGCTGGCTGCCGAAACTCTGGGCGAGTTCCGCTACGGTATCCGGACAGCCGACGGTTAGCTGCAAGCGGAAAAACGCAGACCATATTCTCGTCACTGAATGCACAGGAAGTCGCTCGCCATGGAATTGGCAAATAAGGTCGTGATTGTTACTGGCGGTGCCAACGGCATTGGTGCCGCCATGTGCCGCAGATTTGCAGCAGAAGGCGCGACAAAGGTTGTGGTCTCTGATGTTGATGCGACGGCGGCTCAAGCCGTCGCCAGTGAAATCAACGGACTTGCAATCCCGTGTGATGTCGCCGACCAAAGTCAGGTGCAACACCTTGTCGACGCAACTGTCGAAGCCTGCGGTCGCATCGACGTGTTCTGCTCAAACGCCGGCATCACGGTGAAGGGCGGACTCGAAAGCAGCAACGACGACTGGCAGCGCATGTGGGATGTCAACGTGATGTCACGTCTGCACGCCGCGCGGGCCGTTGTTCCCGCGATGCTAGAACAGGGCAGCGGATATCTGGTCCACACAGCGTCAGCCGCTGGAGTGCTAACGGAAATCGGATCGGCTTCTTATTCCGTCACCAAACACGCTGATGTGGCCATGGCGGAATGGTTGTCCGTGTGCTACGGCCGCCAAGGCATCAACGTTTCGTGCGTTTGTCCGCTGGGCGTGAAAACTGACTTTCTGGACGAAGACGATCCGATCCATCGCTACCTGCACCTGCATTCGATCACGCCCGAAGATGTCGCGAATGCAATCGTAGTAGGCATGCGACAGGAACAGTTTTTGATTCTGCCACATCCGGAAGTCGCCGAATTCTTCAGCCTCAAGACCGACGACTACGACCGCTGGATTCGCGGCATGCAAAGATTGCGACAAAAGCTGACTCGCGAACAAGCGAAACGCGGCGCGGCCTAGAAACGTGGTCGTGCATCCGACTGAACTTCCGAGACTCAATATCTAAAGTTTCCCCGGTGGTCGCAGTCCAGCACCTTTGATGCGGTCGTCGCCGAGTTCTTTTCGCATCTCGTCCGCTAACGCCGTTAACCGGGCCACAATTTCTGGATGTTCGTCCGCCACGTTTGTGGTTTCGCCGATGTCGCTTGCGAGATCGAATAATTCTTTGCCGATCTTGGCTTGCGAGTAATTTGTTGGAATCCCACCGGTGCCTCCCGGCTTGCCGGCCATTGTTCGATAGCCGTGAGGAAAATGCAGCTTCCACTGGCCACTGCGAATCGCCTGTAGCTGTTTTCCGTAGTACATGTAGTAGGCTTCGTGAGGCGACTTGGCACCATCTTCGCCTGCGATGAGTGGCCAGATGTCTCGCCCATCGATCGTATGATTAGGCAACTCTGCACCGATCAATCCGGCCACAGTGGGCAGGATATCAATGGTCATCGCGGGCACACTGCAACTGGTCCCCGCCGGAATTTTTCCCGGCCACCACATCACGCAACTTTCCCGACAACCACCTTCGAACATCGTGCCTTTGCCTTCTCGCAACGGACCAGCACTGCCCGCATGATCTCCATAGTTCAGCCAAGGTCCGTTGTCAGCCGTAAAAATCACCAGCGTGTTGTCGTCCAGTTTGTTCTTTCGCAATGTGTCCAGAATCTGCCCCACGGACCAATCCACTTCCATCATCACATCACCGAACAGTCCTGCCTGACTTTTCCCTTTGAACTTTTCAGAAACATACAGCGGTACATGCACCATGCTGTGCGGCACGTACAGGAAAAACGGAGCCGCCTTGTTCGCTTCGATGAATTCCACCGCCGCTTCCGTATACGCCGTGGTCAGTTGCTCCTGAGCTTCATCATCCACTTCATCGTTGATGACTTCATTGCCGTCGATCAATGGCAGGTGAGGCCACTTCTTCAATCGTTCTTCCATGGTTAGATGCAGCACTCCGGGATGGTACGGCCACATATCGTTGCTGTACGGCAGACCGAAGTAGTCATCAAAACCATGCTGCAGCGGCAGAAATTTCTTATGATGGCCCAGATGCCATTTGCCATAACAAGCGGTCGCGTAGCCTTTCTGCTTACAGATTTCAGCCAGCGTGACTTCGTCTTCGTGAATTCCGATCTTCGACTGCGGTCCTAACGCTCCCATGATACCCACACGAACGTTGTAGCACCCCGTCAGCAGCCCCGCTCGAGAAGCCGAACACACGGCCTGCGTGACGTAAAAATCCGTAAAGATCCGGCCCTCGTTGGCCATTCGATCCAGATGAGGCGTCTCATACCCCTGTGCCCCAAAAGGACCAATATCCGCATAGCCCATGTCATCAATGAAGATCACCACCACATTGGGCAACTGATCAGAATCTGCCACAGAATCTGCGACAGAAGCTGATACGAACACACAAACAAACAGCAGATGGCGAAGGCAGGAGCGATACATTTGGCGGTTCCAAGCAAGGTCACAAAGAATGTCGCTGGCGAAGATAAGCGCCAAGACACCACTCAGCAAGTCAGTCCGCAAAACGGTCGACCATAACGCCCGTCGAAATCGACAGTTCGAACAGGGATTCAGTCGTTACTGTGAAAACCAGTGAAGATAGGCAGCCAATGCCGTGTGAGGATTGCGACTGGATCTGTAGATTCAACCAAACAGCAGAGACTTTTGATCAGGAGCAGCAGAAAACAATCGCTGCGATTGGGCGATGAATTCCTCGAATCCAAGTCGCTGCTTGCCTCCGCATGGTTCTATAATGTTCGCAGAACAGCGAAACACGCTCGAACAGTCACCAATCAGACACTTCACCATTCTCATTTTTCCTAGCGACCACAATCCGCATGCGAGTTCTTGTTGTTGAAGACTATACCCCTGTCCGTGAAGCAGTCACTCAGGGGCTTCGAGAAGCTGGCTTTGCAGTGGACAGTGCGTCTGACGGCAGAGACGGCCTGTGGCACGCCACCAAGAATCAATACGATGTGATTGTGCTGGACGTCATGTTGCCTAACGTTTCGGGGATCGAAATTCTACAGCGGCTAAGGAAGGAAAAGTCGGAGGCCAGAGTACTGCTATTGACTGCAAAGGATGCTGTGGAAGACCGTGTCTCGGGACTAAACGCCGGGGCGGATGACTATCTGATCAAGCCCTTCGCGTTAGAAGAACTACTGGCTCGCGTCCACGTGCTTTTCCGAAGGCGTTATGACCAGTTGAGCAGCGTCATTGAAGTCGGCAACCTAGCCATCGATACAGTGACGCAAACGGTTCGGCGTGACGAAACAGCAATTGAGCTCACGAAACGTGAATATTCGCTACTAATTTTTCTGGCAGTTCGGACGGGGCAGGTCGTATCCCGATCAGACATCTGGGAGAATGTGTATGAATTCAAATCGGACGCACACAGTAACGTGATCGATGTCTACATTCGCTATTTGCGACAAAAACTGGAAAAACCAGAATGGCCACGACTGATTCACACTCGTCGTGGATTCGGTTACGTGCTGGAATCACAGGACGGGGAGAGTCCATGAACACAACACTTCGCGGTCGCTTGATTTTCAGCATTTCCGTGGCCATTGTTGTGACGCTCACCACAACTCAGTATGGCCTGTACGTCGTGATGCAACGACAGCTCTATAAGGAATTCGATCAACACCTCGGAGCCAAAGCACGGGCCTTAGCCGTCCTTGTCGAACAACGCGACAACCGGATCGAAGTTGAATTCGATCAGCACCCGATGCAGGAATTTGCTCGCAGTATTCGTCCTGAATTCTATCAGGTGTGGCACGAAGACGGTTCCGTAATATCGCGATCACGACGACTGAACGGCGACCTAACTCAACTGAACGGAGATCGTGTTGTCCCGCTTGTCATGTCCTTAGAATTGCCGGACAAACGGCCCGGACGCGCCGCGGGCATTCGGTTTCGCCCCCACTTGCACAATGCGTTGCCAGCCAACACATCAATTCAAGACATGAATGGCCGCCAACCGAACCCCACGGACGACGACGATGCAGACACACTAGACCTAGACACCCTTGATTTCGCGTCTCGTCCGTTTGTAACACTCGTTGTTGCTCGCGACACGCAGGACCTCAATGAATCCCTAGCAAACCTAGCGTGGCTGCTGATTGGGTCGGGGCTGTTTGCCACAGGTATCATCGTAGCACTGCTGGCTTGGCTGGTGAAAAAGAACCTGCAGCCACTGCAGTCACTCACTCAACAGATCGAACAGGTGAACGACCAAACGCTGAACCAGCGTTTCGCTTTGGCGAATGCCCCCGGAGAACTCCAACCCGTGATTGCTCGCTTAAACACGCTCATGAACTGTCTAGAAACAGCCTTCCGGCGAGAAAAAACGTTTACAGCAGACGTCGCTCACGAATTACGAACCCCCTTGGCAGGGATTCGATCCACTTTGGAAGTCAGCCTGAGCCGTCAGCGAGAATCCGGCAGCTATCGCACATCGATGGAACGCTGCCTGCGAATCAGCGAAGAAACAGAAACCATTATTTCAACGCTGCTGTCGCTCTCCAGAATCGAAGCCGGGCAAACCACGCTCGCACAGGATGTGGTCGATGTGACGGCCACTCTGCGACACACTTGGAGTCGCTTCGCAGCTCGAGCGGCAGCCATTCGTGTGAACACGCAGTGGCATTGCGAACAACGACTGTTGGTGGAGACGGATCCCGGCAAACTGGGAGTCGTGCTGTCGAACCTTCTGGACAACGCAACCAGCCATGTGGACCCCGACGGAATCATCCTGATCCGGTCGCAGTTTCTGAATGGACAGCTGAACATCACTGTGGAAAACAGCGGCTGCGAACTAGCTCCGCAACACATTGATCGTGTGTTCGACCGGTTTTGGCGAGCCGATACGTCGCGCTCAGCAACCGGCAGTCATTCAGGGCTCGGGCTGGCACTCACCAAACGCATTGTACAATTCCTCGGAGGCACCATTGAAGCCGCAACGGTCAACGGGCGTTTTGTGATCACACTCCAGCTACAAACACCACGCATCGATCTGCAACTGCACAGCGAGCCAAACACCGCAGCAAAGCCCACCACACAACCGAACCTCATTCCCAAAATCGTAATGCCCGACTACGTCCAGCGTTGACGGCATCTTTATTCCGAAGAGAATGCTAAAGTACAGATTTGAGCAAAGAGAAAGTCGAATGGAATTCGCAGGAAGACGAAACAGGCATCGGGCCTTCACAATCATCGAATTACTGGTTGTGGTCGCAGTAATCGCCATTCTTATGGCACTGCTACTGCCCGCAGTTCAGGGCGCTCGTGAAGCAGCTCGCCGAATGCAGTGCCGCAACAATCTCAAGCAGATGGGGTTGGCACTGCACAACTATCAATCGACACATCGTGTGTTTCCCCCCAGCGAGTTGAACTCGCGAGGCGATTCCGGCTGTGAACCATTCGAAATCGTCGTCGAAGATAACGTCAGTCATTGTACCGACTACCAGTCATGGACGGCCTTGTGTCTTGCCTTTTTAGACCAGACGTCGCTGGCCGACAGTTACGATTTCAATGCGGCGTGGAGCAGTCTGAAAAACCGCGAAGCGATCAGCACTCATCTGGCAGTCTTCCAGTGCCCTTCGACTCCGACGGCTGATCGAGTCGACCGCTTTCACGTTGTCGGGGCGGCCGCCACTGACTACGGGTCAGTCAATCGAGTCGCCAAGCAGGTCTACAGCGACGTCTTCGGAATTCCGGTCCCCAGCCAAGCCGCTCGTCAGGGCGCATTGGCCGAGTACATTGCGAATACCCCGGCCAGCATTACAGACGGCATGTCCAACACACTGATGCTGGCCGAATGTGCCGCGCGTCCAGACGCCTATGTGATGGGCAGCCGCATGACAGACTCTCAGTTTTCAGCTTATACGGATGATGAAATCGTGCAAGTCGGATCTGAACTGACGGCCGACGCCGGAATTGGCTGGGCTGATCCCGATGTCGGCTTTCACGTGAAAGGCGTGGGACACGACGGCGTCACGGTGTATGGGCCGGTCTTCGTCAACGGAATCAATTCCGGCGAAGCATACAGCTTTCATCCAGGAGGCGCTCAGACACTGCTCAGCGATGGATCTGTCCGTTTTTTGTCCGAACAAATCGACAGTTGGGTCTATGTGTCGCTGTGTACCAGAGCCGGCGGAGAAATTGTGGGCGCGTTCTAATCGCAGGCAACACCTTCCCGACCGTCACCACATGGCTGGTCCGTGGTGTGCTCAGAAACTTCCAAA
>JBDNHJ010000274.1:0-9069 GCA_041688835.1 Fuerstiella sp.
ACACGGGAGCATCGAGAATACACTTCACCACACTTTGGATGTCACATTTGCAGAAGACAACAGTCGCATTCGCAAGGGCAACGGTCCAGAAATTCTTTCCGTCTTTCGACGTCTTGCTCTGTCGATTTTGAAAGCCGACACTACGGTCAAAGATAACGTGCGGGCAAAACGCCTCACCACAGGATGGAATTTGGACAAACTCAAAGGCATTCTAAGAGCCTTTCAAGCTGTCTGAACGTGCGATTGCCTTGGCAGTCGCATCAATCTTCGTTGCATAGCCCGAGCTTTTCCCGTAAAAGTCTGCAAGCGAAACTCCACGGATAGCGGAAAATCCGGCCCCGGCCATTTCGCTTCCGGAGATCTGAAGGTCGGCTTCAATCCTCTAAATTGGAGACGTTCTCCGGTACAATGTTGGTAGATTCAGATCGTCCGCGCAATTGACATCAGTGACACGATCTGCGCGCCCTCTGAAGCGGCGTTTGGCAATCGGGACTTCAAAACTGAGACATGTGAGTCCCCCCATCAATTCCCCCACTAATTCGTGAAATCTGCATCAGAGCAACGCATTCTCCAGGCCACGTCAAAGAAGAAGCCCCGGAAAACCGGGGCTTCAATAAGCATCAGAAACGCAAAAGGAAAGGTTCTAAGAACTTTTAATCAGTAGATCGAAGGTTCGGGTACGTGTGAATTCGGATCGTGGGCGTCCTAATCTCTCGGAAAAGAAAGACGTTTAGGCGACCGATGAGCGAGAATGTCCGCCGACTTCAAACCACTGCGTCGCCGGTTGTCAACTGCCGTGCCAAGGCCACGGCACCTCTGGCAGGTGCATCAACGACGTGCGTATATTCCGCCGGATGACGCAAGTGTTGCAATAACGCTCGTCGAAATTTCGGTTGGTGGACAAGCACGCCGCCCGTCACGGCCAGCGGAAAGCGGTCTTTCAGGTGAAGGTGTTTGGACACTGTTTTCACCATCAGCGCGAGTTCTCTGACGGCATTTTCTATGATCATTGCGGCAACGGGGTCTCCGGATTCTGCGGCGTCGAATACACATTTTGCTAGGCTCGCAACGTGGTCCTTCGACATCGATTCTGCATAGACCATTGCGATCAGATCTGTGGGGGCGTTCACGCTGAGCTCCCGCATTATGGTTTGCAGCAATGGTGTTTCCACTTCCCGTCCATCGGCCATGCGAACTGTACGGCGAAGACTCTGCATCGCGATGTCGTATGCGCTGCCTTCATCGCCAAGAAGGTGGCCCCAACCACCCGCCCGATGCGTTTTGCCGTCCGAATTTCGCCCCCATGCAAGAGAACCCGTCCCAGCGATTAGCGCAACGCCCGTCGAATCTTCGGACGCGGCTGCCAAGACGGCTTCAACATCTGTGGCAATACGAATACGCGACGCCAAATGTTGCGAATTCGCCCATTCTCGCAGTCGGTTTTGTTCGTCTGGACGTCCGGCTCCGGCGGCACAAATGCAGAGACTGTCTACCGTTCCCGGTTGAGAAGCGGTCGCTTTTGTGATCGCGGTAAGTATATTTGTCACGGCGGCATCAAAACCGACTGACCTCATGTTTCCCGGTCCGCTGCTACCGGTAGCGAGCGGCGGCTGCAGATGACCGTTGCGATTGGCCAGCCAAGCGGTTGTTTTTGTACCACCCGCATCAACTCCAATGACATAGTGGTCTGTCATGACGGTGTCCCGGAATCGGTAGCAGTGGTTCCTTCACCAGCCTGCAGCGCGCGGCGCAATTGGCCGTCGGCTGCGGATAACAACCGTCGAGCTTCGTTTGGGGTTGTCTTACAGCAGACCGCCACAACGGTCGTTTTCAGTTCTCCGTTGCAGGCTTCCAGATGCGGAGCGACGTCTGCTTCTGAAAGACCGGTCAGCCTAGCCGCCAGACTCTGAACGCGGGCTGTGAGTTTCGTGTTTGTCGCCCTGAGATCCACCATCAGGTTGCCATAGGTTTTTCCCAACCGGATCATCGTTCCGGTGGTCAGCATATTGAGGACCAGCTTTGTGGCGGTACCGGCTTTCATTCGTGTTGATCCGGTGATAACTTCCGGGCCGACAATCGGAGCGATCACTAAATCCGAGACAGCTTCCAGTGCGCTGTTGGCGTTGCAAGCCAGCCCGATCGCGAATGCTTCCGTGCGTTGCGCGAACTGAAGGCCTCCGATCACGTATGGCGTGCGGCCGCTGGTGGCGATTCCGACCAGCACGTCACGATTCGAAAGATTGTGATTCTGCAAGTCTTGAACGGCTGTTTCCGGCTGGTCTTCGATTCCTTCTGCGGCGCTATGCAAGGCGTCGTAGCCTCCGGCGATGATCCCCACAACCATTTCGGACGGCGTGCTGAATGTCGGTGGGCATTCAGACGCATCAAGAACGCCAAGGCGACCGGACGTACCCGCTCCGATATACAGCAGTCGCCCGCCGTTGCGAATTCGGTCCGTAATCACTTCGATGGCAGCTGCAATTTTTTCGGACTCCTTACCGACGGCCAGTGGGACTTCGGCATCCTGAGCATTCATCAACCGAACGATTTCTAGCGGAGAAAGCGTATCGATGTTCTGAGACGCCGGATTAATGGCTTCCGTCGTCAGATCTTTGAGTTGCGATAGCGGGTTGTTCGAAGTCATGGCAAAATTGTCGTATCATGCATCGTCCTGAATTTTTTTGGACGACTCGTCTGTATGGACCGAGGCGTCGAGAATTGTAGCGAAGCAGACTGTACGTCCAATACGCATCGGAGTTTTCCCACGTGGCGGTTGATCTCGGCCCTATCGACATATTTGTGATGTGCTCTTTACTGGTCACATCGGTGGCGATCGGATTCTGGTCGGGCCGAAAGAACAAAGACATCGAATCGTATTTCGTTGGCGGGCGATCGTTGCCGTGGTGGGCGATTCTTGGGTCAATCGTCGCCACCGAAACCAGCACGGCAACCGTATTGAGCATTCCTGGTGTCGGATTTGGTGAAACCGGCATGCGTTGGCTGCAGATCGCGCTGGGATACATTGTTGGCCGAAGCATTGTTGTGCGCGTGTTTCTGCCGCTGTACTTCAAAGACAAACTGCTCACCGCCTATCAGGTTCTGGGCACGCGATTTGGCGCGGCAACGAAAACAGCTGCGTCGCTGCTGTTTCTGGTGACTCGAAATCTCGGCGACGGTTTGCGATTGTTTCTGGCGGGCGTGGTGTTGCATTCGCTGTTGGCCATTTCGTTTCCTGTCAGCGTGATCATTATGGGAAGCGTGACGATTGTGTACACGTTTTTCGGTGGTCTGAGATCGGTGATCTGGAACGACTGCATTCAATTCGTGATCTATATGCTTGGTGGGATTGCCGCGTTGTTCATTATTGCGAATCAAATTCCGGGCGGCTGGGACCAGGTTCTGGCATTCGCCGCGGATACGGGTCGTGCGCAGATTGTGGTGATGGAATTCAGCCTCGGCAATCCCTACAACATCTGGGCGGGAATGATTGGCGGTGCTGTGTTGACGATCGGGACGCATGGCACCGACCACATGATGGTGCAACGGTACCTGAGCGCCAGAAGTGAGCGAGATGCGGGGCGAGCCATTGTCCTGAGTTCGTTTGTTGTCCTGATTCAGTTCGCCTTGTTTCTGTTTATTGGCGTTCAACTGGCGTGTTTCTATTCTTTGGAAGGCCATGTTGCACCGGACAAAGCCGATCAGGTGTTTGCTCATTTCATTGTTAACTTCTTCCCGAAGAACTGCGGGCTGATTGGGTTGATGCTGGCCGCCATTCTTGCAGCAGCCATGTCCACGCTTTCGAGCTCTCTGAATGCATCTGCGTCTGCGGTGCTGAACGATTTCTATCTGCCAAACTGTGACACTGTCCCAACAGACAAACAGCAATTGAATCTGTCTCGCTGGCTGACTTTGGCGTTCGGTATATTGCAGATCGGAATTGGCATTTACGCGATGTCTCTGGCAGATACGGTCGTCAACAATGCCCTGACGATCGCCGGGTTTTCGGCGGGCCTGTTGCTGGGAGTGTTTTCGTTGGGGGTGCTGGTTAAGCGAGCGGGGCAGCCGTCGGCTTTGTGTGGCATGCTGGTCGGCCTGATTGTATTGTCTGTCGTGCAGTTCGCTCTGAAAACAGATGAAGGTGATTCGGTCGTCGCCTGGCCTTGGCTGGCATTGATTGGATCGACCGCGACATTCGTGACAGGCGTATTGGTGTCGTTAATCGTTCCGATGAAAACTGAGGAAACATTATGATGAGGTCCATTCCATTTTTTGCGATTTTCATTGCCTCAGCGTTCGTGCTGTCGCCGGTCTCTGCCGATCCGCCGGTACTGAATGGACTCGATGTTCTGCAACGCGACGAATTTGAGACTTTGCGAGGGCAGCGAATTGGATTGATCACCAATCACACAGGCTGCAATGCTGATGGCGTGAGTGCCGTCGAGTTATTGAACGCGGCAGAGATGGTGAATTTGGTGGCGTTGTTTAGCCCAGAGCATGGCTTTGCCGGAAAGCTGGACGTTGCGAAAATTGATGATGCCACCGACACAGCGACCGGGCTGAAGATCTTCAGCCTGTACGGCGAGACGCGAAAGCCAACTCCGGAAATGCTGAGCACCGTGGATACGCTGGTATTCGACATTCAGGATATCGGCTGTCGATTTTACACCTACATATCGACGATGGGCGAAGCGATGCAGGCTGCGGCTGAACACGGCAAACGCTTTGTCGTTCTGGATCGCCCGAATCCCATCAACGGCAGCGATATCGCTGGCCCGATGCTGGACGCCGGTCTGGAATCGTTCGTCGGTTTTCATTCATTGCCCGTGCGACACGGAATGACAATCGGCGAGCTGGCTCAGATGTTTCGAGCAGAACTGAAACTCGATCTGGATCTGACTGTCGTGCCTGTCGAAGGCTGGCAACGGTCGAAGTATTGGGATGCAACGGGCCTGACATGGATCAATCCGTCTCCCAATATGCGGTGCCTGACGCAGGCCCTGCTTTATCCGGGCGTGGGGTTGATGGAAACAACAAATGTTTCTGTTGGACGAGGAACTGACACGCCGTTTGAAATTCTGGGAGCACCATGGATGAACGGTCGAAAGTTGGCCGCAGAGCTGAATTCGCAACAACTGCCGGGCGTCACGTATGTGCCGATTGCGTTTGTGCCGGACAGCAGTAAATTCAAGGACGAAGAGTGCGAAGGCATCAACATCATCATCACAGACCGCAGTACATTTGAACCGTTGCGATCTGGCTTCAGCATTGCGACAACAACGCGGCGACTGTTTCCGGATGACTGGAAAACAGATGGGTATCTTAGACTGTTGGGAAATCAACAGACGCTGGACGCCGTCGTTCGAGGCGATTCGGCAACCGAAGTTCTTGAAGTTGCAGAACAAGGCGTTGAAGACTTTCGTAAACGCCGTGGGCAGTTTCTGTTGTACAAGTAGCCATATGAATGTTCCCCAGATTCAAATCGGACTTTCGTGCTGCTGCGAAGAACTTCCGTCTGTATTGCGCGGCGGAAAGATTGGCCTGCTGCTGAATCAGGCGTCCGTCGACAGCGACTTCCGGCTGTCGTGCGACGTACTTTCACCGCAGGTTGGTTCTCGACTCAAGAAGCTGTTTTCGCCTCAGCACGGTCTGTGGGGAGTCGAACAGGCAAACATGATTGAATCGCCGCACGGTGAGTATCTTCCGCTGGGGATTCCGGTTTTCAGCCTCTATGCCGATGCACGACGGCCAACGGAAGAAATGCTGGACGGCCTTGACTGCCTGGTGATTGATCTGCAGGACGTGGGAACTCGCGTCTATACGTTTATCTGGACGATGCTGGAATGCCTGCACGCATGCGCCGACGCTGGCGTGGCTGTCGTGGTGCTCGACCGTCCGAATCCGCTCGGCGGAGCAGTGTTTGAGGGACCGATACTGTTGCCCGAATTCCGCAGTTTTGTCGGCAACGCTGAGATCCCGATGCGGCACGGTCTTACCATCGGTGAACTGGCGCGATTGTTTCAGGCCGAGCAGCAGATCGACGTCGACCTTCATGTTATTTCAATGCGGAATTGGCGGCGTGAAACAGTCGGCTGGAATTCTGCAGGTTCGTGGGTACCACCGTCGCCAAACATGCCACGTTGGGAAACGGCGGCCTTGTATCCTGGCCAGGTTTTACTCGAAGGCACGAATCTATCTGAAGGCCGCGGAACCACAGCACCATTCGAAGTCATCGGTGCTCCGTTTTTGGACGGCCATGCGTTGGAAGCAGCCGTGGGTACTTTCGAAATCCCCGGCGTTGTGGCTCGAGCAGTCAAATTTCGGCCGACGTTCGATAAGTTTGCCAATCAGATTTGCGAAGGCGTCAGACTTCATGTGACCGATCACGATGCCGTGAGGTCATTCGCAATGGCGATCAGAATTCTGCAGGTCATTCGAGAAACGGTCGGAGAGCAACTGCAATGGCTTCCGCCACCGTATGAATACGAATACGAGCGTCCTCCAATCGATATTCTGTACGGCTCTGACAGGTTGCGAATCGCGATCGATAACGGCGACAGCAGAAACGTGGATGATCTCACCCGTTGCGATGTTCAGACCTGGCTGACCAGAACATCGGATATCAGGCTGTACGAATGAATCAAGTTGACTGTGGACAATCAGTTAAGATTTCAGAGGTGTATCAATGAAGCTGCAAGACTTATGTGTGCCAGTTGCTAAGCAGATGGCAGGGTTAGTATCGATTTGCGTGATGTTCGTTGTCTTCAGTTGCACCACAGTCGCTCAGACAGTTGATGAACTAAGTGCCGAACTGCTGCCGTTGATTAGGAGTCATCAGGGAGAAGTCAGTGTGTCGGTTCTGGACCTGAGCAGCGGTCTACGGTTTGACTATCGTGAGACAGACGTCATGCCCACAGCCAGTTTGATCAAACTTCCTGTGATGATCGAGGCTTATCGAAAAATCGCTGCCGGTGATCTGGACCAAAGCATGATTCTGACTTTGAATGCCACTGACAAAGTGCCGGGGTCGGGAATTCTTACAAGACACTTCACGGATGGATTTCAGTTAACGTTGCAGGATGCGATTCGACTGATGATTGCCTTTTCAGACAACACAGCGACAAACTTGGTCGTTGATCAGATTGGTCTTCCGGCCACGTCAAACACGATGGCGACACTCGGATATCCGCAGACGAAACTGCATTCCAAAGTCTATCGTGGCGACAGCAGTATCTATCCGGATCGCAGCAAAGCGTACGGGCTGGGCAGCACAACGTCAGCCGATATCGTTGGACTGCTGGAAGGCCTGCACAGCAAACGGCTGGTCACTCCGGAATATTGCGACATCATGTTGGACCATCTAAAAAACGTGGAGGACAAGTCTCAGTTGCCGCGTCTTCTGCCAGCGGAAATTGAAGTTGCCCACAAGTCAGGATCGGTTTCGAAAGCACGATGTGACGCCGGCATCATTTACGCACCAAGTGGTCCGATCGCATTGTGCCTGTTAACGAATAACAACGAAGATCGGCGATGGACAGACGATAACGCTGCGGAGCTACTGAATGCCCGTATCGCAAAGACGGTCTATGAGTATTTCAACCCGCCTCACGCAGCAGCTTCCACGACAAGCACACTTCTGAGACAGGGCGACTACGGACTGCAGGTGGAATCTGTGCAGCGGACGCTCAACGCACGCATGAAACCATCGCCCGAACTTTCGATCGATGGTGACTATGGGCCGGCCACAGCAACTGCCGTCGTTCGATTTCAGACGTTGAATAAGCTGCCGCCCACTGGAATCGTTGGACCGGAAACGTGGAAATTGTTAAGTCCACTACTGACAGAAAGATTGCCAGTTCCCACTCCTACCAAAGTCAATACAAAGATGCTGCCACGAGAAACAGCTGACTCGCTGGATGGATCGCCATTCGTCAGTTGTCGAGCCTGGGCGGTTGCTGAAGTTGGCTCTGGCGAACAAGTGGGCGGAGTAAACACAGACGAATCGCTGGAAATTGCCAGCACCACGAAAGTCATGACGGCTTACCTTGTCCTTCGGCATGCTGTTGAACACCCGGAAATTATGGATGAAACAGTTACCTATTCACGGCGAGCTGACCGGACGCGTGGTTCCACATCCGGCATCAGCGCAGGCGAATCGTTGCCGGTCAGCGAAGTTCTTTACGGATTATTGCTGCCATCAGGAAACGACGCTGCGGTGGCGCTGGCCGAACATTTCGGACGGCGAATTCACGGTCAAGCCGGAGTGGAAGCAACAGACGATGCAGACCCACTTCCGTTATTCGTCGCGGCAATGAACCACATGGCCGTCGAACTCGGCATGCACAATTCCACGTTTCAAAATCCTCACGGGCTCTCCGAATCTGAGCACCGTTCATCAGTCGGTGATTTGCTAAAGCTGGCCCAGGCGGCCTTCCGGCTTCCGTCGTTTCGACAATACGTTTCCGTACGTCAACGAGGCTGTACGGTTACGGGAGCCGCGGGATATACCCGAAACGTCAGGTGGGAAAACACAAATCGGTTGTTGGCGATCGACGGCTATGCTGGCATCAAGACTGGAACGACCGAGCTGGCCGGGGCATGTTTGATTGCGGTGAGTGAACGAGAAGGTCAGGAACTATTGCTTGTCGTCCTCGGTTCGAGATCGTCCGAGGGCCGCTATGTCGACGCTCGAAACTTATTCCGCTGGGCGTGGGGGAGGACGCTTGGTGTTGAAAACGTTTCCATCAACTGACGGCATTTTCTTCAATTCGTCAATACTCTCCAAGCGATCCAGACAACGGCAGGCTTGTGAGATGCTGAATCAAAGTGTGCCCGCGCCTTCAGTGATGCTTCGCCGATTCACGGCAATGGTTATCCACATCGGATGTTCCGGCGACAGGGAGGCGAGCCTTGACTAAAATGGGCGCTGCTTGGCCTGACGAATCGGTGTTAAGCGGCTAAGAAATCATGGTCGCGTGTATTGTTCAGGTATTCTCGATAGGCAGCGTTTCGGCGAGCGGTCAAGGACTTGCCAAGGGTGTCTTTCATCCACTTCCGGGTCGCCTTCGAATC
>JBDNHJ010000275.1:0-6906 GCA_041688835.1 Fuerstiella sp.
AACATGGCAAGCCATCCGCAGAACAGCGACCTGCTGAAGAACGAGCACTCGACCGCACGAATCTAGCGCAGCTGGCTGACGAGATTCAAACGGAATCTGGCCAGTTGCTGGAAGAGATCCACGCTGTGACTCGCGCAATGCCGGCGGGAGCGGACGCTTACGATTTGGACCTTGCTGGTCGAGCGATCGCGAGACTCCATCACGAACACAGCACGACGCCGGACTATCTGCTGGCCGTGATGCAGCAGTCAGATGAAAAACTGGTGCGTCAGGCAATCGATGATCTGAAGCATTCGTTCGAACGCTCGGCAGACGACGCCAAAAGTGTAGCGTACCATTTTCAACACATCATCAGCCACAACCTCGGTGCTGCGGTCGCTCAGGATCTGGACGCTTTGCTGCGGCAGCAGAAACTGATTGTCGACAGTCCGACTCAAACGTGGACGCGGCTAGTGCGACAGGAAACCGTGGTGATGAACCAATTGATGGTTGTGGAACGACTGGTCGCTCAACAGCAAGGACGATTAACGGGCCACATTCAGAACACATTCCAACAGCTATTGGACTGGACCACACAACGCAGTGAACAGCTGGAACGAGCGTTCGAATCGGAAGAGAAACTGGCCGACTTACAGCGGCTGTCGAAGGATCTGATGCGAGAATTAAACGATCGACAGCGAATGGATGTCGTCGATCACGGTCTGGCAGAACGGCTGAACCAAGCACGTCGCGACTTCGATTATCGGTCGGGCACATTGTCGGAACCGCTGTCGCACATCAGCCACGTGGTTCGTGAAGAAAACCGTTTTACGGCGGAAGCGGCCAAGGCAGAAGATTCGACGAAAGCGGAAGAATTCCGCACGCAGTCCGAACGCTTTGTGGCAGAAGTCGATTTCAAGTACCGCCCCAGCCTAGAACAATTACGCAGCCGCCGCACACTCACGCAAGCTCGACCGGACGCCGATCCGCAATTCGCCGCCGACGCCGGGTTGACTCATCGCGCCGTCACATCGTTGCTGAATCAGCACCGTCAAGGTGATCCGCAAGAATCGATTCTGCCCGCAGCGTTCCACGAAATCGGACCCGCTTATCGCGTATTGGAATCCGGTCACGACATCAAAAACGTGCAGCTGTGCCTTGCGAATCTGATCCAGCTAGAACGCTGGCGTTCGCAAGATCTGCAGGCGCGCATCGATCACCCTCGCCAGTGGGATGTTATCAGCAAAGGGTTAGAAGAAGGGGTGAATAAGCTGCGCGCCGCACGAGTTGACAATGCCATCGTCGGAAAGTTCGACGAAGTCCGCTGGTCACCGGCCACTCAAGAAGCCAACCGCAAGTTGCAACAGCGGCGCTGGGTTCGTGAAGACATGGTGGGCGCTGGCTCGGATTTGATCGACATCCGCGATCATCTGCAGCCCGCCAGCTATGAACTCGAAGCCGCCATGGCAGCCGCCCGCGCCATCATCGCCAAGTATGCCCCCACCATTCCGCAAATGGCCCAGCAAGCCGCAGAACAGTTGCGAAAACTGGAAGAAGAAACAACGGACGTCGCTGACGCCATTGAAGCAGAAGCGGCTGAGGCCAATCCCGAGAACGAAACCGAACCGGAGCCACAGCCGCAGACGTCACAGAATGAGGAACGGCTGGCTGATCTGCAGGAACAACAGACACGCATCAATCAGCAGCTTGACGACTTGGTCGAAGCGTTGGTGGAAGACGCGAATTCGCAGGACTTGATGGTGGAAGAGCAGCGTGAGCGAGCTCGTGACGCCGACGACAGCATCGCCATGGTGCAGGAACCGGCACAACAGATGAACGAAGCCTTGCAACAGGCGGAAGACAGCCAAGACGCCGAAGTCCAGGCGCAGGAACTTTCGAAAGCGGCCGAACAGCAAGAACGTACGGCTCAGGCCTTGGACAAGGTGGCCGAACATTTCGAAAAGCTAGAACAGGGCTTGGATATCGCGGAAACTCGAGCCGAATTGCGGCAGCAGGAGCGAGAACTGGGGATTGCTCGGCAAATGGATCAACGCTTCGAGCAGTCCGCTGAGCTGACCGAAATGGCTCAACAGAATCCCGAAGACCTGCTGCAGCAGCTGGAGCAACAACTGGCGGAAAATCCTGCGATGCGTGAAGCGCTGTCAGAAATTTCGCAGAACACGGTTCAGGAAGCTCGCAACGCTTTGCAGGATGCCGCGCAAAGGGAACAGGAACTTCAGCGGGCCAACGAACGTTCGGACGAAGAATTTCAGCAGCAGAAAAAAGCCTTGGTGAACGACCTGAAGGAACTTGGCCAAGATGCGGCCAAGCTTTCGCAGCAGCTGGTCAACCAAGCCAAATCGGCCGCGTCAAAAGCCAAGACGCCAGAAGCGCAACGAAAATTCGAACAGACGCAGCAGAAGCTGAATGAAGCCGCCAACGCTGCCCGCAGTGCCAACGAAGGAGAACTCAAGCAAGATCTCGCCAAGAAAGCTCAGGCCGCTCAAGCAGCCATCGCGGCAGCGTCCGAAACTCTGCAACAAGCCAAAGACGAATCTGCGGCGGCGAAGAACGAAGACGTCCATTCCGATGACAAGAATCGACAAAATGCAAAACGGGATCTGGAAAATGATCGAAAACGTTTCAATGATCAGCGACAACGCGAAGCCGAATCGGCACTTCGTCAGGAGGAGAGTCAAGAAAAGCAAGCGAATGCTCAGGTTCAAAATGCGGAACGAAATCTGAAAAAGGCAGACCAGAATCTCAACAAGACTCAAGACACGTTGCGGAAGAAGCCAGACGACCAAGGCGTCAAGAACGCCGTGCAGCAGGCAAAAACTCAGCAGCAACAAGCTCAACAAAAAGTCAACGACGCAAAACAACAGCAACAGCAAGCGCGGCAGGAAGTGAACGCAGCGCGAGACGAACGGAATCGGATGAAGTCATTGCCCGAACCGCAACTCAACGACAAAAATCCCGCCGCCCAATTAGCAGAAGCTCTGGCAGACGAAGCTACCAAAGCAGCCGGGGAACTCAAGCAACGCGCGGAACAACTGGCACAAAACGCTGCAGCCGGGGAGCCCGCCACGCCGGCGGAAAACCAACTGGCCAATGCAGCTAAGCAGCAACAACGGGTGACGAACAACGTGCAGGAAACGGCTGAAAATGTGGCGCGCGCGGCACGCCATGAACGGCGGTTAGAAAGTCCAGCCGCCGCAGAATCGCTGCAACAGGCGTCGGAGAAGATCGAACAAGTCGCCAACAACGAATCCACTCAGGCGCAGCAAAAACTGACGGACGCAGCGGAAGCCGCCGGTGCTGCAGCACAGGCGGGAGAACCACAACACGGAGCTGAGCCGGCTGCGAAAGCGAATGATGCGTTGGCGCAATCGGAACAAGCGTTGAACCAACAAGCCGCCGGTCTGACTGACGTTCTGGACCAAGCCGCAGCGGCTGCGGCAGAACAGAATGGCGAAGGACAGTCGCAGCAACCGACGCAGGGCGAAGGACAACCGTCCGGCGAGCAACCGAATGGTGAACAGTCGTCCGGCGAGCAGCCTTCTGGCGAACAGCCGGGACAGCAGCCCGGTGGCCAATCGCCGCCGTCTGGTTCATCGACACCGCCGTCATTCACTTCAGAAGAAATGGCCGCCGGTCGGCAGTTGGCACAAACTTTAGATGAGCTCGATCGTCAACAAGCTGCGGCCACTGCGGCGGGTCAGCAACCACAGCCGGGGCAGTCGCCATCGCAGCAGCAGCAAGAGTTAGAAAGCCTCGCCCAAGCAGCTCGCGCTCAACAAGGCCAGATTGCAGCAGCTCGAAGTCAGGCACAACAGCAAGCGGCGTTGTCCAGCCCATCATTAACGCCCCCCGAAGGCACGCCAGCTTACGATGGTCAAACGGACGCATTTACCGTATTGCCTGTGAATCGTGATGAGAATAAAGAATGGGGTCAACTGCGAGAACAAGCGGCGGAAGATCTCAGCAAAGGTCGCCGTGAAAAAGTTTCTGAAGACTATCGCAAAAGCGTCGAAACCTATTTTCGAGTCCTAGCGGAACGAGCCAGACGAAAATAGTGATGCAGCATCACTTTGAATATCAGTGCGTGCGATTGAGTCCCGGCAAGGACGACAGACTTTTGCCGTCGGCGTTAGCCGACGGTTTGCTAACGATTTCAGGTAGCGGAAGTCGTTAAGACTTTCAGCGGGCTGGATGAAGATCGCGAAATTCTTGACGAATTCCCGAACGACATTGCCCAGATGGGGCGATAAAAAAACGTAACACATCAGCTGAATGAAGCAGGCAATAGAAACAAACCTGTGTCTCCCATGCGGTCGTTCAGGGCTTTGGCACATCAAGCACGAACAACGTGGATCAAACTTATGAGCAATCAGCAGGACGATAACTTGACGTCATCTTTCCGGTGGCTGACGCCACCGGCAGTGCATGTGTCGGCCTCCGGCCTGAATCCCGCATGGAACCAAACTTGGGCAAACCAAACCGCAATTTTTAGCCATCGGGCGTTGGCCCCGGTTGGCATTTCGAAAACCGGAGCTAACGCCCAGCGGCTGGTAGTGCTGTGCGCTACGGTGGTCTGTCTCTTTAGCATCAATTCAGGGACAACGGTTTTTGCTCAGGACGCTGCCGTGCCCGCATTGACAGCTCCAACCGTATCGCCGTTCCAAAAAGACGAAGTCGATATCGCCGCCGACAAAGCCATCGCGTTTCTGGTGACTCAGCAGAAGGACGACGGCTCCATTCATACCGGTCGCCACGAAACCACGATGACCGCACTGGCGATCATGGCGCTGGCCAGCGTGGGCATTCAGCCGGTGGATCCGAGTCCCGAAGGTCGCGCGATGAATCGTGCTCTGGATTATGTTCTGCAGCAAGATCGCCAAGACGACAAAGGCTACTTCGGTCAAAAGGACGGCGGTCGAATGTATGGCCATGGCATTGTTACGCTGATGCTGACCGAAATGCTGGGCATGAGCACTTCTGACGAACAGGACAAACTGCTGCACGATCGCTGCCAGAAAGCGATCGACCTGATCCTGAGTTCACAAAAAGAAGACAAGCCGGTGAACGCGCGCGGCGGGTGGCGCTACAATCCGAATTCACGCGACGCCGATCTGTCCGCTTCTGTCTGGCAACTGATGGCGCTGCGATCCGCTAAGAACGACGGACTGCAGGTGCCCGGTTCCGCGATCCGCGACGCCGTGGAATATCTGAAGCGATCGTATTCGTCACCGTTGGATCGAAACGGTCTGCCCAGCGACAAAGCTGGGGGGTTTTGCTACGAACCGGGGCAGCGACATGCGACCTATACGATGACTGCGGCGGGCCTGCTGGCCATGCAGGTTTGTGGAGAATACGATTCGCCACTGGTGGCCGGCGCGGCCGACTGGCTGCTGGCTCACCCGCCGAAGTGGAAAGAACGCTTTTGCATGTACGGCACCTACTATTACGCTCAAGGCATGTATCAACGTGGTGGAGATCACGCCAAAACGGCCGGCACGTTGGTGCAAGACATGCTGCTGAAGGAACAGCGCGACGATGGATCGTGGGAAGCCGCCAACGGCGAAGAACGCAACGCTGGCCACGTGTATTCGACATCTCTGGCCGTGCTGAGTTTATCCGTGAAGTACCACTACCTGCCCATCTATCAAAAGTAGCTGCGACATTGTTTGCCGAGGGTCGCTCAACCGCCACGTCGAGTTGACCAATTCGGCGGAAGGCGTTATACCGCATTCGGAAACGCATGATCCGTCAAGCGTTTAACCCGTGGTCGCAGACTAGGTCGGAAAACCTCGTCTGCGACTACGGGTTAAACATCATGAATGTCTTAACTTGTCCCGCGTGCGGTCTATGCGGTCTAGCGTCCGGTTTGCTAGCAAACCGTGGTGAACAGAAAAGACGGCTGGCCCTCACATCAGGCTGAGACAAATTCAGGAAGACCACATGGCACGCGCTCTTTTGGTGATCGACGTTCAGCGAGAATACTTCGACGGTGCCCTGCCGATTTCTCATCCCGTCGGACATCTGGAAACCATTCTGCAGATCATGGATCAGGCCACCGGCGCTGGCATCCAAACCGCCGTGATTCGACATCACCAGCCAGACCCTGAGTCTCCGATCTTCCGGTTGAATTCCGACATGTGGCAGCTGCATCCAGAAGTGGAACAGCGACCGCATGACATCCTGATCGACAAGCAATTGCCGGGATCATTCACCGGCACCGGGCTGGATCAATGGGTTCAGCAAAACGAAATCGACACGATCGCCATCGCCGGCTACATGACTCACATGTGCTGCGACACCACAGCGCGACAAGCCGCCCACCGCGGACTGAAGGTCGAATTTCTATCGGACGCAACCGGCACGCTGGACGTCGAAAACAAGGCGGGTGCCGCGACCGCTCAAGAACTGCAGAACTCGACCCTCGTCGCCCAGCAAATGTTCCTCAGTGAAGTCCTCACATCCGCCGACTGGATTCAGCGAATCGGTTAAATGTCGGACGAAGTGTGGGAATCAAGCTTTCCAGTGGTTTGTCCAAACCGAATTTCCCAATCCGGACCATCGCTTTCGCACAGAATCTGCTGGACGAAGATGTTTACAGAAATCGTCGAGATGGGGTTTCAGCTGGAAATGCTGGACATTCAAGAAACGGACACATCCGTGGTGAGCTACACCCACGGAGATTGGGTGTCCGATAATCTGCAGTTCGGTCGTTAGTCCACGATCACCACAACACTGGTGATGTTGTCTCGCGAACCACCGTCCAAGGCTCCATCGACTAACGCTTGAGCGATATGCTGCGCGTCATCGGACGCTGTTAGCAGTTGCTGAATCGCATCATCGTCGATGCCGTCGGTCACACCGTCTGAACACAGCAGAAACCGGTCGCCGCTTTGAGGCCGAGGTTCC
>JBDNHJ010000037.1:0-16366 GCA_041688835.1 Fuerstiella sp.
ACTCGTCCAAAGAGACTTCCATGAGAATGCGTTCCAAAATTTAGGGTAACAAAACAACAACACCCTATGATGACATCCTCAACCACTTCGCGCAAGTCTACCCATATTCACACCCCTACCCAAAGTGCGCGCCCGGTCTGTAGTCAGAAGCCTTCTCTGCGAGTCGGGTCAAACAAACGAACGGTCGTGCCAGTGATTCCTTTGCCTTCTTAGTAAAGTGCTATTCGTCGAGCCCCCGCCAAAAAAACCTAAATTCGTTCTGCCACGACTGCGGATCGTGCAGGCAGCTTCAGCTGAATTGGCTGGCCGTCTGTACCCACAACTTCGATATTGCTGGGCCAGGCGCTGTGAATTTTCGTGTTCGGCCAAGATACCGTTGCGAGCTGTAGTTCCACGGTCTCTGATCCGGAATTGAACGCCACCAAGAACTCCGACTGCTGGCCTGTGACACGAAACACCACGGCCTGTTCGTGCGCCAGCAGTAACTCAGGGGCTCCCTGACTGCCGAATCCATGCGTGGTGCGCAGTTGAATGCACTGCTTGTACCAGTCCCTGAGATCCATGTCCCAGCTGGATCTATCCCACGGAAAACCCTTCCGGCAATCGGGATCTTGGCGTCCGTCGAGGCCGACTTCGTCGCCGTAGTAAACACAGGGAGCTCCCGGCAACGTACACAGAAACAGCCATGCCATTTTGAGTGCGTTTTTGTCGCCACGGCAGCAGGTCAAAAAGCGGGGCATGTCGTGACTGTCCAGCAGATTCAGTTGCGATGCGGCGACTTCGGGCGCGTACATGGCTGTCACCTTGGCGATTTCCGTGGCGAATTCTGCGCCGGAAAACAGACGCACATGACTGAAGCTCGAAGGCCGCCGCGTTTCTTCGAGGTCAAGCTTGTCTCCACCAAAGAACCCGAGGCAGGCCGCGGTGACTTGGTAGTTCATGACCGCGTCCCACATGTCTCCCTGCAGCCAGCGTTTGGCTTCGCCCCAGACTTCGCCGACAATGTACGCTTCCGGGTTAATGGCACGCACGCGGCGACGAAATTCCCGCCAGAATTCGTCGTCGTCGATTTCGTTGGGAACATCCAGTCGCCAGCCGTCAATCCCGAATTCCACCCAGTGCGTTGCGACCGACAGCAAGAATTCTCGCACGGCTTCGCAGTTCGTATTGAACTTTGGCAAAGCGGGCAGGTTCCACCAAGCGGAGTAACCGATCGCTTCGTAACTGCCTTGCCCGTCTGCCAGTTTGCCTGCTGCAGCTTCGTCCGGATACGGTTGGAACGGACGACTGCCATCCATGCGGTTCGCAGCGAAATGGAACCAATCGCGGTATGGTGACGCAGGGCCGTTTTCCAGCACATGGTGAAACTGCCAGAAGCCGCGACTGGCATGATTGAAGACGCCGTCGAGCACGATTTTCATGCCTTTGGCGTGAGCCGCATCGATGAGTTCTCGCAATGCTTGGTTTCCACCCAGCAGCGGATCAACGTTGAAGTAGTCGAAGGTGTGGTAGCGATGATTAGCCGCCGACGAAAACACCGGGCAGAAGTAGATCGCCGTGATTCCCAGATCTTTGAGGTAATCCAGCTGGTCGATCACGCCAAACAAATCGCCGCCTTTGAAACCGTGCGGTGTTGGAGCACTGTCCCAAGTTTCAATGTCTGCGTCGAATTGGACTTTGCCACTACGAGCAAATCGGTCAGGGAAGATCTGATAGAAAATGGACGAATGAACCCACTCGGGCGTGTCGATTGGCATGATAGATTTTCGTAAAGACAGTGTCAGAGGTCGGCACTTTACAAGAGATCTCGCTGAGTTGCGGCCACGGAATCGGTTTTCGAAGCAAGAAACCCGACTCCGACAAGTGAGTCTCCGTTGTGGCTGGGGCGAGTCGCGTTTTTGCACTGGAACTGCTAAACTGGCTGCAGCATGATCGTCGTGTTGTCCGCGAGAAAGAGTGCTGCTTGTTTACTAGTTATAGGTACACGTTCGAAGATGAAAAACGATTTGTTTGATCTCAGTGGTGATGTGGCTGTCGTAACCGGCGGCACGGGAACTCTTGGTGGAGCCATGGCTGATGCACTGGCCGCCTATGGTGCGAAGGTCGCGATTTTGGGCCGAAATCCAGAACGCGGGGCGGCTCGCGTGAAAGCAATCGAAGACGCGGGCGGAACGGCCATCTTTCAGGCCGCCGATGCCTTGGACGTGGCTTCCTTGGCAGCGGCCCGCGATGCGATCAACGACAAATTGGGGCCGATCAGTGTGCTGGTGAGTGCAGCGGGCGGCAATCACCCGGACGCAACTTTGCCGCCGGGCAGCGACTTCTGCAAACTGCCGAAGGATGCGTGGAACAGCGTCTTCGATCTGAATCTGGTGGGCGGCTCTCTGCTGCCAGCTCAGGTGTTCGGCGAAACGATGCTGGCTCATGGCAAAGGCAGCATTATCAATATCGCCTCGATGGCGGGCATCGTGCCGTTGTCGCGAGTCGTCGCGTACTCCGCCGCTAAAGCTGCCGTGCTGAATCTGACACAGTTCCTAGCGCGAGAATGGGCCACCAAAGGGATTCGTGTCAACGCGATCAGTCCAGGGTTCTTTCCGGCGGAACAAAACAAGGCACTGTTGTTTAATGAAGACGGCAGCTACACAGAACGTGGGGGTCAGATTATCGGGCACACGCCGATGTCACGTTTCGGGACTTCGGATGAACTCGCCGGCGCGGTTGTGTGGCTGGCGGCTCAGAAGGCTTCCAGCTTTGTGACCGGCCAGAACATTGTGGTCGATGGGGGATTTATTTCGACTACGATTTAGTGCGGCTTGGTTTGTCGTTTCAGGGCTAAATTGCATCTGGCTTCTACATTCGTTTTCGTTGGCACTTCGATATGTTTTCACGCACTAAACGTTCCGTCGAACAACTCCGCAGCTACCGCTATTTTGGTCCCGATGATCTGCGGTCGTTCGGGCATCGTTCGCGTCAGAAGCAGGCGGGTTTTGGGACTGAGGAGTTCGAAGGCAAGCCGGTGATTGGCATTCTGAACACTTGGAATGACCTGATCAGTTGCCACGCTCATTTCAAGCAGCGCGTGGAAGAAGTGAAGCGTGGCGTGTGGCAGGCAGGCGGGTTTCCGGTGGAAGTTCCCGTGATGGGCATGTCGGAAACGTTCATGAAGCCGACATCCATGTATTACCGCAACCTGCTGGCGATGGAGGCCGAAGAAGTTCTGCGGACCTATCCGATCGATGCCGCTGTGCTGATGGGCGGTTGCGACAAGACGGTTCCCGCACTGCTGATGGGAGCGCTCAGCGCAGACGTGCCGTCGATCTTTATGCCCGGTGGTCCGATGAACAAAAGCAGTTGGCGAGGAGACCAACTGGGCAGCGGCAGCGACGTTTGGAAGTACTGGGCAGAACGTGGCGCGGGGCGGCTGGGCTGCGATGCGTGGTGTGAACTGGAAGATTATATCGCGGCGTCCCCTGGGCATTGTATGACGATGGGCACCGCGTCGACGATGACTTCGATCACGGAAACGATGGGGATGAGCTTGCCGGGATCTTCATCGGTGCCCGCCACGCATTCTTCCCATTCGCGAATGGCTTCCTCCACTGGCCGACAGGCCGTTGAACTGGCGTGGTACAACGTGAAGCCCACGGAAATCATGACGGCGGACGCTTTCAACAATGGAATCACAGCCCTGATGGCCATGGGGGGGTCAACGAATGCCATCGTGCACTTGATGGCGTTGGCTGGGCGAGCTCAAGTGTCATTGACATTGGAGCGTTTCGATGAGATTTCTCAGACGACGCCTGTGGTTGGTAACCTGCGCCCCGCCGGAAAATACGTGATGGGTGATTTCTTCGACGCGGGCGGATTGCGCGGGCTGTTGAGTCGCATCGAAGATCTCTTGCAACTGGACGCTCCGAACGTCGCGGGCACGACTTTAAGGGATGCGATTTCTGGGGCAGAGGTTTACGATGACGATGTGATTCGGGTTCGTAGTAATCCGATCTGCGAAAAGAACAGCCTAGCTGTATTGCGAGGCAACTTGTGTCCGGATGGAGCCGTCATCAAACCTGCTGCCGCTGAGAAGCATTTACTGAAACATCGGGGACCGGCGGTTGTATTTCAGAACTATCCAGACCTGAAAGCCAGAATCGAAGATCCTGCGTTGGCGTTGACGAAAGATCATGTGATCGTGTTGCAACATGCGGGTCCATTGGGGGCTCCAGGAATTCCAGAATGGGGCATGCTGCCGATCCCCACATATCTGCTAGAACAGGGTGTGCGCGATATGGTCCGCATCAGCGATGCACGCATGAGCGGCACAAGTTATGGGGCGTGTGTGTTGCATGTGGCACCGGAATCATTCATTGGCGGTCCACTGGCGTTCGTTCAGGACGGCGACATGATCACACTGGATGTTGAGGGGCGGTTGTTGCAACTGGAAATCAGCGACGAAGAACTGGCGACTCGGAAAGCGGCTTGGCAGAGGCCCGAGAATCGGTTTACGCGCGGCTATGGAAAGTTGTATTTCGATGAGGCAACTCAGGCCAACGTCGGTTGCGATTTTCGATTTCTTCACGCCGACGGCAGCCAAGATCCGGAACCTAGCATTTATTGATTATTGATTGATGATTGATGATTGATGATTGATGATTGATGATTGATGATTGATGATTGATGATTGATGATTATTGATTATTGATTGATGATTGATGATTGATGATTGATGATTGATGATTGATGATTGATGATTCGACATGCCGGAGTCTCCGAACCTTCGTTGAGACGTCGTGTCTGAATGTCACTGGGCTCGGTACCGCAGATTTCCACTCGGCCCGCAAAGCGACCGTGTTTTGGGCTGACAACAAAATTGTTGAAACAAATTACGGCCGCGCTAAAACTTGACTGGGAACGGCTTTCGAGCGATCGGAGGTTTGAGATCAACGTCTTTTGGGTGGCACGATGTTCATGCAGTCTGTAGTGTAATGGTGCTGCACGTCGGTTTGTGAAGCCGAAAGCGGTGGGTTCAATTCCCCTCAGACTGCCTCCCAAATTTGATTTTGGGCATAAGATCACAAAGGGATCGTTCTGTGGTAACTTCTGTTTTAGAACAACCAACGCTGGTACTGAACCGTAACTGGCAGCCAGTCGGTGTCGCGACAGTTTCTCGCTCACTGGTGAAAGTGTGGAATGAGTCAGCCCGCATCGTCGACCCGGTGGATTACCAGCAATACAGCTGGGAAGACTGGTCGCTGCTGGAGTCGGCTGATGGCGAAGCGTGCATTCAGACGCAATGGCTAAAGCTGCGTGTGCCGGAAGTCATCGCGCTGACGCGGTACGACAAACTGCCCAAAAATGTTGTGGCGTTTAGTCGTCGTAACGTGTTCAAGCGTGACCAGTTTATGTGTCAGTATTGCAGTTGCCGGCCTGGCAGCGAAGAACTGACGATCGACCACGTTCTGCCGCGAGCTCAAGGTGGAGCTTCTTCGTGGACGAATTGCGTTCTGGCTTGTGTGGATTGCAATCATCGCAAGGCCAACCGCACACCAGAACGGGCTTTGATGCCGCTGAAAAAGAAGCCCGTGCGACCGCTGTGGAACCCGTCTTATGCTCGATACGGCGTCCGACTGGAAAGCTGGTCAAAGTTTGTCAGCGATGCCTATTGGAATGTTGAAATGCAGGATTAGAGGTGATGACTGACGTTTCTTGCTGATTTTGTGACATGAGCCACGGGGCCTTCCCTGTGGTTCTTTTCGTTTGAAAATGCGTGTTTTCAGATCTGGAAAATGTCTAATTCTTCAATCTCAGCGACGAATTGAAAGAAACGCCGAATCCTCTTGAGCCGATGTAAGGTTTGACTCGTTGAGGCGTCGTCGTTTTGAGTTCGTTGTCTCTGACCTGTGACAAGATAAGAAGAAAGCCATGAGTACTTCAGCCGTAAATTTTCCAATTCCCCCAGAGGTGAGTGGTGCCCATCGGTATGAACGTGTGGCCCAACTGGAAGCTGTGCTGACTTTGCGTGATAAGAATCGGCGTGTCCGATTTCGGTATTCCGTGGTCGTCGTCGCAGTGTTGCTGTCAGCTGCTGTGGTGGTCGGCACGCTGTTGATGCGATTCGCTACTGGATAAAAGTTTTCATTGTCCACCTCAATCCCTGCTTTGTTTAGGAGTGGTGGATCGCGAGACCTGCTTCTGCTGTGTCGTTTCTGAGAGATGGCTGTTAGAATAAAATCGTATCGGATTTGAACTCCAGCGGAGAAGCGTTCATGTTGGCTTACCTTCCATGTTTGTTTGCTGCCTGCCTACTGGTTCAGGATGATAAAAGTTTCTCCGGGCCACAGCCCTCCGAACCACTCGCATCGTTCACGACAGACGTGGTGTTGGGCGAGTACGCTGACAAGTCGGTTGACCTCGTAGAAATTGCCGCAGGCAAGCCGATCGTCATTGTGTTCGTTCACGAAAAGACTCGCCCGGCTTTCGGGATGTCGAATCTGATCATGCGACTGACCGAACGCTATGGCCAAGAGAAACTGATCGGCGGACTGATTTATCTCACAGAGGATCCCACGGAAACACTTGCATGGATGCGACAGGTGCAGGGGCTGTTGCCCAAGAAAGTTATCGTGGGAATGTCGCCCGATGGTCAAGAAGGACCGGGCGCGTACGGTTTGAATCGTCATGTCGCGGTGACTGTGCTGGTGGCAAAAAATTCAAAAGTCACCGCCAACTTTGCCTTGGTCCAACCCAGCATTCAGGTGGATGCCCCTGAGATTTTCAAGGCGATCGCAGGCGTCCTTGGTGAAACTGAAGTTCCCAAAGTATCCGATCTAATGCCCAACGGACGGATGGCCGTCACGCCACCGCCGACAACGCCAGCCGCTGCGCCGCAGGATCCCAAACTTCGGCCATTGCTGCAGCCATTGATTCAGCGACAGGCGTCCGAGGCAGACGTCATCGCAGCGGCAAACAAAATTGAAGACTATGCGAAACAGAATCCGGAATCTCGCCAACAGATCGGTGACATCGCTCGCAGAATGATCACCGCGCAGAAGCTCCAGAATTACGGCACAAAGAAGTGTCAGGAATATCTGACTCGGTGGGCGAAGGAGTTCACTGCATCGCCCAGCGAATCCCCCACGCCAGAATCAGGATCGCCAAAGGAGTGACCCATGCGCATCATGCTGCCCCTGATTCTATTGGCGTTTGCAGCTGAGGTTGCGTCCGAGGTTGTCGCTGCGGATCATGGTTCGCCAGTGGTGGATTTCGATACGCAGGTCATGCCGATTCTGACGAAAGCGGGCTGCAACGCGGGCGCCTGTCACGGTGCTGCCGCAGGTCGTGGTGGGTTTTCTCTGTCTTTATACGGCAGCCGACCGCAGCGTGACTTTGAAGAAATCAAATTGGCGCTGGAAGGGCGCCGCATCAATCACCGGCAGCCCGTTGACAGCCTGCTGTTAATGAAACCAACGGAACAGGTCAGCCACGAAGGCGGCACGCGGCTGGATTCTGATGGTCCCGATTTTGCATTGCTTACACAGTGGATTGCCGGCGGCGCTCAGCGTTTTTCCGGTTCCGGACGACGCCGGTTAGAAACATTTTTGCTGCAGCCCGCAGCCACGCAATTGTCCGTTGGGCAGGTGACGCAGCTGTCCGCAACAGCCACGTTTTCCGACGGTGCAGAACAGGACGTTCTGGCATGGACAATTTTCAATCCTGATGACCCCTCGGCCGTCGAAATCACGAATGCGGGAAGGTTAACCATTCACCGCTGTGGCAGGCATGTTGTGGTTGCCAGATACCTGAATCAGGTGGTTGCGCTGGAATTTCTTGTGCCGGAAACGTCGGTTGCTGGACGAACAGCAGCGCCAACCGTAGCGAACACGAATTCCATCGACTCGTTCATCGATGCTCGACTGCAAAAGCTTGGATTTGTTGCGGTGTCGGATGCAACCACAACCGAGCTGACTCGTCGCCTTAGCATTGATCTCACAGGGCGCCTGCCATCACGTGATCAGGTGGAGCAGTTTCGAAACGACGCTTCACTGTCTGAGTCTGTGGATCGTCTTTTACAGTCGGAGGCGTTCATTGACTGTTGGACATACCATTTGGCTGAGCTATTTCGAGTGGCCGACATGCGAAATAATCCCGCGGCCGCGCGTGCTTACTTTTCGTGGCTGCGAAAATGTGTTGCTGGTGATGTTTCGTTTCGAGAACTAGCGTGGCAGTTGATCACGGCTGAAGGTGCCGTTGCGGAATACGGCCCCGCTAGTTTCTACGCCGTTGTCTCTGATCCACGTTCGCAGGCGGAATTCTTCAGCACTGCGTTGCTTGGTGTGAGAATGCAGTGCGCGAATTGTCATGATCATCCACTGGATGCGTGGACTCAGGATGACTACCACGGCTTGGCCGCGATCTTTGCCAGAATTCAGCGTGGGGCCGTGATTCGATCGACAACATCCGGACAGGTCATTCATCCGGCAACTGGTGCTGCTGCGGTCGCTCGTATTCCCGGCGTCGATCGCTTGCTGGACGATGCCCATTCGCGAGTCGCATTGGCTGACTGGTTGACTTCAGATCAGAATCCGTACTTTGCGAAAGCCATTGTGAATCGGATTTGGAGTCGTCTGATGGGGCGCGGCTTGGTGGAGCCTGTGGATGATTTGCGAACGACCAATCCCGCCACGCATCCAGAACTTTTGAATTGGTTGGCAGCAGATTTCGTCGAACATGGTGACAGCATTCGCCATACCGTTCGCCGTATCTGTTTGAGTTCTGCGTATCGGCGTTCGAGTCGAGCGGCTTCTGTGAACTCGACAGCGGACAGATTCTATGCGATTGCGACCGTGAAGCCGTTGACGCCTGCCGTTTTCCTGGACGCTGTGTGTGATGTCACAGACGTTCCTAGCATCTTGGCAGATTCTAATGCTCGAGCGGTGTCGCTGGTCGGGCTGATCGAAAAGTCGGAAGCTCTGGATTTACTGGGACGTTGTCGAGCAGTGGACTGCAGTCCGGCATCGTCGGGGCCGGATGAACTCACCGTACAGTTGCATCTCTTGAACGGCCAACTTCTGAACGCGCGTCTGCGCGATCCGGAGGGAGCGTTGATGCGGGCTGTCGCCGCGAAAAAATCATGGCCGGATCTGGTGAGTGAGTTTTATCTTCGATCATACTCGCGGCATCCCTCTGCTGCGGAAAATGAATTTTGGGGCAGGCAATTTTCGGCGGTCACGAACAGCGCTGAGACAACTGCCGTTGCCGAAGATTTTTTGTGGAGCCTGTTAAGCAGTGAAGAATTTCGAACCAATCGCTGAGAGCCGCAGGTCAGACTATGTTACATAACAACAACATCCAGCATGCAACTGCAGAGGTGTCTCGCCGTGGCGTGCTGCAGATCGGACAACTGGCTGCGCTGGGAATCGGCCTGTCACAACTGCCTGCATCGGCGGGCGCTGGATCGAAAACTGCGGCGGCGAAGAACTGCATCCTGATCTGGCTGGACGGTGGTCCCAGTCATTTGGAAACCTTCGACCTGAAACCCGCGGCACCTGCCGAAGTTCGTGGACCACTGGATGCGATTCAGACGAGTGTTGCTGGTGTGAGTATCAGTGAATGTCTGCCTAGTCTGGCACAGCGGTTCAACGACTTTGCTGTGATTCGGTCGATGACATCGCCGTTGGGAGAGCACAATCTGGGGGCACATTATCTGCTAACGGGATATCGTCCGTCGCCGGTGCTGCAATATCCTTCGTTTCATACGGTTGCGAATCAGCAACTCAGTCACATGCCGACCGCATTGCCGAACAATATCGCGATTCCCGAATACCGTGTTGGTGGAGCGGGTTTCGACGGGACTGGATTTCTTCCCAGTCGCTACGGTGCGTTTTCTGTCGGGGGCGATCCTGCGGCACAGGATTATCGGGTTCGTGATTTGATTCCACCAGATGGATTCACGCTGGAACGCATTGACAGGCGCCGGAGTTTCGCTGAAAACTTGGCGAAGCTAAATAACACGGATGCCGTGCTCAGGCCATCAATGGCGAACGCATTCGAAATTGTGACATCTGCAGAAGCTCGTTCAGCATTTCGCTTGGATGATGAATCACCAGAAACTCGCAGTCGTTACGGTGCAAAATCCGTGGGGCAAAGTTGCTTGATGGCTCGCCGACTGGTCGAACGTGGCGTTCGTTTTGTGACTGTGAATCAGCGTGGCTGGGATACTCATGAGAATCTTTACACGCGACTGAAGGAAGGCTACACCGGTGCGAAAGTTGGTGTAGGACTGATCCCGTCGCTCGATTTGGCCGTGTCGGCTCTGATTGACGACTTAAAACGCAGTGGGCTGTTAGACGAAACGCTGGTGGTTGTGATGGGAGAATTCGGCCGCACGCCCAAGATCAACCAAAGCGGTGGTCGCGATCATTGGCCTCGTGTTTTTAGTGTTGCGCTGGCCGGAGGCGGCGTGAAGGGAGGCCAAGTCGTTGGAGCGAGTGATTCTGTGGGAGAGTCGCCGGCCGATCGTCCCGTCACGCCATCCGATCTGGTGTGTACCATCTATACGCTGTTGGGACTTAATCCGGCGGCCGAACAGCAAACCGAAGATGGTCGCCCGGTGCGTTTGTCAGCTGACGACGCCAGCGTTATTCGGGAGCTGTTGTCTTGACTGGCTGTGTGCGACAGTTGACGTTGCTAATCGCTGCGGCGTTCTGTCTCGAAACGCGGTGCGACGAAACAGTTCACACGCCGGTGACCTGTTTGGCGATTTCCGGCGACGGGCAATTGTTGGTTTCTGGTTCACAACACGGAATTACAGTGCGCGGGTGGCAGCAGTTTGACGTTCTGCGACGGCTGCCAATTTCATTTCAGCAGTTGCATGATTTGTGTTTGTCACCTGACGAATCGATGCTGGCCATTGCCGGTGGAAATCCGGCGCAGCATGCAACGATTGAAGTCTATTCTTGGCCTGGTCTGGAGTTAATTTGGCGGAAGGAATTTTCCGAAGACGTGGCGTATTCCGTTGCCTTCGATGCAGCGGGAACTGATCTGGCAGTTGCGGGACATGACCACCGCGTGCATCTGATGAGTGCCGCAACCGGGGATGTTCTGCGAGTGTTGTCCGGCCATTCAAAACCCGTCACGTGTGTTGAATATTTGCCGGATGGAAAGCTGTTGCTGAGCTGCAGTATTGATCAGACGATTCGAATCTGGAATCCGAAAGATGGTGCTTTGGTACGATCACTGACCAATCACACCTTGGCCGTCAATCAGGTGGCAGCGGCAACACCAAGTGACGGCAGGCTCGCGCTGGCGGTCTCTGCTGGAGAAGACAGAACGATCCGTGTTTGGCAGCCCACGATCGGCAGGATGGTGCGTTTTGTGCGATTTGATACGCCCGTGTCTGCCGTTGCTTGGGATGTCGACGGCGATCGAGTTTTTGCGGCAACAAAAGATCAGCGGCTGAATTCTATTGATACGCAGACGCTGGATCGAAAAGTTCTCAACATGCCACGGCATGGTTGGATCTATTGCATAGCCGTGCATCCGTCGCGCAGTGAGTTGGCGGTTGGCACTTCGAACGGCGGTGTGCGCAGAGTTTCGTTCAGCGGAAATCCTTAGCTGCTATTGGGCGTGGCAATAATTCCTGGCATTGTTGGCCGCAGGGCGTTAGCCCCGGTTGTTGCCTGACGAAACCGGGGCTAACGCCCAAACGGCTAACACTGATGCCCGAACAAATTGCGACACCCATGCTATTGCGGGCCTGCAGTGGCGTTGCCAGTGCGTTTGGCGATGTGATCGGTGATGCCCAGTAGTTCCGGGTCTTCGGCGTTTTCGCCCGGCAGTTCCGGTATTGGTTCGTGACTAAACCACTGCGTCATTGGCACACGCCAAGTCGGCAGCTTGCGAGTCCGATACAGGGCTCCCATGTACATGTCGGATTCGCCAACCAAGACATCGTCTTCGATCTTGAGATCAACGTGTACGGCATAGTGAAAACGTGCTCCGATTCGTTTGCGACCCACAAACGGCAGTTTGGATTCCTTGAAATACTTTTCGCAAATGTAGACCGTTCCGCCGAATGTGGCCGGCTGGCAGCATGACTTTTTTGACGCGATCGGAAACAGGGCTTCCCACTTCTGCATGGGCTCAGTTTCTGTCAGTCCGATTTCATCGGCAACCGGCGTGTCTCGCCCCAAAAAGTAGTCGCATTCGGCCGTCAGGAACATGGTGTCCATCATTTCTTGGTTGTACAGGAAATCTGGAGTGAACGGTGGTCGATCGATTTCGAACTTCAAGAACAGTTCTTTGTCCTTGATGTTGTCGCCGGCGACGACTGTCTGTCGGTCCTGATCGCACAGCGAGATGTTGAATTGGGCCGTACGATAGTTGCCATTATTGAACAGCTTCGGACTGCGTTCATCGTTGCCTCGATAAAACGACGCCTGCAGCCGAGGTTCCGTTGCCGGACGTTTGGGTGTCGGCGGAAAACCGAAGTCATGAAACGTGGCGAAGTGGATTTCGTCTTTCAGGCGGCGTTCTGTGAGCTGACTTTGTAGCGAATAGACTTCGAATCCGAGGTAGCCTGCGAGGGCCAGTAGCGGAATGGTTGCGGAAATTTTCTTTTGCAGCAGGCGTCCGAAGGTACCAGCTTCGGACGCATCGGTCGACGGGTTGCGATGGCGATGGATTCGCAGCGCGATCAGTGCCAGCAGCAAAGCCGAACCAACGGTCAGAAATCCGTAGTCTCCCATAAACAGCAGCAGGCGCGTTCGCAGCGGGATTTCTTTGAGCTGTGGCAGAACAGTTTCGTAGATCTCAGGATGCTTGTTGAATTCGATAATACACTCACTGCAGCAGAAGCGGACTTCTTTTCCTTTGTACCCCACAACATAGTCGTCTGTGGCTTCGCGGTCCGAAAGAACGGGACACATGATGTTCGTGTCGTCGTTTCCGCGCGCTTCTGTCGCCAACGTATTGAATACGATGACGAACAACAGGATCAGAATACCGGGCTTGCAGTGTTTACTCATGAGATCGCGATGTTTGACAGGGCGTTGCAGGTGATTGAGTGGTTGGATCTGACCGAAGTCAGAATCGCACAATCAACTCGTAGCTTGCCGTGGGTCGCGTGGCGTTTTTTCACCGCTGGAACAAAACGCTGTTCGTCAGAAAACAATGCCTGCTGGTTACAATCGTTACAAGCCAGCGATTCGGATGACAGATTGCCGACTCCGATTCTGGTATCAGGCTGCAAACGATACTGCCGCACCGACGGTGCTACAGATTTTGCACCCGCTTCGTCACTGCTGGATGCAACGTGACAGCGCTGTCGTTGTGATTCGACTGCCGATGTGCGGTGTCAACTCGATCGGGGGCGACCGTGTCGCCGTTTAAACTCGGTCGCCGCGCCCATTTGACAACCAAGTAACTGACGGGATAGGCGATCAGCACGCCAATCGGAGCCGTCAGGATTGAGCCAATGAACATGGGGCCACCGACTTCAATTCCCACAGCACACATTGATGACCACCAGCCACTGAGGCCATCGAATTGCAGGGCGGCACTCAGTTCGTCGAACGACATGCTGCCGGGCACGAACCATGTTCCCAGCTGGTACCAAAAATAGTACATCGGCAGCATGGTGAAGGGGTTCGAGATGTACGTCGCTGCCATGGCCGCTGAGGCATTGAAGTAAAAGAAGCGACGTGTCAGAAATACGATGCCGAGAATCAGTCCCGTTTGGATTCCCACCGTAGGCGTCAAACCCACAAAGATGCCGATTGCGACGCCCATAGCAATGGCATGCGGCGCATCATCCAACGCAAGCACACTGCGAAGCAGGACTCTTGGGTTCGCTGAAAGTTTAAGTACCTTACGCCACATAACGTCCACTGAAGAATTCTTGCCGACACCGTCAGACTGCACAGCACTATAGTCCGTGGCCGCGAAGGCAGCAAAATCCTTTCGGCAATAAATGTGAGGCGTGACGGACAATTCTCAAAAAATCATGATCACGCCGATTACCAATTTGATTCTTGACAGCAATCAGCAATCCGCAGCACGCACCCGCAGAATCTGCCGCAGTAAGCGAGTTCAGGCGATGAGCGATTCGACGACGTTGCCATGCACGTCCGTCAGACGGAAGTCTCGGCCCGCATAGCGGTAGGTGAATTTTTCGTGGTCGAAGCCCATCAGCTTCAGGATTGTGGCGTGCAGGTCGTGGACGTGGACGTTGTCTTCGACCGCTCTGAAGCCAAAGTCATCGGTTGCACCGTGAATCTGTCCACCCTTCACACCGCCACCGGCCAGCCACATTGTGAAGCCCCAGTGATTGTGATCGCGGCCGTTGATCTTGCCGGCGTTCGCTCCTTCTTTGGGCATTTCGACAACCGGCGTGCGACCAAATTCACCGCCCCAAATCACCAGCGTTTCGTCCAGCATGCCGCGTTGTTTGAGGTCTTTCAGTAACGCGCCGATGGGTTGGTCGCATTCGCGTGCCAGGCGGCGATGATTGACTTCGATGTCATCGTGGTTGTCCCATGGTTGCCCTGCCCCATGCCACAACTGAACAAATCGCACGCCACGCTCCACGAGTCGTCGAGCAATCAGGATCTGTCGAGCTTGGACGCCTTCGCCGTACATTTCACGAATGTGTTTTGGTTCGCGAGAAATGTCAAACGCTTCCGATGCTTCGGTCTGCATCCGGAACGCCAGTTCGAACGACTGAATGCGGGATTCCAGCTGAGCGTCTCCTTGGCGTTCTTCGATGTGCCTCGCATTCAGGCTGCGCAGTAAATCCAGTTGTAAAGATTGTTGTCGTGGCAAGATACGATCGTTGCGAATGTTCTCGATCAGCTTTTCGATTTCCGTGTTTTTGGTGTCGACGTGAGCCCCTTGATAAATGCCTGGCAGAAAACCGGACTGCCAGTTTTGTGATTCCTGAATCGGATATCCGCCCGGACACATCGATACGAACGCGGGCAGGTTTTGGTTATCGGTGCCGAGCCCGTAGGTCAGCCACGAACCGAGACTGGGGCGCACCAGCCGCGCTTCGCCACAGTTCATGAGCAGCAGAGATGGTTCGTGGTTGGGCACATTGGCGTGCATGGATCGGATGACGGCGATGTCGTCGATGGATTCAGCGACGTGCGGAAACAGTTCGCTGACTTCGATGCCGCTTTCACCATGCTTGCGGAAGCGAAACGGCGATGGAAAGGCGGATCCGGTCGGCCGTTCGGTTTTGAGATTGCCTCCCGGAATGCTTTTGCCGACGTAGTTGAAGAGTTCCGGTTTGGGGTCGAAGGTATCAACCTGTGACGGGCCACCGTTCATAAACAGGTGGATGACACGTTTGGCTTTCGCCGGAAAATGAGCAACCTTTGGCAGCAATGGATTCGCTGCGGCGCCTTGCGCCTGATTGTCGGTCAGCAGTTGGCCGAGCGCCATCGTGCCGAACCCCATGCCACACCGGGACAGCATGTCACGGCGGTTGATGGCGATGCGAGAGTTTTGTGTGGTGTCTTGCATGACTGAATTGTTTCACCCGGAGTCAGGTTGAAAAAAGTGTACTGAGTGAATTTGAAGAGATCGAAACTAGTCGACAAACATGAATTCGTTGGTCAACATGAGTGTTTGAGCAAGTTGCTGAATTGCACCGAGTTGCGATCCAGCTGGCGCAGTGGGGAAGTCGTTTTTCGAACTCCAAGTTCGCAGTTCGACATTGTCCACGCTTTGCTGCACTCGGATTCGCCACACGAAACTGTCGTGGCTTTCGTTCGCGCCGCAGTCGGCCACGAAGTCGATGGTGTCACCCGCTTTGACAGCAAAACTTTCCACGGTCAGGGACTTCTGGTTGTTATGAGCATGAGCCGTGGCTTTTGTGCTGTTACCAACGATCACATGTCCGATGACTCCGTCGCCTTGGTCAGTTGAATGTTCTAGCTTGCTGCTAATTTGAACCGTGCAGTCTTGATCAGCGACCCAGCGACGGATGGCACACAACTGCAGGTTGCCTCCCGTATGGCCGCCGTCGCGGTTGAGCATCGTCCAGCCCAGTTTTGCATCTGGCAGTTGGGTTCCACCACTAAATCGTCCGTCATGGAATTCGGTGAATGGGGTGAACGCCAGCACGGCATTCTTCTCGGCGTTGAGTTCCCCCCAGCCGTACTGCCAACCAGACGCAGTGTCTGCAGAATCCGGCTCGGCACCCACGAGCTGCAGGAACCGACTGGCTTGATTCAGCTCTTCGGTTGTGGCGTCTCGCAGCAAGATCTTGGCGTACAGTTCCCCGATTTTGGCTTGATCGTCGGAACCGGCGAGTTTCTCCACAGCTGCTTCGGCCTGATGCATAATGAATGGGCTGTTTAGCTGAAAC
>JBDNHJ010000276.1:0-26222 GCA_041688835.1 Fuerstiella sp.
CTTCCGCTACATGGTGGAACACTCCTCTGTCGCTCGATCAGAATTTGATTGCCCGCCATTCGCAGCTTGCGATTCAGCGAGCCTGCCATAAGTCAAAGCGAAGCCTGTGCCAAACAAAGAGGATGCACTGTAAAGTGTTTTCATTAAACACTTTATGGCAATTCACCGCCACGGGAACACGTGGGGGCAAATCGCCCCGAAAGGCAGTTCTGAACGTCTGGCGACCGTGTTGTCTGCGAGTTCTTTGCCGCAACGGAGATTTACAGGACATCAAGACGGTGGAGGACAGATTGCCTCAACGGGGTAGATCGCCCCACGCGGATGGCCGGTCGGAATCACCAAGCCGACAAATGCCCCCGTAGCGGAAGTCGTCAAGACTTTCGACGATTTACAGCGCCGGTCGAAACTCTTGATGCGTTCCGCTACAGAACGTTTCCGGCTTAGGGAATGCCGCCGGTCACAATCGGTTCCAGCATGCCGCTCGGGCTGCCTTCGCCGATCATCCGCGTGGGCTTTGCCGGCGTCAGCGCAGACCCAACCAAGGTCAGATCTGCACATACCGGCAGGTGATCAGAAGCCACAGCGGTGGCATGATCTCTCGGCACAGTCACTCCTGCAACTCGAAAATGGCGACTCACCAGAACATGGTCGATCCGGCGCAACGGCATCACGGAAGCAAACGTTTTGAGCGGGCGATGATCTTCGGCCATCAACTGAGTGCAATGAAACTGCTGCGTCAGCCGCTGCATCACTTTTGACTTTGGACCGGCATTTAGATCACCGGCAATGATGACCGGTTCACGCAATGGCAGATCAGCGAGCCAACGATCGCTAAGAATTTGGTCGACCTGTTGGTCACGTTCGCGCGCCCGCAGTCCTAGATGCGTGTTGAGGAAATGGATCGGTCCGATTTCCGTATCGAACGAAACCCAGATGGCCCCTCGTGCTTCTCGCCGGGTGCGATGGTCAGCATCGGTCAACACTTCCTGCCGAACGACGGAGATCGGAAAGCGGCTTATGACCGCCAGGCCGTACTGTTCGGTTTCGTTGGTCCAGACGGGGAAGAAGCGGTGATACATGCCCAACTGCGATGCGATGAACGCTGCCTGATCCTGTTCGCCACTTCGCCTGCGGTTCACGTCCATTTCCTGCAATGCGACCACGTCGGCTCCACAGGCCGCGATGATATCCGCGATGCGTTGAGGCCGACACTTGCCGTCCATGCCGACGCAATGATGAGCGTTGTACGTCATCACACGCAGCCGGATCTCCGTAGCGGAAGTTGTCAAGACTTTCGGAGCGTCAGGGGCGCTGTCGAAACTCTTGACGAGTTCCGCTACGGGAAGTCCCCATTTCTTCAGGAATCTCCCGGCCGCATCGTGCAAGTCGACGCCTCGGATATACTTTTCGCCCGATGGAGTTTTTCGCACGTTGGCGGGCAGCTTGATCGGCAACAGCGCAAAGCCGCGAGTTTCCTGAGTACCGATGCTGCCGTGGGCTCCATGTTCCTGAACAAAGGTCAACGGCGACTTTTCCGGATCCCAGCCACTGATGATCAGATCGCCGGCGTTTGCGTTTTTCGTGAGTTCAACAAGGTCAACGCGGATCTCGTCAGCGAACTGATGCTGCGGACCGCAGACCTCCTGAATGTCTTCCGGAAGCCGCCACAGGCCTCGTGCGTTCCTACCGAACACGCCACCAGCCTCGGTCTTGTAGACGACCAGCGGAACCTGCCCCTGCATCACAAGGTGATTGGCACAGGCGGCCTTCGCATCATCCAAAACCGACACTGGAAAGTAGATGTGGCCAATCGGTCCCATGGCAGTAACAATGACGTTTTCGGCAAGTTCCTCCTTGGTCATCTTCGGCGCGTCAATGCGACGGCGACGAATCCGCATGAAATGTCGCATTCGCTGGTCGAGATTCTCGTTTCTCTTTGTCGAATCCAGACTGCGCACAATGCGATCTCCCAGCGGGCTTTCTCGCAGAGCCGACGTGACGGCGTTTTGAATCGTTTGGCCCGTTTCGAATTCGTAGATGCGACTCTCTTCCTGGCCGTGGTCCGAAAACACGATCACTTCGTAATCGCGTGCGTCAGAACGCTTCGCTGTCTTGAAAATGTCCTCAATCGTTTTGTCGATCCCCTTCAGTCCCCAGTGAGCAAACGCGGCGGAAGGGCCTCGGCGGTGAGCCTGCTCGTCATAGCCCAGCAGGTTGGCGTAAATCACGGGCGTGCCTCGAGCCACCGACAGCTTGACCACGATTCGCACCCATTCACGCAGGACGATCGAAACCATGACTCGTGCAGGGACAAATTTGATTTCGTTTTGCCAGTCGCGAGTGAAAAGGCTGCCGATCATATCTGCGATCCCGACCAACAATTCCACACCGGTCAGCAAGGTGATTCTCACCAGCGTGAAGAAGTACAGAAAGAAGATCAGCAGCAGCCGCAAGGGGTTGAGTGCTTCAAGCACGCGTGGTAGGTCGGTTGTTTCCGCACAACATCTGGCTTCTTCTGCGCCGCCGGAATAGATGTTGGAATAGCTGGCTCCACCTTTCAGCAGCGGCTTCGCGTTGTTCAGGCACTCATCAGCGATGGTCTTTGCAGCGGCATGTTCGTACATGCGAAACACTTCGCCGGATTCGCGGTGCAGAAACTGAAACGCGGGCACAGCACCTTTCACGCCGTACATCACTTCCGCCTGAACGGCCGGCGTCGTGGACGGGATGCCGGAATAGAAGCTCAACCGCTGAAAGTAGCCGCGACCAATCAGCTTCTGCAGAAACGGAAGCCGCTTCTTCGCCAGAGCTGCTTCGAATTGTCGGCGAGACAGGCCATCCACCTGCAGAATGATCAACCCCGGCTCATGCGATTCCGTTTTGTCGACGCTGTGCCCCAGCCAGCGACTCAGCAGATCAGAACGGCTGATGCGGCGTCGTAAGCGGCGGTAGGTTTTTCCGAGTTGGGTGAGCATAGCATGTTGTCTCATGTAGGCCGGAACAAGCGGAGCGCAGTTCCGGCAACGGTCTTTGATATTGCAAACTGCGGACGTTGCCGGAACATCGTCGCTTCTCTCCTTGTTCCGGCCTACGCCTGTTGCATCACGTCAACGTCGCTTTTGTCGCTTCCGTATCCGCAACCGCTGCGGCCAGAGCTGACGCTTTTTCCGCCAACAGATCCCATTCGGCTTCGAGTCGTCCCTGAATCATTTCCCACGGCGTGAGGTCGTGGTCGTGTTGGCTTTCGAATTGAGCGATCAATGTTGCGTACAGTTCGGCCAACCGGTCTGCGCACGATTCTAAACCGTAGGGTTTCACAGACAGGCGTGCTTCGTCCGCGATCCGCCACAGTCGTTGCGGGTCTTCTGTGAGCTGCGTCAACGCCGCCGCGAATTCGCTTTCGGTCGCGTCGCCATTCAGCAATCGCCCGTTGCGTTCTTCCACGATTTCTCGAATCCCCGGCCCGTCCAAAGCCACAACCGGGTTTCCAGCCGCCATCGCTTCGGCGATCACCATGCCCTGAGTTTCTGACTGCGACGAAAATGCAAACGCGTCCATGGCTGCGTAGGCATCTGCTAAATCTTGTCCTGTTTGTCGTCCCGCAAAGATGATTTGGTTTGAAGCCGCAACGCCTTCAAGAAGACTTTCCATGACGGTGCGGTGAGGTCCGTCCCCGACCACCACGAAGACCGCGTTGTCGTGATCCGCCAGATACTTGCCGACCGCATTGGCAAGGAAGCTGAGATTCTTTTCCTCGGCAAGTCGCCCGACATGCCCAACGACGATTGCGTCATGAGGAATGTCAAACTGCTGCCGGAAGTGCTGCCGGTTGCCGCCGCCGAAGAAGCTCAGGTCAATGCCTGTCGGAATGGTGGTGATCGGAACCGTCACACCGCGCTTCTTCAGCAGTTCTGCGATGCTTTCGCTGGGGGCAATCACGTGATGGCACAGGTTGCAGTATTCGGTCGCCATTTGCACGGCCACTCGTTTCATCGCATCCGAATCCAGCGGCACATAATGCGTGTACTGTTCGTACATCGTATGATGAGTAAAAACCAGCGGCAACTGTCGTTCGTAGGCCGTCCGCAAAGCCGCATCGCCCAGCAAAAACGGATGGTGACTATGAATCAGTTGCGGTTGAATCTTGTCCATGTGATCGGACACCAGCCACGGCTGCGGCAGTCGCAGCGAAAAGTCGCTGCCGTTGAAGTTTTGAATGGCCGGAACACGGAGAACGTGTTCCGTGGACTCTTCGGCTCCTTCAAATTCCGGGGCGACGATGTTGACATCGAATCCTCGCCGACGAAATTCTTCTGCGTAAGTCTGAACGCTGCGAGCCACTCCGCCGACATGCGGCAGATAGGTGTTGGTGAACATGGTGAACTTCATGGCTTGGTTTTCCTTTTCTGTGTGGCGCGTAGCGGAAGTCGTCAAGACTTTCGGTGGTCCTTCAATGACAAATGACAGATGTGAAACAAAAAATGACAAATTTGCGATGGGGTTGGGCTGAACGACAGCGGCCACTCGGACGCAGAACATCAAAGTGATTTTGTAGACGCCGCATCGAGAGCCGCACAACGAAACTCTTGACGAGTTCCGCTACGAAGTATCCTGAACAACGCCGACCGCTTCGTGTACTCGAAACTCCTCTGACGCGAGTGGTTGCAGCGGAATCGCTGATCCCAACTTCGCGTTTTCAATCGGTTCAAATCCCGGCACGCGAACGTCAACGCGCGGCGCGGCGGCGTGCCAGTGTTCGTCGATGATGACCATGGGATTTGATTGCGGCGTGACAACGCGCACGCTGAGTTTCCCCCACGGCGTATGAGTTGGGCCGAACGCGATATCGGAATCTTGGCGAAACCATTCGGCAAACAATCCTGATCCGATCATCAGTCGGTCGCGCTCTTCACGAACAAAGCAGTTGCGAATCATCATCACCCATTCGCCGGACGCCCAGCCGTGCTGGCCGTCGCCCATGCAACCGCCGAGCGTTCGAGGATGAATGGCTTCCGGCCACTGCCCAGTCGGCGAAGCCAGTTCGGCCACGGCGTTGATCAGATCGCGGTATCGTGCGTCGCCGTTACGCAGCAGTGTTTGAGCGATATCCAACGTCAGGTAGGCGTTGATGCCCGAATGAATCATGTCTTGAAAAAAGCCGCCTCGGTAGAAGTGGTTCTTCAGAATGGCTTCCACCGTTGCCGAAATGCGTGCGTCGTTCGGTGCCGTCAACTGCAGCGGATAGTCGGCCACCATTGAACCGATGGCTCCGGAATCCAGCCGTCGATACGGTGAAGCGGGAATTCCGCCCAGTGTTTTCGTTTTCGGGATGTCGTGGAGACTGTGTTCGATGGCCGTGTGGATTTCGTCCGCCAAAGCACTGGCTCGACTAGCTTTCGAATCATCGCCAGCATCTCGCCAGATGTCCGCAGCCGCACGAACTCCTGCTTCGGCCCAGAAATCATCCCAGTAATAAAAATCGTTGGGGCCAAGATGTTCGGCGCTGAAACCGGCGGGTAGCAGTCCGGCGTGTCGCACGTCTTTGTCGGCGGAAACTCGTTTGTCGTCGATCCACTGCACGGCTTTGTCGAGCGTCTTCATCAGCGGTTTCGTAAGCGGTCGATGGGTGACTCTGCGGAAGCGATTCAACACCCACAGCACCTGGCCGTTGGAATCCCATTCGCCTGCCTGCGACCGAAAGTAACCGTTGCGCTGCTGTCGTTCGGGGAACTTCTGCAGCATACGTTCGCAACGTTCGATGAGTCCGATCGACATCAGCGGATTCATCATCAGGCAGGCGTCGCGAAACCAGAATCGGCGATACGTGTACGGCCCTGGCACAATGTCGTCGACAGACAGCAGCACCAACGTCTTCACGGCTCCGTCGTAGAGACTTTGAATTCGAAAATCCGGGACGGACAGCGTGGCGACTTCGGAATGGATGTCGCCCCACGTCACGGACGGCTTGAATATGTCCGGACTCCCCTGAGCTTTCAGTTCGTCCTGCAGAGGAACTCGAACGGTCAACTGCAATTGCTCGCCATCGAAATGGAACACGGAGGCTGCCGTTGCCATTCCCTGATCGCAAGTCTCCGTAGCGGAAGTCGTCAAGACTTTCGGCTGGTGGGGATCAGGACTCTCCGTAGCGGAAGTCGTCAAGACTTTCGAGCCTTCACGGCCCAAGTCGAAACTCTTGACGAGTTCCGCTACGGGCAGGTCGCCTTCGTCGTAATGCGATGTCGATAATCGGTCGGCCGCAAGGTCGGTGAGAACCTTGGTGGTCCCGTTGACGAGCCATCCTTTGGCGTCGGGCAGCGATTCGACTGTATCGATAAACTGCACGCCTTCGGGATTGTACGGGCGAATCGCGACTGCCAAATTGCCGCCACCGTCCGATTTCGCCGTGACGGAAACTTTCAGCACCGGTTGATCGTCTTCCACCACAACTTCCGTGAGCGTTCGCAGTTGCAGATTGTTTTTCCAAGTGGTTGTTTCGACGCCGAGTTTGTGTCCGCTCGACAGCGATTGTTCGCAGCGTTCATCCTGCACGCGACTCGGAACAAGCTGGTTACTATCGTTGTCACTCAACCAGAAATCCAACGACCAGCCGTCGTGCAACGGAGTCACCAGTCCGCGAGGATCAACGATCGGATACAGCGACAACTCCGGCAGTCCAACGGCCGTCCAGTTGCGATGTGTCAGGTTGATATGACTGAACGAGAACGCTCGCGGAAGAAACGAGTCGTCCGCCGGGTCAAACTGACGTTCGACCCAATACGGCCAGACCCAGTCTAGGTTGTGCTGAATGGCTTTTGTGTTAATCAGCCCGCGAGCGTGAAAGTGAATTCCGGCTCGCAGCAGTTCGATAGGCTCCTGAACTTCCGACGGCTGCGAAAATTGTCGAATGCGAGCCAGCCACAGAGACGGGTCCGCAATCCCGTAGGCTCGCGCCGCTTTTCGGACAATCATTTTCCATGGCAGAAATCGAAACACGGTGCTGCTACTTTCGAAGTTATGGTGATCAGGCGATGAGATTCTCCCGTAGCGGACGTCGTCAAGACTTTCGACGATTCACCAGCATCCGTCGAAAGTCTTGACGACGTCCGGTACTTGGTGATGCAAGCACCGTGCCATGATGTGCTGATCCCTAGCAGCCCCCCGGAATTTGGCTGTTTTCCTTTTAAGAAGCGTCGCCCAAGTATTTGCACTGGTCGCTCAACGCACACTTCGGACGCACAGCGATCAGTGATGGAACCGATCACGACTGGTCCGCAACCAGCCAGTTTGCTCGTCGTCTCGAAGAAACCTCTGCAGTTCGTTGGATGGCAGCCGCGAAAGTCTGCATCGGCGTGTTTTTGGTATTGGCCGTCATCAGCATGATTACCGGTCGCCGAGTCACAGGATAACCGAACCGTCTTGCAACGATCATCGAAGAGCCGCCGCGTAAGCCACGCAGCGGCTTTTTCGATGCGCGAATGACGGGCGATCAGACTTCGACTTCTAAGGCTGCGTTTGGCGAACCACGTCGCTACTGGCTGGCAAGTTTACTCCTTCGCATAAGCATCGCGTAGGTCGCGAATTCGGTCGTGGCCTTTTTTCACGACGGCGTACTGAGTATGCAGCAGTTCGCTCATCGCGCTGCCGGGATTCTCCGTCAAGGCGTCTTCGTACGCTTCCTTGATCTGGTCTTCGCCGTACTCGGCTTCGATCAGAACCACGTGCGCGTCGCCGCTATTCAGTTTTGCTCGGCAGTTCATCCAAGTCTGATGCACCTTCGACGCGAACGATTGCTCCTTCGGTGGAGTCTCGCCGTTCCATTCGACATACATCTTCAGTTCTTCGGCGAATTTGCTGCGCTCCGCAGCCGTTTCGCGGAACACGTTTTCGACACGTGGGTCGTCGATGGCATCGGCGGCATCAATCAGCCCCTCGTACGAATCAATGTTGATCCGAACAAGGTCCTGCAGCTTTTCGACGGTTTCGTCAGTCAGAGTAGATTTGGTTTCAACGGACATCCGTTTCATTCCTTTCGAAGTTGGGGGGAGTCGTGAGTTTGTCCGGATGTTTAGTACGTCTGTCGTACCGATTCACACGCGGGACGGCCCGTCAGAATGAGAGGCACCGCGGTTACTAACGGTGCAACTTGTGCGGGCTTCAACTCTGTTATGCAACTCGATGGTGCAACCGCCGTGCCGAAGTGGCGACGTACGTCAATGACTCGTGTTTCGCTGTCTGGGCCGGAAACAGTAGTGAGATCCTAGACATCGCCGGGTTGTTGAGCAATCACGACGGTCGTTCAGCAACCATGCATCGTCTCCGGCCGCCGTAGCGGAAGTGGTCAAGACTTTCGAGTTTCGCTTTCAACGAAACTCTTGACGAGTTCCGCTACGACCATTGTTTGTCACACACCAACAACCGTCCCCGACTCCGCATTTGCCAGCAGATCAGTCAGTTGGTCCACCGGCCGCCCGAGATAGTCCAGCTGGCCGTTGAGCGATGTGACGGTCACTTCGCCCGCAGTGATCGCCACTGTCACCTTCCACGCCGAGACGGTTTCGTGAGTGGGTCCCGTCGTTTGAATGGCCTCTGCGCAACGCATTGCATCTTCTGTGTTGACGAAGGCCGCCAGTGCGCCTGTTCCCACGATCTTAATCCACGTGCCGCCGTGCTCGGCAACATGGTCATTGAGTCGTTGCAGATGTTGTTGCATGAGTTGCCGTGCGACGGATTCGCTCAGCCGCTGAGTCAATTCGGCCGGCGATGTGGTTGAGGTTTGCAGAAGCACCACATGCGTTAACGTTGCCAACTGCGCCGGCGACAGCAGTTGGTGGGGAAACAACTCACGGAACAATGGAATTCCAGTCAGTCGCGCGACTGTCAGTGCTTCTGTGACGGCCGTCGTTCTTTCAACACGGACAACAACTTCACGATCAAAATCATTGTGCAGCGCGATGATTTGCTGAGTCGCAGTCATCCGCAGGTCTGTACGTTTCCATGCGTCACCGTCGGCCAGGTGCAAATGAATCATTGCCTGTGGCGGCGGAACGTAGTCTTCCATGTTGACGGTGCGATCCACCGTTGGGGTGGCAGTTTGCACACGAAATGTCAGTGAATGCGGCAACTGCGGACCTCGGATGCAGTACGTTCCATCCGCCAAGGCCAAACCAAGACTCAGGCTTTCGCGGGGAGCGAGTCTTGTTTGAGCGACTATGTGCGGCGAATGGGCGGGCCCGCCGATGCAGTAGTTCCCGGTGTCTGACTTTCTGATCTGCGGGTGAACTCGGAAGATGGCTTCCACCTGCGTCGCCAGATCGATTTCAAACCCGACATTGCACGCTTCACAGTGTTCGTGGTCTCGAACCATGCTGAGTAAATCATATGTCTTCGACGCGATGCGACAGGACGGGCAGATAATGTCCCATGCCAGTTCCAGCATGCCGATTCGAGCACCATGCAGCAAGACGGACACGACGTCGTCCACGCGAGCGTTCAGTCGCTGTGCCAACGCAATGGCGCGGATGCGGGCGACATCCTGCGCCGCAGCGACGGATAGAAATTCGGAAACTCTGAGCAACGCATCGCGGGAAACCTTCTGCTGCAGTAGTTTCGCAACAAGTTCGTCAAGCTGACGCTGTCCGGATGCAGATATTCTTTTTGAAGGTTCGAAGGCGTCGATAAGTGGGTCCGCCCCATGTGTTTCCGCAAGCACGCCATCAATGTGATGATAGACTTTCGACAATGAACGTCTGGTTTCGAAGCCCAACTTGAATTTCGCGAACGCGTTCCCGAACCAGCCTCGGCCTTCCGTTTTCAACGTGTGAACCAGTCGCGTTTGGCCGTCGACGGTCGGGTAGAATTCGACCACGCTGGTGAACCATTTTAGCGGACCTTTTTCAAATTCGCGCAGAATGCCCATACGACGTTCTTCGATCCATTCGAACACGTGTTCTTGCCACCGCATCGGTATGCCAGCGATCCGGACGTTGGCAAATGTTTCCACAGCGTCGTTGTCGTTGACTGATGTGGTGTAACGCACAGGAGGCAACCCGATGGCGCGATTCAGCCGTTCGGTATTGGACACATAGGGCCACAGTTCCGCCGGTGATGACACCAGTTCCCATTCAAAACGGAACGTCTGAACGGCTGTTGGATTTGCGGACGGCAGCAGCGGATGCACGGCGACACTCGTGGCTTCACCGCGTTGCAGGCGTCTGAGATCGGCCAGTAGTTCCGCCGCCGATTGGTATCGCAGGTCGGCTCGCTTTTGAAGACATTTCGCGACGATTTCACTGGCAGCTTCACTGACGCTACGTTCTCGAGATCTGGCGTCCGGAGCAGGAACATGTCGGTGCATTTCTGCCAGACGTAGGATGTCTCCGGAATCAAACGGCGGCACGCCTGTCAGCATTTGAAACAGCGTCGCGCCCAGCGAGTAGATGTCTGACCTTGCGTCCAACGAGCTAGCGTCTCCGAATTGTTCCGGCGACATGTACAACGGCGTGCCCAGCACGGAATTGTCGCGGGTCATAGCCATCGAACCGGATTGTTCTGTGTGACGAGCGAGGCCGAAGTCGGTCACTTTGGCGGTGAACTGACAGGCGCCTTCAGCTTTCGCCTGAGCCAGCAGAATGTTATCGGGCTTGATATCGCGATGAATGATATTCAGGTGTGAAATATCAACCAAAGCTTCCGTCACTTCTGCGGCGATGCTGATGGCAGTGGCTTCGTCGAGTCGCGTTTGTGCTTTCAGCAGCGCGGCCACGGTGTCGCCTTCGACAAGTTCCGTCACGATAAACTGGTGGTCACCCTGCTCGCAGACATCAATCAGTTGCGTGATGTAGGGACTGCGAACTTCGGACAGCAGGCGAGCTTCTTTGCGAAAACGTCGGAGTGCGTCTTCTTGGCGAACGAAGCTGGCGTTGAGCACTTTGATGGCCACGGCTTGTTCGGTACCGCTGCGATAGCCTCGATACACAGTGCCCATCGCCCCTGATCCCAGTTGATCGGCGAGCACGTAGTCTCCCAGCGTGTCGCCGTCCTGAAACGTTTCCGGCCGCGTCCGAAGCACGTCGCGAAAACGCTCCACGGCAGCGGAATCACTGGCTTCCCTGTCTCGCCAAGGAGGGACGATCGGGAAGTCGTCCGAGGCCGTTTCGAGGGATCGCCGGTCAGTCATGGTGGGCTTCAAACGAGAGAGACGCTACATTTTCGGATCGTAACTGGAACATATCGAGTATAACCTGTCTGTGTCCCGATTTCCGCTGAGAACGGATTCGGGGGTTTCCTCGGCAGCGACTTGGCACTGTGTGTCGTCGAATACCTTGACGATTTCTGTGACGTTTGTAGAAAGATCTGGATCATTGAACAGCAGGCCCCGGAAACGGTTGAGTGAAATCGAGACGAACTGGACGGAGTTGGGGTTCGCTCGCCGCTCAGGTCCTCAAGATTCGCGCGCCGCGGAAGCACGCCGACTGCTGCTGGATCGCTACGCGGCCCCGGTGTATCGCTACCTGCTGGCGTGTGTGAAAGACGAAAACGTGGCCGACGATCTGGCTCAGGATTTCGCCGTGCGATTTCTGGCGGGCCGCTACGAAAGTGCAGATCGGGATCGAGGTCGGTTTCGCGATTTTCTGAAACGTTCCTTGAGCAACCTTGCCACGGACTACTTTCGCAAACGAGCATCCGAAAAAAAGTCACTGGAAAAGTTTTCTGAGCAACCGCCGAAATTGAACGACCACGTTCCGGCCTTCGACGATCTGTGGCGTGAAGAAATTTTGAATTGCACGTGGGATGCTCTACGACTTGCTCAGGAGGAATCGGATTCCGCGACGTATTCAATTCTACGCCATCGCGCCGAGTTCCCGCACGACTCCGCAGCCGATATGGCGAAGGCGTTTGCGGAATTGTTGCAGCGTGACGGCGTTACCGAAGCTTGGGTCCGCCAGACACTGCATCGAGCGCGAAAGAAGTTCGGCGGGCTGCTACGAGAAGAAGTTGCACGGACCGTGGGCAGCACCGAGTCCGCAGCCATCGATGACGAACTGGCGGAACTCGGCCTGCTGAAATACTGCGACTAGTTCAACAGGTTGCCCAGGTTCGAGAACAGTTGGTCGATGTCTAAGACTCCGAAGTTACGCAGATCGGTTTCACCACTGCTGACCGTCAATGTTGTCGACTGAGCGTCGTAGAGACGTTCCGGATTGTTATAGAAGGTGTTGTCCAGACGAGTGATCAGTGTGCCCGTCAGGTCGCTGCCTGTGCTCACACCGTCCCACTCGTAGAGTTCACCGTCTGTCGTGATGTATGTCCATTCCGCCAGCGATCCGGAATACAACCAGCGTTCTTGGTTGGCTCCAAAGTTTTCAAAAAAGTTGCCGGTGAACGTGAGTTCCAAACGCTCGTTGAGCCGAAAGGCGAAGTCCGAAAAGCGACTTGGAAACGGTGCCGTGGTCACTTGGCTGCCAGTCAGAACCTGCCGGACCCCGTATTGCCCGGGGACGGCACTGTCGAATGAGTAGATGCCTCGTTCTGTTTCCGGATCGATTGTGTCGTCGCTGTTCAGATCGATGTTTTTCGAAACCACAGTTCGCACTACGTTGCCGTCACGGTCGATCAGTTCTACGTTCTGTCCGACGACATAGCTCTCACCGGCATCGCGGACGCCGTTCTGATTGGTGTCCGCGAAGACTCGACCAGAAATCACCGCAGGCTGATAGTTGGCGAAGTCCGGCCCATCGACAACTTCACCGGATGCGACGACGACGCTGGGGTTCGTGGCGTCGAACAGTAGTTGTGGGTTCATGTGGAACGTCGGATCCAGCGTCGTGATCAGATTTCCTCGCAGTGGCCCGTTCGTTCCGCCGGTGCCAGCAATCCAGTCGAATAGCGAACCATCCGGAGTGATATACACCCAACCTTGGTCCTGCTTGATCCACTTTTCATTCTGCCCACCGAAGTTGGTAAAAAAGTTGCCCGTGTAATTCAGCTCAAGCGACTGGTTGAGGCTAAACGCCTGCACTGCATTGACGGACGCAGGCCCCGCACTTTGCACGAAGCCCGCTTGAGCCACTTCGCGAATCGTGTAGTTGCCAGGAGCCACATCAGTGAACCGATAGATGCCGGTTTCTGTGGTGGGATCAATGTTGCTGTCGCCGTTCAAATCAATATCGGCGGTCACTGTGCTGGCCGCGACGTTACCCTGAGCATCCAGAAGCTGAATGGTGAACCCGTTGAGGTTGGGTTCGGGCTGAGCTTCAGTCAGCAGGAATTCATCACGATGGAAACGCGTATTCAGGTTCGCGATGACGGTTCCTGTGAGTTCACCAGCGGTACCGTCCCAGCGAGTCAGCGTGCCATTAGGCAGAACGAAGTGGAACACATTGTCGACAGCCGATCGATACCAGTGTTCACCGCCGCCGTAGACGTTTGTAAAGTACCTTCCGTTGACGGCGAACAACTGCAGATCGATGACCGACTGCGGCAGACGCGCACCATCTCCATTCAGGTCGTGCCACTTCTGGCCGACAATCGTGCCGGGGTCGCCCAGAGTTTGATCGAATTCGACAGCCCCGATATCGAACGCCGCTCCGATCGGACGAGCAACTCCGCGCTGGTCGACCGTGATGCCGACGGCGGTCAAATCGATGCCCGCGTTGATGGCCAGGCTTCCAGTCACCAGAGCGTGGGTGCGAGTCGGGCCGCCGTTGTCGGTCAACGTAGGATTCAGAATGGTGTTCACGGCCATCGTGCCCGTGCCACCGACTCCCACGATGTTGCCTGTCGTTCCGTCAGTGAGTCCTCCGCTGGTCGCGGCATCGGCAATCAGGTTGTTGGTGCTGGAAGCCACCGCGATGTTGCCGCCGATTTCGTCGAAGGTGCTGGTGCCAGTCACGTTGTTGCCTGCGACGATCGTATTCACCAGAGATGTGGTGCCTCCATCGACAGTGAAGATTCCGCCGCCCTGACCAGCAGCCGCTACGTCGTTGAACACGATTGTGGAGTTGCGAACGGTCAGGCTTCCGGTCGCGGAATTCCACAGCCCACCGCCTTCGCGAGCCGTGTTTCTACTGACAGTCGTGTTGTGAATCGTGACGTTGGCGTTCGAGGAAATGTGCACGCCCCCGCCGTTGCCCGGTGTTGCCGCGTTCGTCGGTCCGGCGATGTTGTGGTCTAACGTGACGCTGTTCAAAGTCACCTCGCCCGCATTGGTTTCGATCCCTCCGCCCGCTCGACTGGCGATGTTGCCGCTGATGGACGAACCGGTCACAGTGATCGTTCCTTGGTCGTTAAAGATTCCGCCGCCAGAACCCATGGTCGCGGGGAATGTGATCTGCCCACGAACTTCGCCTCCCGCATTGGCCGTTGAATGCACGTTAAAGTACGTGCCGCCGGACAGCAGAGCCGCTTCGTTGGCAGCAGGGAAGGCGATGTCGTCCAGAGTCAGCAGAATGCCGCCGTTGAATTCGACAAAGCTGGCGTTGTCCAGCAGGTTGACAATGACCGCTCCGTTTGTGCCCGAATCGCCAACATGAATGTGAGCTCCCGTGACGTCGGCCAGAGCGATGCCGGTAATGAACAGTCTCAGGTCGAACGTGTCCGTCTGAGCATTGTACTGCAGGTTCGCATTTCCGGTCGCGTCGGTTGTGACCGCCAGAACTTCCTGGCCTCCAATCAGAGCCACGCTGGTTCCGCCGGATGCGAGGTTGTTGATGATGGTGGCGTTGCTGATGTCAATGGAGCCTCCGGCGTTGAAGATTCCTCCGCCGCCCTGATCGGCTCCCATCCCACTGGCCGAATTACCATCCACAACCGTGCCGCTGACGGTCATCGAACCACTGCCGTTCCACAATCCTCCGCCTTCCTGTGCGGCCGAGTTACCGCTGACAGTGCCGCCGGTGATGTCGGTCGACGCAGGGCCACTGACATGCAGCCCGCCGCCGTTGATTCCGGCGAAGTTGTTTGTCAGATCAACGTTCGACAGCGTAAGTGCTGCTGCGCTTTCGATTCCACCGCCGGCTCGAGCCGCACTGTTGCCGGTGATGGTGGTGTTGGTGATGGTCGTGGTTCCGTTCGCTGCGTTCAGAATTCCTCCGCCGTTGCCCAGCGCGACAACCGCTGTGTTGCCGCTGATGATGCCGCCGCTGATGTCCAGCGTTCCATCGTTGAAGACACCGCCGCCGCCTTCGCCCGGTTCGTCTCCGCCGGAAACATTGCCAGTGATGTCGGTGTCCGTGATGGTTACGGAACCTCCATCGTTGAGTAGACCGCCACCATTGCCAGACGCCGTGTTGTTACTGATCGTGGCGTTGGAAATGGTGACGTGGCCCGTTCCCGCGGCAGCCTGAATCGTGCCTGCCGCCACTGGAGCCGTGGTGCGGAACGACATGCCGTTGCCCAAAGGAATTCCAGCCGTCGGTGTCCCCGCCGCTGCGCCAGACGCCGCATCAATCGCGTCGGAAATCGGTGTGGGAATGGTCAGGCCGTGAATCACGATCTCACGCGTGTTCAACGGAGTCAGGTTGTTGTACTGACGCCGCTGGTCGGGATCGCTCAGGTCAAATTCGTACGTCGTGTCCTGACTGTACGTTGAGCCGGTCGGGAACAGATCGGTCGGAGTGATCAACCCGGCTCCTGCCAGTTGGAAGAAGTAACTCAGCGGAGCCGTTCCATCAGGCGGATACGCGATGGTGCCTCCGTCGTCGACGCCGTCCAGAGCATCAAGTTGTTGGTTGGTTAGATTCAGACCGACCGGACCATACGCCGGACGTCCTTCGAAGAAGTCCAGGTAATTGCTGTCGGCCAGCCCCATGGCCACTTCGTCGATGTTGTTCGCTCCGTCGGCCGCCTGAGTCGGCACGATCGACTGCACGGGCGTTCCGCCTTCACCAGCGAAGAACGGACCAGCTCCCTGAGCTGCCAGTGGCCGAGACGCATTGCCCGCAAACTGTCCGTGAATATGAGCCACATGCAGACCGCCGATCGACGTGACGTCCTGCAATCCGGTGGCGTTCAGTTGAACTCGAACGGTCGCCGTGCCGCTGGTCGGGCTGGTGACACCGGATGTGTCCAGCGTAATCGTGCCCGAACCGGTGACCGTCGAACCGAAGTCCGCGTTCAGTGTCTGCAGATCGACCGTGAATGCCTGAGTTCCGTTGGCCACGGCTGGGGAAGCGTAAAGTCCTGCCCCTTCCGCCGCCATGTTGCCATCGATCGCGGTTCCGTCGACGGTCAGCGAACCGCCGGAAGAATTCCATAGCCCGCCGCCTTCGTTGGACGCGGTATTGCCGCTGATCGTGCCGCCGGTGATCGTCACTACGGCGCTGCCACCAATGTGGACAGCTCCACCATTGCCGGGATTGGCATCTGTCAGCACACCCACGACATCGTCGACATCATTGTTCGTCAGGTCGGTGTTTGTGATGGTCAGTATGCCGCCCGCAGTTTCAATCCCGCCGCCCGCTCGAACGGCTTCGTTGGCGTCGATGACGGAATTGCTAATCGTCGCTGTACCGCCGGCATTAAAGATTCCACCGCCACTGCCGAGTGTTCCAAACGCCACGTTGTTGATGATCTGCACGGGCGCTGCAGAACCATCAACGATCAGCGTTCCGCCGTTATTGAAGATGCCGCCGCCACCGTCATCGGCGGCTGGTCCGCCCGCTTCGTTGCCCTGAATCAGCGTGCCATTCTGAATGGTCATCGTGCCACTGCCATTCCACAAACCACCGCCTTCACGTCCGGCCAAGTTGCCGAACACACTGCCGCCGTCCATCGTAAAATCGGCTGCGCCCGTGATGTGAACACCGCCACCGTTGCCGGGATTGGCCGTGCCCAGATCGACGTCGTTGCTGATGAGATTGACCGCGGTCAACAGCGCCGTGCCTTCGACCAGTTCGATGCCGCCGCCCGCTCGATTGGCTTCGTTGAAGCTGATCGTCGAAGTGCTGATCGTGACGTTACCAGTGGTGCTGAAAATTCCGCCGCCGCTGCCAGACGTGCCGGTTGCCATGTTGGCGGTAATGGTGGAATCGCTGATGTTCAGTGTTCCTCCGGCGTTGTAGATTCCGCCGCCGCCATCGGTCGCTGCGGCACCCGTGGCTGTATTGCCACTCACCATCACATTATTCAACGCTAACGTTTGCCCGCTGTTCACGTACAACCCGCCGCCTTGATCAGCCATCCCACCGCTGATGGTGATATCGGCGATGGAAACTGTACCAGCTCCGGCGGCCACTTCGAAAACACGACTGCCCGAGTTCCCGTCCACGACAATGGGAACGGTATTGGTGTCTGAAATCATCAGGTCGTCGCTGATGGAAAGAGCCGTCCCGTTCAGCGTGATCGTCATACCATTCAGTGCCGGATCAAATGTGATCGTGTCGACGATTCCCGGTCCGTCTTCACCGGCGGCTGCATCCAGAAACGCGGCGTTGGTGTTCGCTGCCGTGATGGCTTCGCGAAGACTGACGGCACCATCACCTGCAAGGCTGCCATCTTCGAGGGTGTCGACGATGTATGCCGTCAGCAGAGCTCGTTCTTCCAGCACTTCGGCAGCGGAAGAACGAAATCGTGACTTGTGCTTCCGTCGCGGCTGACGGAAGCTGGAAACCGGAACGGTTCGTTCTCGGGAATCCCGTCGTGATGAGCGGTTTGAGAAGAATTCAGAAAGCCAATGAGAAAGTAACATAGTGGTGCCTTATTACGAAGGAACCAGGGTTCGTGCCGCTGGTTACAGTCGTGGTCAAGAAGAAAAAACAAGAAGATCAAGTTGAAAGAGAAAAGAAGAAACCGACGCTGCTGCCCGACCGCCGTCGCGAACGGCTAAACCGGGCAGCAGCACACGGCACGAGTCAGAATTTCGCTGTTGCCAATGCCTCCAGCTCCGTGAGTTTCTGGCGGGCGATTTTTGCGTCAAGAAGATCGAAGTGAGCGTTGATCTGAAGTGCCATCGTCAGATGCCGAACGGCCTTTTCGCTTTGCCCGCTGGCACCGAAAATCATGCCCGCGTGGAAATGTAGCCGAGCATCTTGGACGTGGTGCTGCAATGCTCGCTGCATCACCAGAGCCGCTTCGATGTGTTGACCGTTGCGGTGCAGAGCCCACGCCAATGTGTCATGAGCAAAGATGTCGGACCGACAACGGAGATCCTGTTTGGCCAAATCAACCGCTCGCAGGGGACTCCGCTGACGGTCACTGAAGAATCGTGAAACGTCACGCTGGTGAGCAGTGCCGGAAGTCGCCAATTCCTTCAGAAGAATCCCTTCGGCTCGGTCGTACCAAGCGTTTGCCGTATCGGCGTGTCCCTGAACCTGCAGCACATCGCCCAAGCCAATCATGGCAGAGGCGGATCCACTGGCCTGAACAGCTTCTTCCAGCAGGTCCGTCGCCAGTTCCATGTCGCCATGCTCAGCCAGCAATCGCCCCAACCCAATGCGGGCTTCATGCAGATCATTGTCAAATTCCAAAGCCGTCTGATAGTGGACGCGCGCTTCTTCGGCGGCATCAATGGCGTGATGCAGACTTGCCAGGCGAAGTTCGTACCATGCCACGGCAGCATCCGCGTGGCCCGCAGCATGGACAGCGTCGCGAGCCTCTTCGATCAGCGAGATCGCCTGCTGCGGATCGCCTTGGATTTCCGCAAGCTGAGCCAGTCGAGCCAATCGAGCCAAAACAGGAGCAACTCGGCCTTCCGCTTCGACCAGTTTTTGCCACGTGTCAGACGCCTGAGTCACTCGGCCTAAATGAAATTGACAGTCACCGATCGTTGCCAGCGCCATCGTATCATGGGGATTCGCGGACCATGCTTTTTCGGCCAATGGCAACGCTTCGCGAAAACGGTGTTGGGCCTGCAAGGCAACCGCCAGCCATGTTATGGCCGTTAGATGATCCGGGGACATTTCCAACGCTGATCGCAGCGATTTTTCTGCAGAAACATACGCCGAGTGACTCCCCGTCTCTTTCCCCAGTCGAATATACAACTGCCCCAGCACGGTCATGCTGCGAAAATCGTCTGGTGTTCGAACGACGCGTTTCTGAAAGGTTGAGATCGCTTTCATCACCGGAATTTTGCGTCCCATGTGACCCTCGCGGCCAACCAGATCATTGCCGATTTGCTCGGCCTCCATGGCGTCAAACGCCGCCTGCACGTTGGCTCGTCGTGTTGTTTGAGTGTCGTCCATGGCGGAACTGGAAGTGGTCATGATCATTGCCAATATCAGGGCGATTCGGTTGCAACAGCGTGTCACTGGAGTCTCCGGAAGAGAAATGGTTCGTGCCGTGTTTCGATCGTTTTTCTGTCAGCCATCCGACATCCGAATAGCGAAACTCGTCAAGAGTTTCGACGGGTGCCGTGAATCGCCGAAAGTCTCGACGACTTCCGCTACGTTCAGTGTTCGTAAACTCAATCTGCAAAGTCCACTGGATGGCCTTCCCCCATCATCCATTTACGGTCCGTTTGGCGATGCCACATACGGGAAGACGTTCAAAAAGGCGGCGTCGTTTGCGTCCACTCCATCGCCGGTGACTCCGTTATTGGTCAGTAGACCAAGTTCCGCATCGATGACGTCGTCAGCCAGCTTTCGTCCGTTCAGGAAACCCGCCGCACTGGATGTGTCAAACGTCAGCAAGTCGGGCAGCAGGATTGCGGTCAGAGCGGCCGCCGTCGCTGTATCGCCGCCGTTCAGAGACTCAATGGTCGCCTGGACATCAGCACCGAAATCTGCAAAGTCGAACACAGGATTCGCCGTGTTGAATTCGTCTTTACGAGCCGACGGAATCAGCACTGTGTTGATCGCAGGACGCCCCATGCGATCGAACTGATTTCCACCGACCGTCGTGCGAACGGACACGGCGATGTTCGGTCCGTTCAAAGAACTGCTGGGAACTTCCAGCACAATGGCCGTGACATCGGCACCAGCAAAGGAATGGCACAAGTTGTTTACGTCCGTTGTTCATCGTGACGAGTTTCCTTGGGTTGGGGGAATTAACGCTTTGAGCGTCATAGGATGGCCGCTGAATCAAAGCTGATACGGTTGAAGGCTGGCGTTCGTGACACCCTATTTTCTGGTTCCGGGAGATTGGCCCTAGTTGTGTCGACAGGCCGCGTCTTGTCACGCGGTCAAACGCTGCCGACTACTTGCTATGCCAGGGTTGTGCCAATAGTCGGCGAGTTCAGTTCCCGCGTGGAAAGATGCTGGGACAGCGGAATTCGTCTGAACGAGCGGCGCTTCCGAGGTGGGGGCGAAGCTGCTGTTGCGTTCCGGAACGGTCGCTCAAGTGCCGGCACGGTTTGCGGGCGATCATTAAGCGCTCAGCACTGCAGCCAGTGGACGGTTGCCGACTGGCAGCGACGAAAATGTCCCGCTGTGGTACGGCAAAGATTGCTCCGGCAGCAGACACAGCCAAGGAGAGTGCTGATTTGGACAAGAATGTGAGCGACAAGGGTAGACAGCGGTTTTCACAAGCGTTGCCGAGCGCGTCACCGACGGATAGCGTCTTGTCGCTCACTAAATAGACACGCCCCGCAGCAATCGTCCGACTGCGAGTTGCTGTGCGGCGGCGGATGGTTCCGACATGAACGTTGGGCAGAAGGATTTTGCGACAGAAAAATGGTGATGCAGAGTCGTTCTGCCGCCCAATCTTTCTGTCGAATTCTTCGCCCTTACGACTTGGGTGGGCGAACGACAGACGACCACCGGGCGAACGATTGCAAATCGGACTACCAAGGCTTGATCTTCCAACCGATCACGATGCCAAGGCCAAGACACCACAACGAAGCGACGTCAGGCTTTTGCCGAGCGTACTCACGGACATAATTCACGATGTCCTGTGTTGGTTGCATTGTCTGTTCCGGCGCCCGCCGTTGAGTTTTCGCGGGACTTGCTGTGTTGCTTGTGTTGCCAGTTTGTGTGGTTGACATGAAAGGTTTCCTTATTGATGAGGTTTCGTAAACGTAGCGGAAGTCGTCAAGACTCTCGACGACCGTTCTGAATCGCACGAAACTCTTGACGAGTTCCGCTACGACAGTGGGCAGTACGGGACGAAACTCTTGACGAGTTCCGCTATAGCGATGATTGCAATCGCCGCTTCAGCCAGTCGGTGTTTCTTCTTAGTTCTGTCGTGGATCGGTTCATCACGGCGGCCTTCCGCTGCAGACTCTTCCAGCCCAGCACCAGCAGTCCGAGCGCAGGGGCGACTCCACCCACGAACGCGACCGTAATCGTCGCTGCCCAGACGGGCCAGTCGACCAGCGATGCCAGCATCCAGCCCAGCCCGAGTAGAAACACGGGCACGGTTGCAAAGGCCAGCACCACGCCCAGCGCCAGCATCAGCAGCGCCGGACCAGATCCTGTTCGAAGCTGATGAAAGTCGTGAGTGAACAGCTTGCCCTGCAATTCGAGCAGCGCGATCGCATCGTGTAGTAAGGCGCTGATACCTCGGCGTTGCGACGATGGTTTGCCTTTGGGGGACTCGCCGTTTGTTGACGTGCCGTTCTTTTCGGGTGATGTTCGGTCGTGAGTGATCATTTGCGTTTCACCCACCATCCGAACGTCAGCCCGGCAACCAGTCCAATGGCCATGACGGCAGCCGGATGCTGCTTCGCAAAAGTTTGGATTTCTGGAAGTCGCAGTTGCTCGTACATTGGCGATTCCTCATCAGTGTCGTTCGGCCAGAGGGAAGTACTGGTCGCTTGGTCCTCGGATTCTTGGACACGGTTAATCATCTTGTCGCTCCTGATTTCTGAGACGCATTCGGCGGTTGATTCGGTTTATCGGGACTCATGATCTGTGCCGCCTTTTGTGTCGCAAAGCTAACCGCCGCTCGCAGCACCACGCCGGAAATGAGCCGGAACATGGTCGATCCGAAACCCGCTTTGGCAGCCGCCGCCTTGGGTTTGCTTTCGACGACAATGCGATTTTGCTTTGCCAGTTTTGCAACAGTGGCCGGATCGACGGTTTCTGCGTTCAATTTTCGCGGAACGACGATGAAACCCACGGCAGCCGCGACGGCAAGTCCCGCCCACGGAGCTTTCTCGACATAGCTGCGCCAGTCAGTCAGCTCCTGCGCGCGAGCAGCCACGTCTTTGATGTCGGCACCAAGTTCTCGGCGAACCGACGCCATTTCGCGACGAAGCTGGTCTGCTGTTTCGTCTGCCGACTGTGGATGTGAAACTTTGGGTGCCATAGGTTCATGATTCCGGTCACGTAGCGGAAGTCGTCAAGACTTTCGGGGTTCGCTCTGGATCGCACGAAACTCTTGGCGAGTTCCGCTACCAAGTCGATCAAGGTCACTACGCCTTGTTGCGCAGGATCAGGCCAAGCACGGCACCAGCAATCAGGCCGGCTCCGAAGCACACAGCGACAGATTCCGCCGGTCGACGTCGGACGGTTTCTGATGCCGTTTCCAATCCGCTGGCGAGGGCTTCCTGAGCGTGTTCGTACTGTTCCTGAGTTGCCCCAGAGACATTGTGAGCGTAGTCACGGATCTGTTCCGCTGCCTGACTGAATCCTGACGCTCCCGATTCCAAAGCGGAATCCAGAAACGATTCAACGTTGGCTTTTGATTCCCCGGTTCGCTGTTGAACTTTTCCAATCAGGCGATTAACGCTGCCCTTGGCACCGGCGAAGTCGTCTTCCGTGAGTTGTCCCCATTTTTCGCGGAGACACCCTTTTATTTCGTTCCAGTTTCCTTGAAGTTCTTGCTGAGTGATCATGTCCGTGCTTTCTTTGGCTGAAGATTGAGGTTGTCGGTTGAAGGACTGTCTGTCCGACGGAAAATAGTAATGCACATCGCGTGCCAAACCTGAGCGGGTGATTTTCCCACTGACGCCGCAAGCGTTTGAGTCGGCAATTCGGCGGTCGATGTCTGTCCGACGTGCGTCAGAGAAATTGGTATCGCAGCGCGATGTCCGTTCAGGATGCTCACGAATCGTCTACGCGACCGGTCGCCACGAATGCCGAACGACCGCATTGGCGCGGCAGCGACCGGGAAAGTGATGTGTAGCCGTTTAGGATCTCGGAGCGGAATTCGTCAGGAATTTCGGCAGATTTAGAACGGACGTCGAAAGCCTTGACGACTTCAGCTACATGAAACCGCAAGGGTTTTCGTTGGTGTAAATCCTTAACTGCTCTTTTCCCGCGCGGGACGTCGAGCAATCAAATGCAGCGTATCCAGCCCGATGCTAAGCTAAGCTATGCGGCATCGACCGTTCCGCGAGAACGATGTGACGACGATTGCTGATGCTCGCCGTTAAACGCGATCTCTGATCGCAGAACCTCGACTTCGCGAGGGGCAGTCACGCCGAGTCGAACTCGACCATTCCCACATTGAATTACGCGCACTCGAATGTGCCCACCAATCAAAATTTCTTCGCCGAGCTTCCGTGAGAGTACCAACATTGCTAACTCCTTTGATCTTCCTTGAAACAAATCTTTACTTTGAGGACTGCAGATCGCGTTCCAATCAGCGGGAAATCGATTTTTGCACACATCGACTGGGATTTGCGCGGTTTCCAACTGCAAACTTCTTTGACGTGGCATTTGGTGTGGTCGGTCAGCGACCGCGCAGGCTGCTTAGAGAACACTGCTGCCGTGAAGCAGCTACTCTTTCTCTATTTCCTGACTGGGGGCCTGACCGATCGTCGGGCTGTCACTCTGGTCGTTCGCCGCTCGTCCTTCCGTCCGGAAAGCGGTCCTAAAACCACAAAACGGCTGCGAAGCGGTGGACGGCAAGAACGGCATGGCGTTCGCTTACTCAGTTGACTGTGGCGGGTCTTGGTTAATGATCATGCTGATCATGCTCGTCGAGAATATCTAAGTCAATTCACAGGGAGAAAATCATGTCTAAGAAAATCATTGTTGGCGTCATCGTAATCGCCACCACCATCGGCGTCGGAAAGATCATGATCGATCGAGCATCGGCTCGCGTTACCGTTACACCACCGGAGTCACCGGCCGAGACGGTCATCGAAACAGCGACCAGCCGGGTTGACGGAATTGTAACTGCGGTCAAGGGAAACAAGCTGATCGTGGACGTGAAAGGTGTCTCGGAATCGTTCATCGTTCCGAAGACATGCGAAATCACGAAAGATCGTCGACCGGCGAAACTGGCAGCCCTGATTCCTGGAGACCGAGTCTCGATCAAGCCTGCCGGTTCAGGAGATGAGCTCATCGCCGTCGCGATCTCAGCCTTTGGCGTCGAATAGGAAGGATTCTATTCCGCCGTGTCGTCCTCGCCGAATTCGGATCGCGGGGCGGCGTTCGAGTTTTACATTGCGGAGTTAATGGCGGTGAGACGGGTGGCACATCTTCGCAGAAGTTGCGTGGCGCAGCCATCGGAAACCGCTCTCACGGGCTCCAATCAAAAAGAGGCACCAATGAGTGTTCAGTGAATCGCAAACTGCCGCACGGGCCGTCTGAACACTGAAAACCGAACACTGAAAACTATCTCTCATAGCGGTTTCCGAGCGCTAAAGCGACACACGCTGGCTGGACACCAAGGTGTGGCACCCGCGTCAAAAAGCCTCAAACAATACCACGGCTCGTTACGGCTGCGTCGAGTCGGACAGAAGATTGGCTTCGCCGCTGTCCGGGTCTCGCGACTTTTCGGCCTGTTCCTGTAACTCCCCGGCCTCACTGCGGAAATCACCTTCGGCCGTATTGGAAACGTCTTCGTCGGAAGAACTCTTTTGAGCACGGTCCACCGACTCACTGGGGTTGTTTTCCTGCTGGTGTTCTAGCATCTGAACGGGCACGCCAGCGGGGAAAACAATTTCTCGCTGATCATCGGGCATTGAGAAGCCTGCCTGCTCGAAGGCTTTCAGAACCAATCGCATCACAGAAGACTTCACCTTGACCCAGCTATGCTGATTGGCATCAACCCACGCATAGATCGCGAGATTGATCGTTGAGGATGCGAGTTGTTCGACAAGAACCTGCGGCTCGGGATCGTCCAGAATCGCCGGGTGGTTTCGTAGAACTTCCATTGCCGTTTCCTGAGCCTTCGATGCCGGAACGTCGTACCCAATCCCGACTTGAAACGAAAACCGTCGATTGGGATTGGACGTGTAGTTGACAATCGTGCCTTTGAAGATGTCTGAATTCAGAATCTGTACATGATTGCCATCCAGTGTCATCAGCAACGTTCCCCGCGTGTTGACCCGCTGCACGTAGCCCAGATGCCCACTGACTTCAATCAGGTCACCGTAGCGAAACGGGTTTTGCATACTCAGCAAAATGCTGGACAAAAAGTTCTCAGCGATGTCGCGAAACGCGATACCGATCACCAGACCAAACAGACCCGTACCACCCACAACGGTCATCGCGAGCTGGCTTAAACCGGTGACTCGCAGCACAAGAAACATGCCGAGCAGAAACACAGGAATCGCAATCGCTTTCCGGCCCACTTCGCGCAGCAACTTTGTTTCAACTCGCTTCAAGACCGTGAAGTCTCCGATTTGCTGCGCTGCTCCGGCTGCAAACCAAGTCACAACCAGCAGAATCATCGAAAGTGCGATCAGCGGAAGAGTCCGAATGACAGAACGACCCATATCGCGGGAGGCCGCCAAAGCCGGGTCGAGGTCCAGAATGGGTGGCTCGGTGACGCGAATTCTATTCACGACTGCCACGACATCTTCTGTCCGGGACGCGAGATCACCGGCCCACTTGCGATACTTCTCGTCCTTGGTTGTGCCGGAAAGAAAGACAACTCCATTTTCGACCGTCACCGCTTCATCAGTGAACCATTCTGTGGATCGCAGGATTTCTCGTAGCCGTTGATCAATCTCGGTGTCCGTGACGAAGTCCGAAACGCTGACGGTCTCGGGGGCTTCCGGGTTCTCGGCAGCGTCGGCGTTCGCTTCTGCCTCAGAGACGGCAGCCGGCTGTTGTGCTTTCTGAGCAGAAACTGGAGCGCTCAGGATCAACGTGGAAGCCAGCAGGAAGAGATGAATTCGGAGCATGATTTGAACACGCCGCACAGGAGAGATGGAAGTGAATGGCATCTGTCACGGAAGTCGTCAAGGGCTTTGGTCAGTGCCGTGAATCACACGAAGCTCCTGACGAGTTCCGCGATGCTCTGTTGACCACAACTAACGGGTCGGCTCGTTGACCGGAGTCCCATTCTGCAAACCGCCGACCGGACTTGTGCCGTACTTTACATGCGTGAATTCGATCCAGCCGCGATCGATTTCGGTCGGCCATTCTCCGCGTTCAAAGGTTTGCTTC
>JBDNHJ010000038.1:0-24968 GCA_041688835.1 Fuerstiella sp.
CAACACTGGTCGATCGAAAACAACTGCCACTGGCAACTGGACGTGCTGTTCAACGAAGACGCCAGCCGAGTCCGCGAACGAACGCTGGCCAACAATCTGTCATGGCTGCGACGTGTGGCCGTCAGCCTGCTCAAGCACCACACCTGCAAAGACAGCGTCAAAGGAAAGCAACAAAGAGCCGCATGGAACCATCACTTCCTCGCTAAAGTACTGCTTTTTAACTGACCAAACTTCGCGCCCTCTCTGCCCCAGCGACGAACTACTTCTTCGTCCGACCAGTCCGCCGCAGCGGCATCATTCAGCTTCAAAACCACGTGCATGTGGTTGTCCAGAATCGCACAAGCAGCCACTTCAACAGCAAAGATCGAAGCCAGTTCCCGCAACCGATCTTCGATCCACTGCTTCCGATGCTCACACCCCTCACCACACAAAAAAGCCCGCCGAACACACCGAGAAATACAGTGATAATATGGCGTCACAGTCGAATCACCCAAATCGCCACGAGCCATCGTCATCACTCAATACTCCCACAAAACACTCACGTCCTAGCCAAGAACACCAGACCCTACCAGCCGTGGATCAATTTACAATGCATGTCCTAGTTCTTTTCAGCACACGCACTTTTGTCGCACGTGTCAACCGAAACTAAATTACAATGCATGTCCTTGTTCTTCCTATGTCAAAGCAGACCGCCTTGACAAACAAACCAAACCTCGATGAGATCATTGTCTACCCTGAAATCGTCACTCACATTTCAACTACCCGCGGGACATCTTCTGACACACACAGACCCCGACATGCACCCACAAGGCACTACGATAACGGTGGTTCTAATTCAACCTTAAATTCTTGACTTTCATCCACATCGAACAACAGTTTCTTTATGACTCCGATGGTAAGGTCAAGACTCTGCAAGGCCGTAATGCCGACTATCGGTGCTAATCTGAGCGTTTCTTCGGCGTGAGGCCAGCCGACAATTGTACATTCACAGGTGAACATCTCGTTGTCAGGTTTTGGGGGACTGATCTTTATTCGCACAGGATGCCAAGACCGATCACGTGCCACCGCATAGTATTCGTCGTCTATAATCAGATTCATAGCACCACTCTTCGATTACTTCTTAAGTCATAGTCTGTTGCAGCCGGCGATGCAGCTCCCATACCTGTCTGCGGCGTTGGCCCAACAAAGCGCTCGAGCCTTCTTACTACGCAAGAATCGGCAGGTCACACTGTCGGCGGCGTATTTGGCGTCACAACCAGCGACACAAAGTGCTCGCTTGCCCAATTCTGTCGCCAATTGTAAGCAACGTGGAGTAATCAAACACGCACAGACAGTAATTCCAAGGATGTCGGCAGCCGTGATTATGACGACCCCTCCGGCAATTGGAATTGCAATTGGGTTTTCTCCTGTTGGATCCACGTGGCTCTGCACCAAGTAAAGCGTGTGCAAATTCATTCCCGCTGAGTAGGCAGTTTTGTCGCGTGAGAGAAACCTGCCAGCAAATGAAGAGTAGGAACGTGATCGAAAATTGAACGTATCAGACTCTGGGTCGAAAATTCGTCCCGTGTACAAATAGCCGTGCCCGCCGATCGTATTCGTTCCGAGTTGCCCCCCTGAGATTGAAAACGATTCATGATGCCCATATGGATCGTACCTGTAAAATTCTTCCACATCTCCAGTTGAATTAGTGATCGCATAACTGTTGTATTGCCGGTTTCGATGGAAGTGGTAAACAATGAGTGAGTCAACGAAGAGGAGCGGTTCGTCGATGTAGCTTCCGTAGGCGAACCTTCGTTCGCAATCGGTGATGGGACGGGTGGGCGTGTATTCACAAACCACCTGCTGTCCGGCCTGCACAAACAGCGTTGTCACGGTCCCACCGGTTTCTGCGACGGCTTTACTGATACGCCTGCCGAGGGCATCATACTCATACGTCGTGTCCTTCAGTCCCGTCACCCCATTCGCCCCAAAACTCTGGAGCATGTTGTCAAAATCCCAGGCCATTCCACAGCCACGGTCGTCGGTGACCATATTACCTTTGGTGTCGTGCTGCAACACGGCGGGAGTAGCTGAAACTTCGGCTCTTGCCATGGTGAGGATTTCGTGAGCCGGCCCATGCGTTCTCGCTTGAGACGCTCCGTTAATGGTGGTGCTGGTCCAGTCGTGGACCGGGGAGAGGTTCCATGTTTGTGAGTCGCCGTTGGTGCGTTGCCAATTGGTGAGGCGGTCCTCGTCGTCGAATCCTGTTGGGCCGGTGCTCCACGAATACGGTGCCATGACTCCGCTTCGGGTTTCGCTGGTTGGGTTTTTGTTGGCGTCGTAGGTGTAGGTTAGCGTTTCGACAGTTGGTGTGGCGATGCTTTGGATTTGGTTGTCTGCGAAGTAGCCGCGAGTTGTGGCTAGACCGTTGCCCAAGTTGCGAGTGGTTTCTCGACCACCGTTGTCGTAGACGAAGTCGGCGACGTTGGACTGAGTACCTGCGATGGGGGTGTATTTGACACTCAACAACTGCCCGCGATCGGTGTAGGCTCGATCCACCAGCGAGCCGTCCGGATACTGCAACTGAGTTGTCTGGCCGAGTTCGCTTTTCTGATAGCCGACTGTGTAAGTCTGGCCGTGAGTGGTGAGCGTTTCCTGAATTTGCTGGGCACGGTCATCGTAGCTGAACGTCACCGTGTTGGCGTAACGGCCCTTGATTCCGGACAGCATTCTGCCGTTGCGGTCGTATGTGAAGGTGTCGGTGTCCGTCTGATTGGCCAGCGGCCCGGTTACGTGCCCCACGTAAACTCGCGTCAGCATTCTCCCCGCCATGTCCACGTTGTAGGTCGTCGTATCGCCCTGCTGATCTTGTTTGACATGGCGACGGCCCAGCTCATCGTTCGTGAACGTGATGATTCCGTAACCTGCGTCACCGATGACTGCACCAGTAACATGGTCGGGATACTGTTCGGTGATTCTCTGACCAGCGTCGTCGTATGTGTAGCTGGTTGTTTGCGTTTCCGCATCGATGAGACTCAGCAGATGGCCGCCGGCATCGTAGGCCCAGTGGGTTGCGTTGTTCAGGCGGTCGATTTCGGTGATACGCTGGCCACGGGCGTTGAAGACGTAACTAGTCGGCTTGCCTTTGGCATCAATCGCCTGAATCTGCTGGCCCGACTTGTCGTAAACCGTTTGTGTCTGGCTGGCGACCGTGTCGGTACTGGATATGTTGCGTCCGAGTTCATCGTAAACGGCGTCATAGCCGACGTTGTTGGGATCTCGGCTGATCTTCGACCGTCACTTTTTCCAGCAGCAAAGGCGCCGCAGTTCCGTCGTCAGCATTCGCACACGTCACCACGACTGCGATCAACAAACCCAGCACATCCACAAGCTAATGACGCTTCCGCCCCTTGATTTTCTTGCCACCATCATAGCCACGTCCTTCTCCTCCCACCTCTGTGGTCTTGACTGATTGAGTATCAACACAAGCAGCGCTGGAAGACGCTTCCCGGCCATTGGCCTCACGGATTTGCGTTCACAACGCCGTGACAATCTCGTCGAAAGTGCCATCATCACGCCACTTCGCAAAGTCGTCGTAGACTGGAAGTTGGCAGTGTCGTCGATGTTGGACGAACACGCGAAGCTACCGAGGCGATCAACCTTGGGAAAGCAATCACGGAAATACAGCAACTTGTGTCCAGTCGCAAGTCGTGGCCCAGCATTGAATCTCCGACTTCAATCCACAAGACGCTCCTGACGAACGTCAAAGATGACGCAGCAGGCCGAGTTCGCAGCGTCCGCGTCATGACTACCGGCGCACGCCATCAGCCGCCCAAACCGGAAGAACTTGAGGGACTCCTGAATCGTTTCTCTCAATTACTCGCGGAATCAAACGACGCTGAGCCAATCTGCCTGGCCACTTGGGTGCTTTGGAGTATCGCGAGACTGCATCCGTTTGAAGACGGAAATGGTAGAATGGCCCGGCTGTGGCAGGACTTGATTCTGTTCGGTCATAACCTTTGAGATCGTCGATCAGCCCACTTGGGAAACACTTCGATCCGGCGGCAGCGCCTCCCAAACGTGGTATCTTAGGGTGGACTTTCGTCAGGGCAGCGAAAGGTCGCAGTATTGTTTCTTTTCGGACGGCACTGGTTCTCGGAAATCGACCGTGACAATTCCGAGATAGGTCCAGGTGCGAGTCTGCTCGTCAGTGAGCAGCGAGGTGACGATCGCGCCAAACGTTTGAGTGAGATGCCAAACTGCCCTCTGACTCTGCGTGAACTGCTGGTTGTTAACGATAAGCTGGCTCGCAAGCGTTTCGACGTTGCCAAAGGAAAGGATGTTTACGACCTTGACATTGACCCTTTGATCATTGCACGCGAGTTTATGCAAGAAGTATTCCTGACGCGATTGACGTAGAAGTTCAGGAAGGGTGCGTGCTTGCACGCACCGCTGGCCCGCAAGTCAGCAAGTCAGCAAGTCAGCGCAGTTGTGGTTTACTGGAAGCGATGATGCGTGCAAGCACAGCGCCCTACAGCTAGGATCAGAATAGACATTGTTACGCGATGAGACTTTAAAAGGTTGGAGTCTCGAGCAATGCAAGCCTGCTACTTTGCCAATAGTGGATCCAGAAACTTGTACAATTCGACGGTCGCTGGATCGCTTGGCTTGCCGAGATCGTTGTTCAGACCACTATGGTTGCTGTCTCGTTTTCCGAAAGATCTTGCCGGAATCTTTGCGGCTTTCAACACCGTTTCCAGTCGCGCCGCCTGAGCGCGTGTGTCCGGGTTTCCGGGAAAATACAGGATCAAAAATGGCGGGATCCCCTTGCCTTCGGCGACGTGTGTGACGGTCGAAAAATCGACGTGTTTTTCAGGATCGTTCCCAAACTTTTGTCGATGGCCAAACGTAAACATCTTCCCGCCATACAGAGTCTGACGATGTTCGGCGGTCGAGATGATTTTTGGGATGTCGTACGTGTCGCCGTCAACCGGAACGCAGCCTTTGAGCACGTCGAAGGAAACTCCTTCTTCCTTCAGGTATCGATCGTCGATGCAGATTAACGCGGCAAGTTGTGCGCCTGCAGAATGTCCGCCGACGAAAATCCGTTGGGGATCGCCCCCATGCTGATTGATGTTCTTGTGAACCCAGCCCAAAGAGCTGGCGACGTCGCGAATCAGCACGTCCATCTTTACTTCCGGCAGTAGCCGATAGTTTGTTGATACGAAAACAAATCCTCGGTCAGTCAGTGCTTTCGCTTTCAGACCGATATCGTCTTTGTTTCCCTGCTGCCATCCTCCACCGTGAATCCAGAACATGACCGGAAGATTCTCGTCGGACGAATTGTCCGGCACGTAAACATCCAACGTATGTCGTTCATGACCATCAGGCAGATAGGGAATGTCGACGGTAATTTTTTGCCCACTTGCGGCGCTAAGAGGCAGCAGCAGCAAGAGAGTGATTAGTGAGAATCGCAGTTCGTTCATAGTGTACATCGTCCCCTTGAGTTTTGAGTTGCGCGAAGGCTTACTTTTGTTCAGAGCTAAACGTGATTGAAAGAGGATGAAGCGGCCATTCTTCAGGACGCCATCGGTCACGTCCTTGCCAGCGCTTGCTCACGAGCTGAGTCGATCAGGCTCGCGGCCCGCGTGCTTGTGCATTGTTATGGCGATATCCTAACGTCCATAGCCTTGATCATCAAAGTCACCGGTGTTGCTGTCAGCTTTAGCCTCATTCTTTTTGATGCTCAGCCAATCGAACGAATTGATCAGGTCGTTTACTTTGAGAATGTTCGCGTGGTTGTTCGCATGCGCGAAGACACGGTCAATCATCGGTCGGCGCAGAATCTCGACCGAGATAATTATGCCAGCTCCACGATGGGCACATTTCAAAGTCTCACGGTTCATTGTGCCCGCGGCCACAACCACAAGTCCGATCCGGTCTCGCAATGTGAATACTATCCCCTGCCGGGCCTCTGCTGAAGGGAATGGATCTTGCTTGCATCAGCAAGCCTTCGAAGAACAACGACTATGGTCTTTCATCGGAACTCTTCGGAGTTCATCCGCGGGACAAGCCCGTCGACGGCAACACTTTGGTGCTGGCCACGGGAAAAGTTCTTTCCGTAAAATTGTCGGCGACGCTGTTTGCCGAACATCAATTCGAAGTCGATTGCACTCTGGACGTCGACACCACGGACGCCGCCATTCAGTTTCAGGTGGTGATGGAACCGCCGACCGACGCCGTCACGTGGGACGCATCGGCGCCTATCGTGGCAATCAAAGGCGGCTACGGAGAATCACAGCTACTGGCAGAATTCCGTCGCATTTTTCCGCCGAACGTTTGTTACCCGCACATCATTCCGCTGGACGAAGTCGTCTGCCTGAAGACGTTTCATCGCGAAGATCAGCCGTTGATCGAACTGTTTCTGAGCGAACATCAAACCGCCGAACTGGATCGTCTGTGGGCTGAGCATCGATTCATCACGAAGTTTCCGGTCGTCGAAAACGAGTACCTGCCGTTGTTCATCGGCTTTGTCACTCACCATCATTCTTGCTGCATATGGAGCAACGGCCTGCGGGACCGAACGCCGGTCAACGACTGGGAACTGACCAGCCGTTTGAGCTACTTTCTGTGGTCGTCGATGCCGGATGACGATTTGCGAGAACGGGCCGCAACTGGCCACCTGCACCAACCGGGGGTGCTGGCAGCGCAGGCGATGAGAATGCTGAAGGACGAGCGAAGCGAACACTCGCGATTGAATTTGGAACTCAGTGGCTTCACGTTCTCACGTTCGTGGGTTCGATCGATTCAAAGATGGAACCGAATTCAATGGCATCGACGGTCTTCGCAGTTATCTGATTACAACATGTCACAAACTGATTTCGTGATGTCGCAAAATACTGGTCGGTCTGTGGCTTCGGCGGGTATACTGTCGGCCCTGCCTTTTCTCCTTCCATCCGGAATGCCATGTTCCGCAAGTTTCAACTTATTTTTGTTGCGACGTTCTTCCTGATGTTTTCGACAGTCTTGGTGGCTGACGAATGCTCACAGGTGATTCGCCCCTACGTTCAAACATACTGCGCCGAGTGCCACAACAGCGAAGTCCACAAGGGCGAACTTGATCTGACTCGGTATGGCAGCGACGCGGATGTTTCGGGGCACTTTCGTCGTTGGAATAACATCACGGAATTCATTCGCAACGGCGAAATGCCGCCGGAGGATGCGAAAAAGCAGCCGACGATTGATGAGAGCAATTCGGTTCTTGCTGCCGTTGAAGAAATATCGCTGGCGGAAGCGGTGAAGAACGCTGGTGATCCGGGCATCGTGTTGCCTCGGCGACTTTCCAATACGGAATTCGACGCCGCCGTTCGAGATCTCACGGGAATCGACATTCGCCCCACAAAAGACTTCCCCGTTGATCCGGCCGGCGGTGAAGGGTTTGATAATACTGGTGAAGCTCTCAGAACGTCTCCAAATCTGGTGAAGAAGCATCTGGCCGCATCGCAATTGGTGGCCGATCATCTGGTGCTGAAGCCGGACGGGATTTCGTTCGCTCCGTTTCCGGTGACGTCGTACAACGAACGCAAGAAGCTGACCGAACAGGCAGTGATCGATTTTTATGAAAGTCATGCCGTCGACACGTTGCATCATCTGGAAGCGGCGTGGCGTTATCAATATCGCGGTAATGAACATCGCCAACTTTCCATCGACGAGTGGCTGAACGTCCGTCGCTCGGAAACTCCGAGAATTAGCGCGAAGTATCTAACGTTGGTTTGGCAGACGTTGGGCGAGGCGGGCGATCACACGGGATTCCTGAAGGAAATCGGTGAGGCGTGGAAACAACTTCCCGCACCGAAGAATGATTCCGACCGTCCGATTGAGCTTGGCAAATTGAAGGACACCATCGAATTTCATCGGCGCGTGTTGTCCCCGACCGATCTTCAGCTGATCAAGGCGAGTGCAGGCAATTGGCCGATCAGTCATTTGGACTATCGTTCGAAAATCGCTGACGGTCGAGATGAATTCGATCGATCGTCATTTCGCCACGAATCACTTCTGAACGTCGATCGCGTTCAGGAGCCCAAAGGCGACAAGGCCGAAGCGTATTCCGTTTTTGTACACGTCGATTCGGCGTTCGCTGAGGGCGACAACTACGTGATCGTGAAGCAGCCCTTCTTCAGCCGGTCGGCTCGGTTGTCACACAACGACGACGACGCAAAGAAACAGGAAGTGCAGTCGCTTCGCAGTGTGCTCGAAAAACACAATCCGGCACTGGTGGCAACGCTGGGATTCGGAAAACACGCGACCGACGACATCGACGAAAATTCGTTCGTGGTGAAAGCTCCGGGGGTGATCGAAATTCCACTGACCGTTGAGATGCAGAAAGAACTCAGCGGCAAGCACCTTATGCTGCCGTGTCATCTCGACACGAAGCTCAGCCACGAAGGAAGCGTCTTTCTGCGGCGCGCTGTGGGACAATCTTCCAGCAATATTTTCGGCGGAAACCCGCAGCATCTGATTTTCGCTGACAGCAAAACGGTCGACCGGGTCGCCCAATCAGCAGGCACATTCTTTAACTCGTTTCCGAATGATTTCTTTTATGTTGACCGAACGCGCGGATTAGCTGCGGGCTTCCATCTGGTGGAAGGGTTCTTCCGTGACGACCAGCCGCTTGTACAAAAAGTGCTCACCGATCAGGAAAACGCGGAACTGAATCAGCTGTGGTCCGAACTGCACTTCGTAACGAACAGCGCCGAGGATTCCTGAGGACAGAACGGTAATGTGATTTGGTTGATTTGTACCACGGACATCCTGTCCGTCGCGCACGAGATCGACGGACAGGATGTCCATCGTACAAAGGAAAAGAAATCGATGACGGCACAACGAAATTCCGGCGCGTCTCGCCGAGTCGTCCTGCAGGGGCTGGGAGCATCCATGGCGTTGCCGTGGATGGAATCGGCGAAGCTGCTGGGCGCGCAAGCGGCAAAGATTCCGCCAAAGCGATTCGCGTTTCTCTTCTTCGGCGACGGAATTCATCCGCCCGAATGGTGGACGAAGGGCAGCGGCAACTCGCTGGAACTTGGGCCGGCGTTTGCATCACTGGAGGATGTGAAGCAGAAGGTGAACTTCATCCACGGGTTGCGCCATCCCGACAACGTGGTCGGAGGTCACGCCAAAGGGGCAGCGGGAATTCTCACCGGCATCCAACCTCAGGGCGAGCGTAAAATTCGAGCCGCAACGAGCATGGACCAAGTGCTGGCCAAACAACTTGGGGATGACACGGTGCTGCCGAGTCTCGTGCTGGGATGTGAGCGGCCCGTCAGCGGTTTCCACGAATCTAGTTACTCGATGATGTACGCATCGCACGTATCGTGGAGCTCCCCAGTGTCGCCGGTGCCCGCAGAAATGTATCCGTCGCTCGCTTTCGACAGCCTGTTCGACAGCAAGAGCAATCGAAGTCACGCCAGCATTCTTGATCACGTGCTCGATCAGTTAAAAGACGTCTCGGCAAAGGTGTCAAACGCCGACCATGCACGCATTGAGGAATACACGACGTCGGTTCGTGCAGTCGAACAGCGCATCGCGAAAATGCAGGAACGGGGACTCGACGAAACCTCAGATCTGGCCGTTCTAAACAAACAACGTCCTGCCGACGGGTTACCGAATCAGATCGACGAACATTCTCGGCTGATGTGCGATATCGTCGCGCTGGCATTTCAGGCCGACTGTACTCGCATCGCAACGTTACTGTTAACGAACAATCTGTCCGGGCAGGTTTATCCGTTTCTTGGCCTGAACGTCGATCACCACAACTATTCGCACGGCTGGCAGAACAAAGAATACGCTTCAATCACTCGCTTCTGGGTGGAACAATACGCATACCTTGTGAAGAAACTGGATGCGATGCAGGAAGGTGACGGCACGGTGCTGGATAACTCATGCATCATGTTGGCCAACGAACAATGGACGGCACACAGTGCTCCAAAGATCCCGTTGCTGATGGCGGGCAGTCTGTCCGATTCATTGAAGACCGGTCGCACTTTGGAATACGAAGACGCCAAAGAACGCAAAATGTCGTCACTTTGTCTGACCGTCATGGATCGCATGGGCGTGACGCTGCCGGAATTCGGCAACGCGAAAGATCAGCTTGCGGGGTTGTAGGCACAACGCACCGTCCATCCCGAAAGATTGAAAGACCCGGTCTATGAACAATCGGAGCGTTCTGAGCCTGACAGTACTGGCGGCATTGTGGTCGTCCGCGTTTGCGATCGGCGAGGAGACTCAGCCGTGTCCCGGAACAGTTCGCGCCGAGATGATCGATACGTGGTTCAACGACGAGGTCTGGGCGAAGGTTGGCGCGATGGAGTGCCTCAAGTGTCACAAGGCTGGAGGCGATGCGGAAGACTCGCGATTTTTGTTGAAAGATCTGAACCGAAGTAAAGACGCCGAGCGAGCGGAAGTACTGCGACACAATCGCGACGTGTTCGCGCGCATTGCACGGCTGAAGGAAGGCGACGAATCGCTGGTGTTGCTGAAAGTGACCGGCGAGCTCGATCATGGTGGCAAAGAGGTGTTGAAGCCAGACTCCACTGGCTACCGCATCCTTGCCGATTTCGTAAAACGCGTGAAGACGCCGGCGGATGCTCCAATGAACGATCCAGCTCTGGGCCGGAACTCGCCGCCGTTTTTTGAGGGCGTCGTGATGCTCGACAATCGGCGGCTTCTGCGGCGAGCGACACTCTCGTTGGCCGGTCGACTTCCGACCAACGACGAACTTAGCGCGGTGGCTAGCGGCGAACTGAAGGCTGTGTCCTCGGTTTTCGATAAAGTGCTGATGGAAAAAGCGTTTTACGAACGGCTTCGTGAGGCGTTCAACGACATCTTTCTAACACTCGGCGTGGACGGAAACCCGGACTCGACGGTGTTGTCTTACGAGCACTTCGAACAGAGGCGGCTGTGGTATCAGAAATACGACCTCAGTCACATCGCGGACGAAAAGGAGCGACGTCAAGCTGGCTACAAACTGGCCAACGACTATCGCGCAGCGCTGCTGGCCGAACCGATGAGACTGATCGAACATATTGTGCGGAACGAGCGGCCGTTCACCGAAATTATTACGGCCGACTACATCATGGTCTCTCCGTATACGGCTCGTGGGTACGGTGTGTTCGATGAGTTGAAGGATCAGTTCACCGACGAGGACGATCCGTTCGAATATATTCCGTTCAAACTGCAGGCATTGATTGGACGCAGTCGCCGCGAGGATCAGGAATCGGCGACAGGCTTCTATCCACACGCGGGGCTGCTCAGCACCTTTCAATACCTGAGTCGTTACCCAACCACGGAAACCAACCGCAACCGACTTCGTGCTCGGATGTACTTCCAGCATTTTCTGGGCGTTGATGTGTTGGAACTGGCGGCACGGGGCTCAGACGCAGCGGCGGTGACGGCGAAGTTTGAAATTCCGACCATGCAGGCCTCCGAATGCGTCGTCTGCCATAAGACGCTGGACCCGGTCGCCGGGCTGTTTCAGGATTACTGGCGGTTCGACAGAAACTTCGCCCTCTACGGCAAACGCAAAGAAGGCTGGTTCACCGATATGTTCGAGGCCGGCTTTGAAGGTGAAGATCTGCCGGCCGACGAGCGATGGCGGGCTCTGCAATGGCTCGGCGAACGCACCGCAAAAGATCCTCGCTTCGCCATTGCGATGACCGAACATGCGTATTACATCCTCACGGGACGGCGTACGCTCCTGCCGCCGAAGGATCTCGACGATCCGCTTTACAACGCGAAACAACGAGCGTATTCGGAACAGCGGCGGCAGACCGACATGATCGCCTGCCGGTTCTCCGATTTGGGGTTCAATTTCAAGAACGTCATCAAAGACTGGGTGCTGTCTGACTTTTACCGCGCCGACGCACTCGCGACGGTCGCAACGACGCCTGAACGCACGACCGAACTGAACGACATCGGCGTTGTGCGAATGCTCAGTCCGGAACAGCTTGAACGAAAGGTTGCCGCCGTCTTCGGTCGGAAGTGGGGCCGGCTGACCGATCAGACAGCGATGCTTTACGGCGGCATCGACTCGAAGGAAGTCACGCAACGCGCCACGGATCCGAGCGGTGCGATGGGATCGATCCAGCGCACACTCGGCAACGACGTGGCCTGCCGTAACGTGGCTTACGACTTCAGCCGACCGCCTTCCAATCGCCTGCTGTTTCCAAACATTGAACCGGACGTGCGACCGGGTACATCAGTCGATTCCGACGCGCAGATTCGTCGTGCGATCGTACATCTGCACCAGCGAGTCTTGGGTCGAGACGACAAGCCGGATTCGGTCGAAGTCGATCGTACGTTCACGCTGTTTGCCGGAATCGTTGCCGATGCAGCCGCTCGAAGACAATTCGACCAGCGCGAAATCTGGAGCTGCCGACAGGGACTCGAAGCTCCCGTTCCTGATCCTCACTACACCGTTCGGGCGTGGCGGGCCGTTGTAACCTACCTGCTACGACAGGAGGAGTTTCTGTATGAATAACAAGCATTTACTGCGTCGAGACTTCCTGAAACGATGCGCAGGCGCGGGATTGGGGTTGGCAGCGCCACTTCGCATTCCAGAAGCCGCGCGAGCGGACGACGGGAAGGAACTGCCAGCGTACGAGGGACCGTACTACATCGTGTTTAACGCGTCTGGCGGCTGGGACACGACTTACCTGATGGACCCGAAAGGCGCTGGTGGAATCAACCGGCTTTACGAGAATGGCGACATTCTCACGCAGGGCACTCACCGGTTTGCACCCACCGCGAAACATAAACAGGGCGGACTTAGCAACGAAGATTTCTACGCTGAGTTCGGTAACGAACTGCTCGTTTTCAACGGGCTCGACTATTCAGTCAACAACCACTCCCCGTGTTCGCGATACATGGCAACGGGCAAGTTGGACAGCCTTGCGTATCCGACATTCGCCGCGCTGGTGGCGGCGAGTCAGGGGCCAGCTTGCCCATTGTCTTTTCTGACGTTCGGCAATTATTCGGCAACCGGAAATCTCGTCGCCATGTCGCGCGTACCGTACCTTCCATCTTTAAAACGGATCGCAAACGCCGACTCCATTGACGGCAACGAACGGTCTCCGTATCACGACGACTTCGCACTGGACCGCATCGAACAGGCACTTGGTCAGCGACGTGCCGATCGCGCAGCGCAGCCGCTTTTGCCTCGTCGCGAGCGAGCCGAAAACATGTTGTATGCAGCACAAGTCAACTCGAAGGCGCTCGCCCGAGTAACGCCTCACATTCCCAAATCCATCCCGAAACAGCGGCTCGCTCAACAGGCCGAAATCGCGCTGGCAGCATTCAAGGCAGGAGTCTGCGTCTCGGCAAATTTGTCAATCGGACAGTTCGACAGCCACGCCAACAACGACACTGACCAGATGAAACTGATCCCCGAATTTTTGGAGGGCGTTGCCTACGTACTTCACCGCGCGGAAGAACTTCAGATTCGTGAGAAGCTGGTGGTGATCGTGCAGAGCGAAATGGGGCGCACACCCACGTACAATAAGGGAAACGGCAAGGATCACTGGTCGATCGGTTCGATCATGTTTCTGGGCCCCAGCATTCGCGGAAACCGCGTGATCGGAGCCACAGACGAGCAACAGATGCCGGTGCCGATCGATCCAAAAACACTTGCACGGGACGCGGACAAGGGAATTCGCGTTCGTCCGGAACACGTCCATGTGGCACTACGGCAGTTTGCCGGAATCGAAGACAACGCTTTCAGCAAGCAGTTTCCGTTTAAGGTCAAGGACGGAGAGAAACTCATTGGACTCTGGACATAAATGAAAACGTACGATGGACATCGTGTCCGTCGTGCAGGAAGCATTGCTTCGGGCAATCATCCGAAATCACAACTGCTGTTAATCTTCCTCGTTCTGCTAACAACGCCGATTCTGCGCGCGGATGATCTGTTCGAAAAGGAAGTGCGCCCGGTACTCGTAAAGCATTGCTACGAATGTCACAGCGGAACGAAGACCAACGGTGGGCTGGCGCTGGATACTCGGGCGGGCTGGCAGAAGGGTGGTGAAAGCGGCCCGGCGATTGTTCCGGGAAACGCTAAGGACAGTCTGTTCGTTCAGGCAGTGCGGCATGAATCTCTGGAGATGCCGCCGCCAGACAAAGGCGAGCAACTCACCGACGTCGAAATTGATGCACTAGTTCGCTGGATCGATCGGGGCGCGCCGGCCCCCCATGATACTGTCGTATGTTATCGGCGGCATGACGGTCGCCGCAGCGAAATCGTGGTGGGCGTTTCAGCCGCTGGTTGTCCCCAAAGTGAGTCGTGCAACAGTGCTCGCAGAGCATCTCACGTCGCGCGAAATCTAAGCCATTTTGAATGCGGAGATGTCAAAGCAATCACTGTCGTCGACTCCAACAGCGGAACGTCGGACGCTGATTCGTCGAGCCACCTTCGACCGGACCGGACTTCCGCCAACGGTCGCCGAACTGGACGCTTTTTTGAACGATAATTCCGACGACGCGTACTCGAAAGTCGTCGACCGTCTTCTGCAGTCGCCTGAATATCGAGTCAAATGGGGGCGTCACTGGCTGGATGTTGTGCGATACGCCGACACCGCCGGTGAAAACACGGATCGCCCGTTGTCTCATGCGTGGCGATACCGCAACTAGGTTATTGATGCAGTCAATCGTGATCTACCGTGTACGAAACCAACCGCCGCAGCGTGTACTTGATGACACAGCGTCAACGGCGGCATCCGTTCCTCGATCTTTTTGATGGTGCCGATCCGAATTCAAGTACGGCGGCACGGCAGACAACCACTGTTCCGAGTAACGAGTTCGTTTTTGTGAAATAATGACGAACGATGGACTTTCCAATCCGTCGGACAGTGAGTGTCTGGATCATCAGGCAAATGGCAAACCCCAATCTCAATCCTACGCGTCGATCGCTGCTGCAGTCTGCAGTCACGGGTTCGATGCTGTTTCCCGCGATCGTGCAGCAACTGTGCGCCGCTGACGGAGATTCCACCGTCGCGCGCGAAACACATTTTCCTGCGCAGGCGAAGAACGTCATCTTTCTGTTTATGACGGGAGACGTTTCTGAATTTGCCCCGGCCATCCGCATCTTGGACGAAAATGGTCGCGTGATGGCCGCCAATGATGCCAATTCGCTGCATCTTCAGGCCCCAGTCGTCTGCCTCAAATTGCCAACAGACGGCCCCGTATTTGTCGAGGTGTCGCGATCCATTTTTGCACCACGGGAAACGCTGTACTGCGTTCCTATCGGAGACGATCGTCGGGGCGAAACGAAACCGTTCGACAAAGACAGCGAATACGACCTGACACTGCAGCGCTGGATTGAACAGGGGGCCAAAGACGACGCCGAACCAGTTCCGAAAGTTGTCAGTCTGGAACTGTCAAACGATAGCTTCGTCTTTGAATCTGCCGCAGCGAAGAAGGTTCTCAAGGTCACGGCTGTCGCCAGCGATGGTTCGCGGCGAGATGTCACGACGCTGGCCCGTTATCACAGTAACAACGCCAGCGTCGTCGACATCGACATGGCCGGGCACGTGGTGCCAAAGGGGCCCGGCGACAGTCACGTGTTTGCTCGGTTTAATCGTTTCACGCTGGGCGCCGAGGTGATCTGCCATCGGCGGAAGGTTTCACCTCGCCGAATCCGCCTGTCGTCAATTACATCGATCAACTTATCTTTGATCGGCTGCAGAAGCTCAGGATCGCGCCGTCCGACCGGTGCGACGACGAGACCTTTCTGCGCCGCATCTGGGCCCAACTGACGGGCCGCGGCGTTGTGGAACCGGTGGATGATGTCCGAGTCAGTAACCCGCCGACCAACGAACCGCTGCTGAATGCGCTGTCCGATCATCTGGTCGCGTCCGGCTTCAACCTGAGAAGCCTAGTGCGTGACATCTGCAATTCGCGAGTGTCCCAGTTGAGTTCTCAGCCAAACGAATCCAACCGATTGGACACGCGCCAGTTTTCTCACGGCCGACTGCGACGTCTGCGAGCCGACGTGTTGATGGATTCGGTCGTCACGGTCACCGGAGTTCCTCGCAACTTCGGCGGATTCCCCGATGGAACGCACGCCATCGACGTGTATCCGCGTTCGACCGGCGACACGGGCGGTTGTCAATACGGCGATCAATTCTTCGAAACATTCGGGCGTTCCAGCAGAGCCACCATTTGCGCGTCATGAACTTGTCCGAAAAGTGCCCGAGAACTGGCGTGAAACGCTGCGAAATCTGCAAAGGTCTGCAATGGCCGAAATGGCCGAAATGGTTCCAGAGTCGTCCACCTGCCAGCAAACCTCGGATTTGCACAAATTTCTGTGATTGATGCAGGCACAATCGAAGCCGGCGATCTGGATGCCATGGACTGCGTTTCTCGGGACGACGCTGGACGGTCGAAGGCCATGATCACCAAGATGCTGGGTCTGTCAGCGTCCGATTTTTCAGCGGCTCGCAAGCCAGCATTGAAGCTGCACGCGGCCAGTGTACACGCGATGCAGAAGCTTCCTGTTGATCTCGGCGAGTGTTTCATTGATACGTGGCAGGCCTGAAAAGTTGTCCAAGGAAAAATAGAGCCGTCGCGTGGGCTGTTGAAAAATTGGATTGCAGTCGTGTTTGGGAAAGTTGATGGAGGTGTTTCGGTTCCGCGATCCGTACCGGCGGGTGGCAGATGGTGGCGGAGCCTGCTTGTTTGGCGTAGCCATCGGAAACCGCTCTGGAACGTTCAAACCATGGCCAGCGTCGTTTGTCTGAAGAATGCGTTAGACAGGTTTTCGATCGCTAGCGTTCGACAAGCTCAGACTTTTCGGTGGAATATTTCTGCCACAGCGCATCCAAATGGGCTGCCATTTCTGTTTCGCCGCCGACGACCAGCCAGTAGCGGTATCGAAAGGTCGACTTGCGGCCTAACAACACGCGATCGATGGGGGCCACGTGCATGCAGGGGCCGTCGGTGGGGACTTTGCTGAGACCTTGACCGTGGGGGCCGAAGTTCCAGTGCGTGCTGGATGTCGGAGAAAACACGGCGACTCCGTGGCCCGCGGATTCGAACATCGCCATGGCCTTCCGTGGCGGCGTGGCCTTTCCCCATGGAGGACCGGGCGGCTGGTGTTCTGGCCGCCATTGACCTTCGCCCAGATAGCTTTGCACCTTGTCGAAGTTGCGTGTGAAGTAACAGGCCGGAATTTCCTGAGGGCTGAGTCTGGCTGCGCCCCAGGCGTCGTCTGCGCGGCGGTTCGTTTGGATTTCGCATTGCACGCACACCACGCCGGGCCTGTCGGGTTCGAATGTTGTCCACTGCAGCATCACCGCGTCCGCTTCTTCGTCGGCCATATCCCAAAGTTTCGGAATGGTTTCTGAATACAGCGCGTTGTCTTTCTTTTCGAAGGCCGTGACGCGTGCCCAAGTTCCGCTGCTGCCTTGGCCGCCGACTCCACCGCCCTGAATCGGATTCCACGACCAAGGACTCCACGCCGGGCTTTGCCCTTCGGACTTTCGGTCGAGTGTGCGGCCCGCGTAGTACGACTGCTGAATCAATCGGCCCGGGTCCGCGATGTTGACGATGTTGTTCGGGTACGCGGCCGATGACAGCCACGTGATCGCGCCGCCTTTTTCGCGATCAATGCCGATCTTCACAGACCCATTGTCAATCGTCAGCAAGTCTGCAGCAAACAGACGCGAATTGGTAACCAAACAGCAGACGATCACAAAAGCCGCCATTCGAAATGTTTGGGGTGAGTTGTCGCACATCGAACGTCTTTTCCAATCTTTCAGAAGGGGATGACCACAGCACAACACGGCCTTCTTTGATCGCCAGCCATGATGCAGCCTGCTGTTGGTGCGAGAATAACGGACAAGCGGGATATTGGCCACGCACACTGCAGTTTGAAGCGTCTGATTCGCGCACAAAAAAAGCCCCGACGAATCGGGGCTTCCTGTGTCTGCGACTGGTTATGGTGAATTTAGATTTCGAAGTATTCTTCTTCGTCTTCTTGATTCGCTGGGCGGTGGGCGACCGGTGCGTCTGATTGCGGCTGATGTAGAGTCAGCGGCGGCGATTCTGGGAGTTCCTGTCCGGAGCCTTCGGGGCGATCGCCGGATCTGGTTGGCTTGCCCATCTTTAGCATGAGGTCGGCCACTGCGATTCCGGCAGCCACGATCGACAGCCATGTGAAGATCCCAAACGGTATGACTCCGATCAGCGAGGCGGAGACCATTAAGATGCAGACCACACCCAAAGTCAGACACAAAGTCGATCGGTTGGCAATGCCCCCGCGTCGCTGACGTTTTGCATGCGTTGCCAAAGCATTCTCCACAGACTTGGTCGAAAGTTCGCGGAACGAATTCATGTTCTTCCGCATGGCTTCGACGTCGACCTTGGCGCGCGGCACGGCGGGCCTGGCGGGCTCCGTGTCGATCACTGGCTCATCGTCAACGACCGTTTCGGCAGGCCCCGATTCGTCATACGCTCCTGACATGTATTGTTCGATAAACGACACCTGCCCTGGCGCCTTCGGTTTCGCTGGTGCGGCCGCTTTCGGTGGCGCTGGCGTTGATTTCGCTGCAGGTTTCGCCGTGGCTGCGGCTGGCTTCGTCAGTTCGCCGGGCAGGGCACCGCCCGCTCCTTCACGATTTCGCGACAGCAGTTGTTCCATGTACTGCGATACGAAGTCATCATGATCTCCTTCTGTCTGTTCGACGCCCTGTCCGCTTGAGGCTTCGTCTTCATGAACGGGAGCCAGCAGGACATCGCTGGCATCTGAGAATTTCATCGAAACTGCGGCCGCCTGTTCTTGGCTATAATCATCAACGGCAGCCATCAATTCCGCGGTCGTTGATACGGACGGTTCCTGAACCGGTTCTAATGCCGCGAGGTTGCTGAAGCCACCGCTTTTTCCGAGACCAAACAGTTCTGCGATTTCCGATCGAACGGCGGGCACGCTGTCACCCGTCAGTTTGGGTTCATCGTGCGATTGCTCTTCCGCAAACGACTCAACCGCCGGTACAGAAGCTTCCCGAAGCACACTGTCGTGCCGATGGCTGGCGACCTGAATTTCCGCTCGAGCCATTTCCAATTGCTGTCGCGCTTCCAGCATCGCGCGGCGCTGTTTTTCGATCTCACCAGCCGACTGCTCCACCATCCGCTGCTGTTCTCGCAAAGATTCTTCGCGAGTATCAAGCAGGTTGGTGCGTTCATCCAGTTCCCGGTGCAGCATCTTGACTTCTTCGGTCGTCGTGGAGACGTGTTGGCTGCCGTCGCTGTCTTCATCCCCTTGGCTGCTGGAATTTTGCAGAGACACAATGATGTCTTGCTGTTCTGCGACCTTGTTCGTCAACTGTTCGATCATTTCGCGATACTGCATCGACGCACTTTCGTCGTCATCCGTGATGCCAGCCTGCGAATCATGCGAAGTGGAATCTGCGGCGGCCGTGATTTCATCACGTGTCGCCTCCAGAGCGGTTCGAAGTTCGCTGACCGCAATGCTCAGTTCGTCTCGTTCTGCAGTAACATCGGCGGATTCTTGGCGAACTTCCTCCATCAACCGCTGTTGCTCGCTGGCCGACTGCTGAACCTGAACCAGTTCTGCGTTCAGTTCTGACAGTTGCTGAACAGACGAATCGTCCGCCGGAACGTCCGCTGCTGCCGCCAGTTCCGCACGTGTGCTTTCCAACGTTTGACGCAGCTGGTCCAGTTCCTGCGTCAACGCGTCAGTCTTCTGTTGCGCTTCAGCGGTTGCCGCAGCGGTTTGTTCCGCTTGTTCCGCCTGTTCGGTTTGTCGCTGCTGGCGTTCCGCATCTTCTTCATTCAGTCGTTCGGCCTGCTGACGCAACGCTTCCGCCAGTTGATTCAGTTCCGCTTCGCGCGCCGTCATTTTAGCGCGTTCTGCTTCGATCGCTGCATTCAGCGTATCGCTGGCAGCTTCGCGTTGTTCAAGTTCCGCGCGAAGCGTTTTGAGTTGTTCTGCCTCAGCCAGCGTGTTGGCAAGTTCGTCACGCTGAACGCTGATTTCCGCGTCCTGATCTGCCAGCTGTTGCGCCAACTGCTGCAGTTCCGTCTGCTGTGTGGTCAGCTGAGCCGATAGCTGAGCCGATAGCGCCGTCTGCTCACTCTGAGTGTTTTCGAATGCCGCAGAACGTGTCTGCAGGTCTTCGCTGAGTGTATTGAGTTCTTCTTGATGCAGGTTCAGTTGAGCCTGGCGCGTCGCGTGTTCTTCTTGCAACAATCGCAGGCTCGTGATTTTCGCATCCGCATCGGCCAGCTCGGCGCGAGTCTGCTCAATCCGCTGCCATTCAGCAGCCACGTCCTTGGCCGCTGAGCCCAGATCGTCGACTTCCTGCTGCAGTTCGGCTTGTCGAGTTTGCAGGGCGGATTCGCGTTCCGTGACTTCTGCGCGAAGCGTTTCGAGTTCTGCGACAGTCGCTAGTTGGGGTTCAAGCTGTGCGCGAAGCGATTCCAGCTCCGCCGTGCCGGTTTTGACATCTTGGCGAATGGCTTCCAGATGCTGCAGTTCCACGGCTGCTGTATCGAGTTCCAGTTGAAGCTGCTGCAGAGCGGCTTCGCGTTGAATTACATCTTCACGAATGACTTCGAGTTCACTGAGCTCAGTTTCTCGCGCGGCCAAATCCGCCTGCTGAATTTCCAGCTGCTGCGACAGGCGTGTTACGTTGTCTCGCTCAGCTTCCAGATCACTGACATGCTCCGCCCGAACAGCCAGTTCCTGCTGCTGGTTGTGCAAGGCTGATTCGCGGTTCTCGATTTCGGCCGCCACAGACTTTTGTTCGCGCAGATATTCGCTGCGTTCCGTTGCCAGCGTGCGGCGCGCTTCCGATAGCTCTTCCATCCTCGCAGCCACGGTTTGCTTGGACGCTTCCAGACGGCGCGACTGAGCATCGAGGTCAGCGCGTTCGCGGTTGAGTTGTTCGTCACGCAGATTCAGTTCCGCGCGTTGCTGCTGAATCTCGCGGTGAGCGTCTGCGTTGGCCTGTTCGTTTTGCACACGCATTGTGCGCGATGTTTCCTGCTGCCAGTTTTCCAGTTCTTTGGCGCGTTTTTCGATCTCCAACTGACGCTCAGACAACAGCGCCTGCTGCCGAGCCAGCGTTGTGGAACGATTGTCCAGTTCGACGCAGCGTAGTTCGAGGTCGCTTTGCCATTCGGTCAATTGTGCTTCGCGAGCATCGAGGAGTTTGCGACGATTTTCCTGAGTTGCTCCGGCCAGAACTGGCATGCTGAACGCCGGCACCGGAACCGCCAGCTGGGATACAACGGTGGGCGCTGGAGCCGCTGGCGTGGATTGCGCTTCCGCCAGACGACGTTCGAGTTCCACCATCTGCCGCGTGACACCGTCAGCCGTGGTTTCTGCGGCTGGAGCGGTGGATGTCGGGCTGTGGTTGATGACATTCACGCGAGACATGAATCCGGCGCGACGTCGTTCGACGCGAAATGTGGCCGGGCCGATTGCGAGGTGATCGCCGGTGTTTAGCGGGTGCGAGCCGAACACCGGAGTGTCGTTGACTCGCACTTCGTGCTGACCAAACGGTTCAACTTTGACGTCACCATCACGGCACAGCATGCGGCAATGCCGATCGGCAACACCCGGCAGCGAAATTTTCGCCGCGCTGTTGCGGTGGCTGCCGCACAGGAATTGACCAGACGCAGGAAAGACCAGCGTCTCTTCGCCCGAATCCCAGATCGGCACCAGCGCTGTCAGCGTGGTTTCGTCTGTTGAAATAGCCGTCGATCGTGTGTGTGTCATGAAGTTCTCCAATAACTCGTCTTGCCACAAAACAGCTTGTGGTGTTCGTCCGAGAACCAGCGGCGTGTGGTCTCGTGGTGTGTTCTGCCTGCAACGCTGAGGCTGCAATGTGCGGTCGTTCCGATTATTCGGCGTGGCAACAAATGTCGACATTTCACAACCTGTGAGTTCCATACAACACAGAACCGACCCGCGCGGAAACGGCATGCCCGTATCCAGCGACAATGGACACTTCCGCTGGCAGTCTCTGCAGGCGGTAACGTCTGTGCAGATTGGCCAGTGTTCGAAATCGTCAAATGCGGCGTGGCCATTTCGGCGGATTTTGCCGGTCGTAACAATGCCAACCCGCAGCACTGCATCAAACACGCCGCCACAGCACGCCAACAAGCTGTCGATTTGGTGAGCGGCACGGCGCTCGCCGCCGGTAACGCACTGGAAAACGCTGGCAAAGCCGGCGGCTAGCGCCGTGCCGCTCACAAATTCCGACGAAATCGACAGCTTCCGCAAACGAAGTGACTACGAAGGAGTTGCTGACTGATTCGGCCTATCCGACTACAGAAGAATGGATGACAATCGGCGACCGGGTTTTGGTTTTCCGAAGAATGCCGGGAAATCCGTTTGAGTGATTGCGATTCGAGACCTAACGTTGCAGCACAACAGTTTGACTGCCACGACGCTATGGCTCACACAACCTGTTGACAGCGTTCTATTGCGAACGCCTGTGACAATTCGAATTGCATGACGCGATCTTTCACCCGTCGTTTGAGTTGATGGATTTACAACTGAAACGGCCCTCGTTCCTGATGCCTGATGCGCCACATGCTATTCAAAGAAGTTCGCAAACTGCCTCGATTTCTGCACGTCGCCTGCTGTCTGACGTTGCTTGTCTTGATCTCATGGGCACTGCTGTCTCAGAATCCGTTTGCTGTCGTCCGCAACACGCCTTTGTCGTGGTTGAAAACAGTCAGTGATTTGCTGTTGCACCTGACAGCCTACACCGTGTTTTCCACAGCCTGCTTTTCACTGATCGGATTCCGCGGTGACTTTCGCGTCCGTCGACGGGTTCTGCTGCTGCTAATGGTTCACGCCTTAGGCACAGAATATCTGCAACACTGGATGCCCTTGCGAACATGCGACCCGCTGGATATGGTCGCCAACTTGTCTGGAATTGCCAGCGGTTTTCTGCTGTCGTGGTGGCTGGTCGGAGCACGCTCTGGTGCTCGGGTCTGACCCAACGACATCCGTCCGTAGCTCGGTGGTCTCCACCGTGACGTCTCGGCGGAGACCGCCGAGCTGCGGAAGTTTTGCATTCGGAACAGCACGAGGCCGGTTCAATTCGTACTGGAGTGATTGTTAGAAAATGTTAGGTAAAAAAATGGGACCGCTCATGGTCAAGCGGCGAGATGTCCTTGGTTCTTGGTGACTCTAATGGGTTCAGGAACTTGCATCTGTGGCGATCTATGCTCAGCATTGCAAATTGGTCGTTGCGAACCAGCCCGTTGTAAAAATCCCGAAATCTATGAGCGAACCCCACTTCTTCAAGCCGTCGCTCCAAACGCCCAATTCGGAAAGCGAAATGCTATCCTGCCCGCGTGGCAGAGTTTGAATCACAAGGGATAAAGCATGAACCCGTTAGTCTTGTTGGCAATTGTTGGATTGCCAATGGTCAGCAAGATGGTCTCCGGCAAGCTTCAGCAGCGGTTCGTCATGCACTCAAGGCAACCCATGCCGATGACGGGTGCCGAGATCGCTCATCAGATGCTGGCCGAACACGGGATCACCGATGTGCAGGTCGTTCCCACGCGAGGCCAGCTGACAGATCATTATGATCCCACCCCAAAGACGGTCGCTTTAAGTGAAGTCGTCTACGGCCATGCCAATGTGGCCGCCTGTGCCGTGGCAGCTCACGAATGTGGGCATGCGGTGCAACACGCCACCAATTATCCCATGCTGGGCATGCGTTCAAAAATGGTGCCGCTGCTAAAACTGTCGAACGTCGCGATGCCGATTATCGGTCTGGGCGGCGCGGGGTTGTTGGCCTCGCAGGGTGCCGGAGTCATCGCTTGGGCCGTGCTGGGCATTATCGCTTTGCCCACGTTGTTCAGCCTTGTGACGCTGCCTGTGGAATTTAACGCCAGCCGTCGAGCCTTGAATTGGATGGAATCAGCCAATATTGCGCCGGGCGAAAAACACGCCGGGGCCAAGGATGCACTGTGGTGGGCGGCCATGACCTATGTGGTCACAGCCATCGGATCGATCGCTCAAGCCTTTGTCTTCGCAGCGATGATCTTTGGCGGTCGCAGACGCCGCTAAGCACGACGACTTAAAAGTCCGACACCGCGCCCACCTGCTAAAAATATCGCATCCCTATCAGAATAATTTGCTTCAGAAACTTGTGCCGGGTGCTCAATGGGCTGGAGGCACAGGTGGCGGAGTATTCGCTAGCATTTTTCTCATTGAGGAACTGCTCGGCGACTTTGTTGCGCCATGGTGTTGGTGACTGACACCGCCCGATCGGTTCGAAGCGGGTCCAGCGGAACAGCCGACTGAAGTCACAACAGCGGCCAGAAACAGGAGAAATAACACACGGCTTCGCATCACACGTCCTCGGAAGGAGAATTGAGGGAGTTCCATACACGCTGAGCACCTCCCATCGATCCGTGGGGCCGTAGATTCGAGCAGAATCCGCCTGTGTGTTTCTGGAATTCGTTTTCCGAATAGGTTTCCGTTCAATCGCGCCACTCCGCCCGGCTATGCCACCATCGTCGATGTAGCGATCCATACAGTTTGAAGCATCCGCAACAGTCCTGCTGGTGGCGACGATTTTCTGCCGACAGCAGTCTGCTGATTTCACACACAGTCCGTGCCATGGTGCGACTGGCTGTCAGTGAACGATTTCGTCTAGGCCAATAATCCGCTTGTGCCAAAACTCTCGTCGCATGCAGTCGCGCGGCTCGGCATCTACTGCTGTTCAATCCGGTACAACGCTGCTTCTGTGCGAATGAACAGTGCATCGCCAGCGACGGCGGGAGACGCCATCATCCCCGCATCCAGTTTGTTCTTGTCCAACTCTGTGGGTTCCGTGCCTTCAGACACCACGGTCGTTGCCCCGTCTTGGCCGAAGAAGTACAGTCGGCCACCGGAGTACAAAGGCGACGCGCTGAAGTCGCCGGTGAGTCGCAGCTTCCAGACTTCAGAA
>JBDNHJ010000277.1:0-66893 GCA_041688835.1 Fuerstiella sp.
AATGCGCATTTGGCGAGACACCGGCACCAGCGACGCTGGCACTCGTTTCATTGCGGGAATCGAGGGCAATGGAGCGGTTCTAAAGTGGCCCGAAGGCAACACTCCCGCTGCGAACAAAGCAATGCTGTATGTCTACGACCCGCAGTACAAAGGAAATACGGGGTTCTACATTCGTAACCTGACGTTGGACTGCGGGAACAATGATATTCCCACAGACACGCAATTTGCGAATCGTGCGGATTCCGGGGTTGGTCTCGTCGGCACGGGCAGTACGGGCCAGTTGGAAATCAGTGACAAAGCCTGTGACTTCGGGTTGTGGCTGTACGGTGGCGAGAACTTTCTGGTGGAGAACGTCACCTGCCTGCGAGCAAAGTTTCCCGGCGTCCGACTACAGTGTCTGAATAATATTCCTTTGAAAAACGTGGTTCTGCGAAACGTAATGTGCCGCTACGGTGCTAACAACGGTTTTGACTTTCGGAACACCACTCCCGACGCAATCCCGAACGAACACATCACGTTCGAAAACTGCTACGCTCACAAAAATCAGGGTAAGGGATTTGAACTTCAAAACGCGGCGAATCTGAGGTTTATCGGCTGCGGAGCTGAGCAAAACAAAAGCTGGAATGTCTACGCCGATGCAACCGTTGGCGCTGTGGACTGGTTGGGTGGCTACACGGAGAAAGGCAACTTCGACCACTTGAATGATGTGGCAGCGGGATTCCCTGAAAACAAAGGAATGAAATTCGAAGACGGTTGTGGCCCGGTTCGAATTTTGGGTGGTCGCCTGATGGTCGTTTCCACTACAGTCGCACCGGTGGTCAACCGTTTCTCGTCCATTCCATCGGACACACGGTCTGGGGATTTGACTCCAACAACATTCCGACCAACAACACCGTTGCGGAACCCATAGGATCTAACTATCAGCCGACTCAGGAACAGCTCAACTTGCGGCAAACTGTCAGTGCATATACCGAAATTCCCGATTACTTCCGATACTACTCGGGCATTTCCGTCGCTGGCAGTGCGGCGTGTACGACAAAAGCGGCTTGGCAGACGGCACTCAAAGATCGGCTGAACATTTTCATCGTGCTGCACGATTCCGATCCAAGCAATCCGACGCACGACCCGAACGATCAAACCGCGAACATTACGTCACGGATCAATGCGGCCAAGAATACTGCAAACACGACGAATCGCTTCAGTGGAGCGTTGGCTTTCGAGCCCGGCTACGTCTACAAGACCAAGCCCATCTTAATCGAAGGATCGACTGCGAATGCAGTTCGAGGGGCAGTGGTTGGCGTATTTGGTAACGGTGCGACATTGCGGGCCATTCCGGGTGGGACAACCACTGACGCCCTTCTGAAGGTGGGCTTCTGTCATGTGTCGCAAGATTACGAGAATGACCTGTACGGCTTCTTTCTGTCTGATTTGAACATTGACGTCGATCAAAAGTATGCATCAGGTTTCCACCTAACTAAGTCCAAGTTTTTCCAAGTCTCCCGGCTGACCGTTGTTAATGCTCAGTCTCGGGGTGTTTTCCTGTCAGGCGTTGCAGGGGAAGACATTTACTATGGCATGCTTGACCAAGTGGCCAGTCAATACAACGGACTGACGGAATCATCCGGTGTCGGATTCGAATTGTCGGGAGCCAACCAAAGTGGAATTCGCGTAGCGAACGTCGGCTTCTATCGGTGCCGGTCTCAGTTCAATAAACATAAAGGCGTGAACATTACGGACTCGTCCGTGATGTTTGCCGATTCTGTCATTTCCGGCGACCGGACTTACGAAATCGAAACGACAAATACGTACTCATCCGATTTCGTAAACTGCCAAGTTTCTGGGGCGTATAACACCAGCAAAGAAGTGAAAATCACCAATAACGGAAACACATTCGGTTTCCATTTTCTGGGTGGCCGGTTGCGGAACCGCTACAACAACAGCCCATCCGCGAACGTGGGAGTCGTGGACTATGGTGGCGGCAGTGCGAATGTCAAGCACAGCATGATTCACACTCAGGATTTTGCCAGGCTACCGGCGACCTTCCGAGCTTTTGCAACTCCGCCCGTTTGTGCGTGTGTTGGAGGCACTCCTCCGACCGATCCACCGGCCCCCACCGGCAATGAAGGGGGAGGAAACTAACAATGAGTGTCATCAAAAGAGCTGCAACGCAGTTGGGTCAATTCTTCAGAGTAGCTTTTCCGAAACAGCAGCCTCGTCGACGGCAAGTTCATTCAACGTTTTTCGGTGAGCCTCTGGAAGTTCGCACACTCTTGGCCGCCCCTCAGGAACCAGTCGTGATTACGGAAGTTCAGTTTCCAAATTATCGATCGATGTTGGTCACTTGGAATCCGGTGGATGGTGCCACGCTGTACGAGGGTTGGTTGTCATCCGCCACCTTCGCCCCGCAATTGCTTCCTGACGGCCAACCGAAGACGCCATTAACGGAATTTAATAGCGCTCAGTTCGGCGTCTCTGAATTTGAGCTGTGGTCCCGCACGGCTCCCGGCAATCGAGTCCGCCTATGGGTTCGCGCGACGAATGATGATGGTGCTGGACCGTGGAGTGTCGGGCAGCTAATCCAAGTGCCCGGTGGGCCTCGACGCGACCAAGTGCAGTTCAGTATACAGCAACCCGCTGTTTACAGTCCTCCGGCAGATAGTGGCCTCAACGTCTCATGGGAGTCACTGAGCGATTACGGAGCCGAGAATTACGAAGTTTGGGTCGCCCAGAACGGCCAGCGAATCGTGAATGTGACGCAAACCGAAATGACCTTTCGAGATGAATCGTTGGCCGCAGGCGTGTACACGGTGTGGGTGCGAGCCAAGTCCGAACAACATACAGGAGTTTGGTCGAAATCGCTGACCCTTGCGGTCGGCGGTGTCCAGCCTCAGGTTACGGGCCCGGTCCGGAACGAGGCTCCCTTGAGACCAGAAATCACTTGGTCTGCGGGGCAGCCCGAGGTTCCTTATCAATTGTGGGTGCAGAATGTGGACACTGGAGTGGTGATCAATCAGTCCGACATTTCTGGAACTTCCTTCACACCCGCGACAGATCTTGCGGACGGCGTTTATTCCGCATGGGGCCGGCAGGTCGCCAACAATGGTACTGCACTGCCGTGGAGTGCCCGTTACCAGTTTGCGGTGGGCACCAGTATTCTGCCCGAGGTGCCCGTGCTGACTGTGTCAGAAAATACGCTGTCCGATGACATCGAAGAATTCCGCGCCCTTGTCCAGTGGACTCCTGCTGCCAATGCTGTGAAATACGAGCTACAACTGACCAATCTGCAGTACGGAAATCTGGCGTATCGTTATACCAATTTGACGGGCGCGACATTTTTGACGGAGCCGCTGGGGACAACGCCCATCGGCCCGTACCGAGCATGGCTAAGATCAATTGGAGCCAACGGCGAGCAGGGTGAGTGGAGTCGCCCGATTGCATTCACAGTTCACGAGGACGGCAGAATTGATCTGATTAGTAGCCTCAACTAGAACGGCACCAACGGTGCGACGCCCCAAGTTGGTCGAGCGGTCTTACCTCAAGGCGAACACCGCACGTTCGGCTATTCCATTACCGTAGAAATCCGGGGCCACAGCCTTTGTAGGACGGCCAAAGTTGCTGGGCAGTCTGCCGCGCCACTGCCTTGTGCTGTTTGCAGCGATAGCAATGTTCCCAGATTTTCGGCGACGTCGATATCGTACCACGGCTGCAGCAGCTCCACAGTCAGTCCCCGCTGGCTGGCAGCCGCAAGTGTTTCAGACAGCGTCGTCGGGGCACTGAATCGGATGCCCGCGAATAATTCTGGGCGAGGTTGCCGTAACCCAATCAAAACATAGCCGCCGTCAGTGGCCGGACTGATGACGACATCAACATGCTGCAAACGCTGAAACGCACTTTCGATAATCGCGTCGGGCAAGTCTGGACTGTCAGAACCGACCAGCACGATTCGTTTCGCGCCGAGGTCCGCGGCTTGTCGGAAGAAACAGTCGATCCGCTGCCCCAAATCACCAGTCGGTTGAAAGACCAAGCGAGAATTTGATTGCAGTCGCGGTTGAAACCAGTCCGCCGTGGCTTGTTCGTCTGGTGTGACAGCCAGCAGAAAACAGTCCGCCAGCGACGGACATCGCTGAGCAAGATCATCAACAAAAGCGGCGTACAGTTCCGCCGCGGCCGTGTCGCCGATGGTCGCCGCCAAACGCGTTTTCGTTTTGCCCGGCTCCGGACACCTCGCAAACATTCCTAACAAGTTCATGTCCCCGCCCTGCTCCGCTTTCATTCGTTGTGCGATCGCGTTGTGTGCTGTGCTGACTGTCAGCATTCGGACTGGCGCTGCTTGGCTTCGATCAATCGTTCCAGTAAGTCAGGACTGACGATACCGCGAAATCGGACGCGGCCATCGATTTCCACGACCGGCACACATTCTGAATACAGGGCTTCCAGTTTTTCGTTTCCGCTGATGTCGAGTGTCTGGATTGCTGGCAACGAGTGCGAAAATTCTGACAGAACATCCAGCGCGCGATCACACAGGCAGCAGTCCGGTTTGCTGTACACGATCACGTTTTGAAACGAGACCGTAGCCGCAGCATTGTGTTCCGGAACGTTCGCTGCGTTGCGATGACACAACCAGCCCAGCACCAGCAGGATCACGCAGGCAGGCACGTGAAAGCTGCGCGACGTAAACCAAAACGCCGGAAAGGGGACGCTTAGGTTCGTCCATTTGTCGACAAAAATTAGCACCGCCAACACGCCAGCAGTCCACACGCACAGTGTGCCAGCCAATCGACTAAGTCGTTTGATGTTCATTCCTTCGGTCATATTTACGTTGTCTTGAAGTGGATGTTTCTCACAGCGCAGCACCTTGTCCTCAATCATAATCGATTGTGTGTCAGAAGCTTCTCGGCCAACAACGATCATCAGATATTCACCGTGTCTTGCAGAATGTCGCTGACAGGCAAGTCGAAATTGATGAATTCAGGCGAAATTGCAGGGTTATTTGGCGGCGTCGCAGCCGAAAAGTCGTTTCTGTGAATCTAATGAATGACAATCTGCAAATGCGCCGCTTCATGTTTTCGCGATTCCAACTAGAATACCTGCTTCCCCTCTTTTGCTTGCTGAATCTCGGCGAGCCCTTCGGTTTTTTCAGCTTTCCAGTTACTCCATGGCCAAACGTGTTCGAATTGAAGACCGAGTTGAACAGCGAACGCGAGAAATCGGCGAAGACCTGTTCGGCCGGCTGAATCACCGCTCGCCTTCCATTTTCCACGGTCGCTGGTGGGAAGATCGCCTGATGAACTGGGCGATGGCCGATGAAGCTGTCAAAGTTCAGATGTTCCGCTTCATCGATGTGCTGCCGATGTTGCGAGATCACACGGCGATCGCTGGTCACCTCGAAGAATACTTCGAAGACGTCAAATTGCATCTGCCCTTGGCCGCGCGGATTGGGCTGGATCTGTCGACCAGCAACAGCATTCTGTCGCGAGCACTCGCGTACAACGCGCGGACGAATGCGGCGCGCATGGCCCGGCGGTTTATTGCTGGCGAGGATGTTTCGGAAGTCCTTGATTCGGTCCAACAACTGCGGAAAAACAGTTTCGCGTTTACGCTGGATCTGCTGGGCGAAGCGGTCATCAGCGATGTTGAGGCCGATCGTTATCAGCAGTCGTATCTGGATCTTATCGAAGGCATGTCCGATACGGTCGACAAATGGTCTGAAATACCAGCGCTGGATTACGACTACACCGGCGGAGCTCTACCACGACTCAACGTGTCCGTGAAACTGTCGGCACTGGACAGCCAGTTTTCTTCGATCGAACCGATTGGCACCAGAGACCGCGTGTTACATCGCCTGCGGCCGATTTTGCGAAGTGCTCAGCAACATCAAGCGTACGTTCATTTCGATATGGAACAGTACGACTACAAGAATCTGACGTTCGACATCTTCAAACATGTTCTGATGGAAGACGAGTTCCGTGAGTTTGCGGACGCGGGAATCGTGGTTCAGGCTTACTTGAACGATGCGGCAGACGATCTCCAAATGCTGCTGGCGTGGACAAAAAATCGCGGGACTCCGATCACTGTTCGATTGGTGAAAGGCGCCTATTGGGACTACGAAACGATTCGGTCGGACTACCGGAGCTGGCCGTGTCCCGTGTTTCGTCGCAAGTGGCAATCGGACGACAGCTTCGAAACTCAGTGTCAGTTTCTGATGCAGAACTACGAATGGCTCCGCCCTGCTCTGGCGAGCCACAATCTACGAAGTTTGGCTCACGGGCTGGCGTGGGCTGAAGAGTATGAAGTTCCCGAACGAGCTCTCGAAATCCAGATGCTGTACGGCATGGGTGATGAGCAGGCGCAGCTGTTTGCAGAAGCGGGCCACCGCGTCCGCGTTTACACGCCCTTCGGAAAACTCATTCCCGGCATGGCGTATCTCGTCCGACGACTGCTTGAAAACACGTCCAACGATTCCTTCCTTCGACAAAGCTTCACAGAACACGTTGCCGTCGAGAAATTGCTCATGAAACCATCAGACCACGCTGTCGAAGAACCACCCATTGAAGACGAAGCCATCGCCGGGTTCGTGAACGAGCCTCCAACGGACTTCAGCATCGAAGCCAATCGCGCTGCGATGAAGCAGGCGCTGCTGGATGTGCGCGACGAATTCGGGCACAGCTATCCGTTAGTGATCGATGGCAAGTCCAGCGAAAGCCGCACGACTCTTAGCTCGCGCAATCCGTCCGATACGTCGGAAGTGATCGGGCATGTCGCGTCTGCTTCTGCAGATCAGGCGGCCGATGCGGTCGACGCCGCGCGGCGCGCGTTTCCGCAGTGGGCCAACATGGAAACCACCAACCGCTGCGAATATTTGGAACTGATCGCCGCAGAAATCCGTGAGCGTCGGTTCGAAATGGCGGCCTGGATCTGCTTGGAAGTCGGCAAGCCGTGGGCCGAAGCCGATGCGGATGTGGCAGAAGCCATCGACTTCTGTATGTACTATGCCCATGAAATGCGGCGTCTGGATGCCCCGCAGAGTTGTCACTTTCAGGGCGAAGAAAATACCTACGGCTATCGACCGCGCGGAGTTGCGGTTGCGATTTCGCCGTGGAATTTTCCACTGGCCATCCTGACCGGAATGACAGCCGCCGCCATCGTGACTGGGAATACCGTGGTGATGAAACCGGCGGAGCAGTCCTCGGTGGTTGCAGCAAAGCTGATGGAGATTATCCGTAACGCTGGCGTTCCGAACGGTGTGGTGAACTTTTTGCCGGATATCGGGGAAGACATCGGACCGGAGCTCACTGGCAGCCCCGATGTTGACATGATTTGCTTTACGGGATCTCAGGAAGTTGGTTTGGAAATCAACCGCGTCGCAGCAGATACCAACGAACGGCAGGTCAATGTCCGCCGGGTGATTGCTGAAATGGGTGGCAAGAATGCCATCATCGTCGACGACGACGCGGACTTGGACGAAGCTGTGCTGGGTGTGATGCACAGTGCTTTCGGTTTCGCGGGGCAAAAATGTTCGGCGTGTTCGCGAGTCATCGTGTTGGCAGCGGCTTACGATCAATTTGTTGAGCGTTTGGTTGAGGCGACGAAAAGCCTGATTGTGGGGCCAGCCGACGACCCATCGACCAGAGTCGGTCCTGTGATCGACGATGACGCGAAGGCGAGAATTCTGGCCGCCACGAAAAATATTGATGCGGAAATAGGCGAAGTGATCGCGTTGGCTGTCGATGTGACAGGACTTGCCAAAGAAGGCAACTTTGTGGGTCCGCACATCATTACTGGCGTGGATCCGGATTCCGCTCTGGGTCAGGATGAGATCTTCGGACCGGTTCTCGCGGTCATGAAGGCCAAGAACCTCGACGAAGCTCTGAACATCGCCAACAATACGCGATATGCGTTGACAGGTGGCGTGTACAGTCGCAGCCCGGCCACATTAAAGCGTGTCCGCAACGAGTTTCAGGTTGGCAATCTGTACTTAAATCGTGACATCACGGGAGCGATGGTGCAACGTCAGCCGTTCGGGGGTTATCGCATGAGTGGCATTGGAAGTAAGGCCGGTGGACCGGATTACCTGATGCAGTTTCTGGTGCCAGTCAACGTGACCGAAAACACCATGCGACGCGGCTTCGCACCGGAAACAGCTGAGCCGGTGAAGAAGAAAAAGGCGACGAAGAAAGCCGCCAAGAAGTCGGCAACTAAGAAGACGCCGAAGTAAGTCGATTCAGGCTGTCGTAATCAGTTTTTCGTTGGTTCCAGAAACGCTTCTGATAAAGCCGTGTTTCCGCCGACGACCGGAATCTGAATTTTCGTGTGGTCCAGATCCACAGTGATTTCTGTGCCGGGAGTCGGCCAGAGTGTGAAGTCGCGGTCGGTTGAGAACACCATGAGGCCAATTTGCTGACCTGCGGCCACGATATGGTCATCTGGTTGCAGGTCGAAACGGCAATCATAAAATCGACCCGGCTCAAGCGGCTGGCTTTCCGACAAAGAATCCACATTCTGCGGGTCCGTCCAGCCTCGCGTAATCACGTTGTCGAAGATCTTCGCTTTCGCATGTGTATTCCAAGGCAGTGATACCAGCCACACGGACAAATTGGCGGCCGGTTTATCGCATGCCAGCCTGATGGTGATCTGGCAGGTTCCGGAAATGTGTACCGGCTGCTTGAGGATAGGTGTTACGTACAGTAATCGATGTTGCGTCCATTCGGCCTGAGCCAACGTGGCTCCGTCGAATGAGAAGTTATCTGTCAGTTTCTCGCTGCCCTGCCCCGCTACGATCGTCGTCGATAGAGCGCCGCGTTGAGAACCACCTTTGCTTAGATGTAGCGTGACAGGTTCAGCCGCTGGATTAGGATAGTCTGCGTAAGGCGTTGGCTTCAATCGATCATCCTGTTCGCGCACAACCCACGCTTTGGGATCGTGCTCCACACCATTTTCGATGCCGCACACATACCGCGTGAACCAGCGATTCATCATTTTCAGCGGAGGCGGTCCACCATGGCCACCCTGATGAAAGTAGCACTGCACGGGGACACCTTTGTCCTGCACAGCTTTGTAGATTCGCACGCTGTGTTCCGGCATCACATTCCAGTCGTTGAACGCATGCGCCATCAGCATCGCCGCTTTCATGGGGCCGAGGTCATTGATGTAGTCACGGCCTGCCCAGAATTCGTTGTAATCCCCTGTAGCGCGATCCTGGCCTTTCGCCATTTCTATGTCGCGGATGTTGCAATCACAGAACTCACGTCGCTGGGGATTTCCGCTGTTGATGAAGTTATACAGTACGTCAACATCTTCACCCAGATAACCACCCGGATGCCGCACCAGTCCGTTCGAACGATAGTAATGGTAGTACGACGTGTTGGGGGCAATGGGAATGATGGCTTTCAGGCCTTCGACTCCCGTGGTTGCCGCGGCCAGTGGAATCGTCCCGTTATACGATGTGCCCGTCATGCCGACTTTTCCTGTCGACCAGAAGGCTGTCACCGGTTGATCACCATCGGGCGTGCTGAATCCTTGGGATCGACCGCACAGCCAGTCGATCACAGCTTTCGGTGCCAGCGATTCGTTATCTCCGCCAATCGTGGGGCAGCCCTGAGACAATCCTGTGCCCGGTGACGCAGAATGAACAACCGCAAAGCCGCGAGGAATCCAGTCTTGCCAGTGCGAAGTTGAAATCACAACGCGCCGACTTTGTTGAGCAATGGACGGCGGGTCACTATGCGGCGGCGAATCTTGGCCGAGTTCCTGTTTCGGATCCCAGAAGAAATCTCGCGTGCCCGAGGCGGTGCCGGAAAAATAGGGACTGGACACATAAACGATGGGGACTTTGAGTCCTTCAGTGTCTGTTTGGCGTGGGCGAGTCACGCTGACATGCATGCGATCCGGACGATTATCACCGTCCGTGTCGAACTCGGTTTCGACCCAGAGGTCATGACTAATCCAGAGCCGTTCGTCCTTGAATTCCGGCACTTCCTGAGCTTCACCGTCAGTGAAAACCTGCGCCGCTGGTTTGGGATTGGAAGCTCGAGAGCGGTACACCGGAGTCAGCCGTGGGATGCCTTCCTCGTCCGCGATTTTCATGAGATCGCTGAGCTTATCAACCAGCGGAAATTCAACACCGGCGGCGAACAGTGCCTTCACTTTTGTCGCTTCGTTGGCACAACAATAGTTAATGCGAACTCCCGCGTCGCGCAGTTGCTGCGTCTGAGTAGGTGGAACGGTTTCTCCGCCCAGCAGTTGGATAAAATTGGCTTCCGCTGCGATGGTTTCGTCAACATATTGCTGCGAGTTGGCCTGTCGTTCCATGTTGCAGATTTGAATGTTGGCTGCAACTGCTTTCGCGGCGATCGCGGCGTCTCGACGGCAAGCCAAAAAGCACTGATCGGTTCGCTCGGCATCCACGATGACTTGTGCCGTTTTCGTCGCCAGCTCTGCCCCGCCCTTCAGATGCACATTCAGCCAGATATTTTCGGGCATCATGTCCAGTGCCTGCTGCAGTGTTGGCACACTTTCGCCTTTGAACTTTTTACTCTTCCACGTGCCGGCATCCAATTGTTGCACGGCTTCCAAAGTCAGTTCTGCGAGTTTTCCTTGGCCATCGGTTGTGCGATCGACCGTGCTGTCGTGCATCAGTACTAACTGGCCATCTTTGGTGAGTCCCACATCGAACTCAATCATCTGCGCTCCCAGTAGAATCGCTTCGCGGAAGGCCGATAGCGTATTTTCCGGATGAGCGTCGCTGGCACCACGATGGGCGCAAATGCCCCGCGCGGGCATTTCGTACGTAGCGGTCTCAGCAGCCGCACACTGTTCGTTCGCGCGACCACTTAGTAGTAGCAGCAGTGCGACGATTGACCAACGCATGATTCTTTGAGCTAGCACAGGCATTTGATGTCTCACAAATTCGAAGCTGAAGTTTGTTTCCAGCATTTTGTACCCGACGAACGGATGTTTTTCGATCATAGGCGTCAGATGCTTTCCACTTCTGTCTGCAGTGATCATTTCGGGCTTTGTCGATCGGGTCGATGCGGCACGCCGTGGCTGAATCTGGTACCCTGCTCCATAAGCCATTACCCTTTGCTCGTCTACTCAACTGACCGACTGTGATCGCCCTGTATGCAACTGCGGAATGAACCGGAATCGAAGCCTCATCGGCACCGCTGCTATGTTTGCTATCGGCCCGCAGCGACTTGTTTTTGTCATGTGATTCCGTCGATTGCCAATCGGACTCACATTCTGATTTTGCAACATGTCAAAGAACGCTTTCATGCGTTTAATACAGCGCGGATTGTGAAACAGGCCTTGCAGAATTCGATGTTGATCGTCGACAAGACGGCGACACTGGCCAGCATGGACCTGCCCTTCTACGCGAACACCGGCGTGCTGTATCCGGGTGATGACGCCACGCTGTTGTCGGATGTTCCGCCGGATGAACGGCCTGAGCAACTGGTGATTCTGGACGGCACGTGGCATCACGCGAAAACGTTGATGCGCGAAATTCCAGCGTTGGCCCTGCTGCCTCGATATCGCTTGGAGCCCGCTGCCCCGAGCAATTATCGAATTCGCAAAGAGCCGACGGAAACGGCCGTGTCCACATTGGAAGCGACTGTGGAAGCGCTGCACGCACTTGAGCCAGATACTCTAGGGCTGGATCAGCTGGTCACCGCCTTCGATCACATGATCGATACGCAGGTCCAACATCCTCAACAGGCTGGCCGACTGCGAATCCAAAAACGCAAACTTGCGGCACCAGCCAATATTCCACATGTGCTGTTGGACGACATCAACAATGTTGTTGTGGCGTATGGTGAATCGTCTTATGGTCGCGACGACAGTCGCGGGCCTCGACAACCGGTGTATTGGGTGGCACAACGGCTGGGAGACGGTGCCACGTTCGAATGTGCGATTCAATCGCCAGCCGCCGAGATTGCTGGATTTCGAGAGCATCTGGAATTGAGCGAAGCCGACTTTGCAGCGGCGCTAACGACTGCGGAGTTCGCCGATGCGTGGCAGCAGTATCTACTGCCGAGCGACACCATCACTGCGTTCAATCAGGGAACGTTAAGACTGTTGTCGTCGGTCGGTGCTGTGTGTTCGCCGTCTGTGACTCTGAAGTGCGTTGATATTGCGAGAAACTGCAACACGCTGGATCAGGTGCTGGAAACGCTCCAGCTTTCTCCGTCATCGGTGCGGCACAAAGGGCGAGCTGGGCGTCGTCTGGCCAATGCTGTGGCTTACGCGACCCATTTGAATCAGCTGGGTCAGAAACGATGAACGCTGTTATGAAAATAAATTTGGCTCCGAGTCACGTGTCCTTTTTTGTCGCCCTGCTGCGATTTAGTCCTCGCGGAACGGCAGACGTTGCCCAAGACTGAATCGCAATCGCCAAAGTTTATTCGCGTCACACGGAACGCCTTGCTGGCACGATGGCAGAAACGGGGCGTGCGAACTATTCTCTTTGATCGTAAGCGCTTCGATCTGACCTGCCACAGAAAGATACTGATGAGAGTATGCTTGACCGTCGTGTTCCTTGTTGCTTCGACAACAGGGTCGTCTGTGTTTGCTGAGGAGACATTTCCGCTGCGGGCCAAACGAATTTTGTTCCTTGGTGATTCGATCACGAATTCCGGCTACTACGTGGCCGAAATCGAAACTCAGCTGAGGATTCAGAATGTTGAGCCGCTGCCGGAATTTATCAACATCGGCTTGTCCAGCGAAACTTGTACGGGGCTGTCGGAACCAGATCACCCATTTCCACGTCCCGACGTTCACGAACGACTCGATCGCGCTTTGCAAAAAGTGAAACCGGATGTTGTGGTGGCTTGTTACGGAATGAATGACGGCATCTACCATCCCTTCAGCCACTCGCGATTCGAGGCCTATCAGGCAGGCATCAAAAAAATCGTCGACAAGGTTCATGGGATCGGGGCCAAGATTGTGCTTGTGACGCCACCACCGTTTGATCCGGTTCCCTTACAGTCACAGCCAGACAAACTGCTGCCAGCGGGAGCAGACAAGTACGCGTGGTTCGCAATCTATGAGAACTACGATCGAGAAGTCATTCAACGTTATGCGGCGTGGATCATGACATTGGCCGACTCAGCCGACATGGTTATCGACGTGCATGGACCACTGACAGAATTCCTTGCAGAACAACGTCAGCAGGATCCGACCTATCACGTCGCATCGGACGGTGTCCATATGAACGAAGCTGGACATCAAGCCATGGCACAAGCGATTCTGAAGGCGTGGGGCATTGAATCGTGGAAAGAACCTGTGGCTGAACTCCGGAAGCTGGTCAAGCAGCGTGAGCATGTTCTGCACGACGCGTGGCTGACTTATGTGGGCCACAAACGACCGGGCGTCAAGGATGGGTTACCGCTGGAGGATGCCAAGGCAAAGGCCAAGGAACTGGAAGCTAAGATTTTGCCGCTGGTGCAGGATGGAAAATAGCCGTGATAGGCTTCCAGCCTAGGCTGTTAGAAACTCGGTATTGCACAGAGTTTTGGTTCGCGCAATTCTTGTTCCTCCGTTCACATTCGCCACTGAGTTTACCAAGCTGTCGATTTGGCGAGCGCCGTGCCGCTCACAAATTCCGACTAAATCGACAGCGTGTTTACCTTCTTGGTTTTCAGGTTTTTGCAATACATGAAGACAGTCCAGCGCCCGGCCATCGGCATTTGATTTGAGTTTGTAGTCCCGCTTTGAGTCGGAAACGAGCGCAACGATCCGTGCAAATTCCGCCTCAAGGCAGGACTACGAACGGGCGCTAACATCAAACCGCAAAGTTATTGACCACACGTCCTGACGGGCAGGAGTGCCCGTCGTACCCTAAAACTCACGTCTGTTACCGGGCGACTGCAGACTGGGCCACTTCTTTGATGGGCTCGTTAGTTGGGCGTATCGCTGGAACCTGAGTCTTGCGGCCAAGTTTCTCATCACGCAGATCTTCCACCAGTGTGATTAGTTCCGCCTCGAAGCCTTCCAAGCCTCCAATCAGTTCGCTCATCCACTTGCAGATCGAACCTTCGCCGACCGCACCCACGACACGAATGTGTCCGACTCGCATGTCCTGCACGATCAGCGGAATTTCAGACTTCCATTCTTCGTGCGTGGCGGTGTTGGTTTTGCGTTTCCAGCTGGCATGATAAACCTCGCCAATTTGTGGCAGGTTCACCATTAGTTCCACGCCATCCATTTTGAATCGCTCTGCGAAAGTCGTCAGAGTCTCCCACAGATTCTGCCAGTTGTGATCGCCGTTCAGATGCACTTTTTCGTCGTGTAGCACAGTTTGTACGGGGGCCGAACGAGTCAACATGGAACCTGTGAGCCGTCGCAATCGCGTTGTCAACAGATTCATTTCGGTATGTCCGAATGAACGTGTCAGCACCAGCAATGAAAGAGCTGTGACGACACCGATCACGGCGATCAGGTCATTCTTCATCAATGACGCACCGATGGCCCCTAAGCCTGTGATGCCACACAGGCCAGCCATGATGACCAGCAACCAGCCCCCGCTTGCTCCTTTGCGTTCGAGGCAATGATGCAGGTGTCCGCGGTCAGTTTCGTAGATGCTGCGGCCAGTCAGTTTTCGCCGCACGATGGCCATACTGACATCGAACAGCGGAATCGCCCAGATCGCGGACGGCATAATCAAAGCCGCAGCGGCATATTGCTTGATGGAGCACTTCAACGCCACAGCACCCAGAATCAAACCGATCAGCATGCTGCCGGAATCTCCGAGGAACATCTTTGCGGGCGGGAAATTGTAGATCAAGAATCCACACAGGGCGCCTGCCAGCACCATAGAAATCATCAGCCCGTCGGGGCGAGCTCCATAAATGAAGCTCACGGCCGCAATCGACAGGCTCAGCACAATGCCGGTCGTGCAGGCCATGCCATCGACACCGTCGATCAGATTTAAGGCGTTGATGGCCCCGACCAGCACCATCAAGGTGACCAGCGGTGCAAGGTCGCCGAAGGACAGCGGATATCCGAAGACCGTGATTTCTCGAATGATAATCCCAGTTGGCAACAACACGGCTGCAGCGACGATTTGCCCCGCCAGCTTTTGTCGTCCACGGACTCCATAGCGGTCGTCTAAGATACCTAGGGCGACAATCAGTCCCCCAGCCACGAATAGTCCCGCGAGAAATTTCGCATCATGAGCGGTGGGTTTTAGGAGGTCGGGGAACCATAGCAGAGTCACGGCGACTGCAACGATGGTCGACAGGAAGAGCGTCGGTCCGCCAGTCAGCGGGATTGGCTTTCGGTGAAGCTTCCGGTGACCGTCTGGCGCGTCGACACAGCCAAACCGCACGGCAAGCCGCGCAAACAGGGGTGCAGTGAACGCACTGGCGGCAAAAGCCGCTAAAAATGCCAAAAAGCCTGAAGACATGTCCGAGGAACCTCGAAATTCGGTGACCGGCCGAAGTGGGAAAAGTCACACCCGAAATGTGGTGAGATCTCGCCATTCGGTGAGCCTCATGATCTCCAGTCAACAGGGGGTGTTGCAAGGAAGCAATCCCTGAATCCCTAAAAACACACGCAACGTTCGCAGCTTTCCTGAATCGCACAGTCTCACCAAGTGTCACGACACGTTGCGGCCGATCAACATCCAACAAGCTGACAATTCTCAAGAAAACCTGTCGAAAAATCGTTTCTTCGGATTGCAAAACGATCTGAAACGTGGCGTAAAGACCACACGAGACGCTCAGCGATTATCGGGGGACATCGACTGTGAGCCCCCATGCACAAGCTTCTTAGTTGAACCGTGTGCCCATCGGGCCACGCGTTTTCCGCACAACACGCGGCCCGATGGGCACGCGGTTAAACGAGTTCTACCTAAATCATGTAGTCTGTTGTGCGGCCCAGAATTCGATCGACCAGATCTTGCGATAGGTCAATGGCCGGTGAACGTTCGGGATCGAGATCCGTGGGGTTGATGCCGCAGTACACCGACCACGGTCCGAGATGCCGCCACCGCCCGGCTCGGGTTGGTTCATTCGGCAGCACGGGCGTTGTGCAGCGGTTGCAACCAATCGTTGTGTAGCCTTGTTGATGCAGCGGGTTGGTGATCACATGATGCAGTTCGAGATACGCACCCAACTGGTCATTGTCAAAATTCACCAGTGGATTGATGCGCAGCACGTTCAGCCGGGTATCGACTGCCAGAATGGGACAGGCTCCTCGAGCCCCGCCATCCGAACGTCTCAGGCTGCCGATCAGAGCGTCATACTCCCCCGCAACGGCGTCCAGCGGCGCGGATTTTCGCAACTCGCAGCACTCTTTCTGGCCTTCCGGGCTCAGGTACAGCACCCCTTTTTCATCCGTCTGCTCGGCCATTGTTTTTTCCGGATGCAGAGTGCGAATTTGAAGGCCATATTCCTTCATCAGCCGATCGCGCGTTTCCAGCGTTTCTGGAAACAGCACGCCTGTATCGACAAACAGGATCGGCATTTTTACCGCATCAGTACTCAGCATATGGCAGATCGCGTTTCCCGACCTCTGCATGGACGACAGCGCGGCGACGCGGTCTCCGAAGGTCGTTTTCGCCCACTGCAAGAGTTCTTGGGGGGATCGTTCTTCGAAAGTTCGGTTGAGGTCGATCAGATCAGCCTGACTCAGCCGTGCCATGGCACCAATGTCCTGTGTAATGAATGGAGCGGAAACCACCGCAGTATGGCGCGAATGATAGCGATTTCCGCCCAATTCACCAGATCATCGCTGCCCGGCCAATAAACGGGGTGCGTGGCTGCATCGTCTAAGTCAAAAGTACGGTTGCAGCACGCCGTACGACGGGCGCGTCACTGCTCCCCGTCGATCTGCTACAGAAAGAACGGGCAGGAGTGACGCGCCCGACAAAAAACTGATTTCAACGTGGGATAGGCTTCCAGCCTGTCGTTTCTGCAGTGTTTTTGACAGGCTGGAAGCCTATCCCACGTCCACGAAAAAACCGGGCACGATCACGTGCCCGGTTAATGACTGAAGTCTTGTTGCTCGGGGATTTTACTTCGCGTCCCACCACCAGCTACCGTTTTGCTGGCCGATTGGGCTGGCCTTCGGAGCTTGGGTGTCCAGCAATTCAACCGTCTGCATGCGGTCTTTGTTGTTCAACAATTCCGAAAAATCGGCTCGCACGCCACCGGCAACCTGGATCACAACGGTCCCACCACTGAACACTCGAAAATTGGCCGCTGTCATCAGTTCTTCGGGAACGTCGACAGACTGCGTCGTGAATCCATCAGCCGCGAGGAATGCTTGCGGAGTCCAGCCAACCTGCTGACCCAGACCGTGTGACTGCACTAGAGCGGACACCATTGCGAGGTCAAAGATGTTTTCCAGATCGGCGAAGACAACGTCCTGAGCGGCCAGCTCAGGCAAGTGTTTCGTGAACAGTTCGGCAAACTTGGCGTTGGCACGGCTGGCTTTTCCGGTGGCTGTGCGAGTTCCGTTGTTTCCGACCACTTGGTCTTCAGACTGGCATTGAATCGGTGTGCCATTGAATTCGAACACTTGGCCGTTGGGAGACACATTGATGGCTTCGTAGCCGACCGCCATCCACCACCGCAAGGCATCCATGCCACCCGATCCTCGTTGCTCAGAGCGAGTCAACAGATCGAAGTAGCTTTTCATGCCAGCAGGCCCCTGTCGCTTGCCGATCCCGATTTCCTTCATGCGATAGTCGGCATCCACGATGACAGCAGCCACTCGTGAATCCTGTGGGACGCCACGCACGAAAACGTTTTGCAGTCCTAGACGCTGCTCAAGTTCCTGAGTGAACGTGGCCGCTGTTTGTGCATTCAGTGTCCTTCGATTCTTGTTCACGAAGTCCTGCACAGTCGCCACGTGAGCCTGCTTGGGATCAATCGTACAGACGAAACCATTGGCTGCTCCTCTGCTGAACGTTCGCGTCAACGTGACAAGGTCGTCCAAGTTTAGCGTTGGTCGTTTTGTCTCTTGGCTGATCTTTCGGCCGGCAGCATCAACCGACCAATCGCCAGCTGGACCGCCGATGACGATGTCACCCGTTTCTGGATAGACGAACAGGAAGTCGATTTGACTGATGCCCGCGATGGCACGCACGTCATCGGGAATCGTCTGGCCAGCTTCGATCAGTTGGGCCACATGAGCTTCCAGTCGTGGCAAAGAAACCATTCGCAGTGCAGATGCTTCGCGAACATCACGATTGTGGTTCGCTTGCTTCGCCAGTTCAGCAGCCTGTAGCAAATGAGTATCGTCTTTGATTGATGCCAATGAAGCGAGCACGGACGGGGCCGCCACAAAAACTCCCTGTTGAGAAATTGATAACTGTCCACCTTCGCCATCGATCATGAACCACTTGGCGGGCGGGCTGGTTTGTTCCATGATCAACTGGGTGAGTTCTTGGAAGTTCGCGAACGGGCTACCGCCCGCCGGAGCCAGTTGTTGAGCACGCTCGGCTGTCTGACGATCGCCCGTCGCTTCCGCCGCTCCTCGGATGTGCTGCATGGCGGTGGCAAAATCGCCCTGCTCAGCAGCCACGCGAGCCTGCATTTTCAGCTGTTCGGCCTTCAACGCGGCGGTGGCGGTGGCTTCGTCGCCAGCGACGTCGGACGCAGAAAAAGACAAGATCGCAGCTGCGATGGTCAGCATGGACAAAAATGGTCGCGGCATGGAACAGGCCTTTGCTCGATCAAAGAGATCAGATGTGTTGCAGAAGATGGGCTTCCACCCGTGGATCGGGCGCGCACAAGAATACGAAACGGCGCGACCCAACCTTGTATCAGGATCGTCTTCTGGAGCGCCAGCGTCAAGAATATTCCTGTATTTCACGACCATACACGTCCTTCGGGACGAACCGATTCTGGCGGCTGTGCTGGTCGCTCGGATGATTCAGATTACAATGCAACGCGATCGGACTTCAGATTTGATGGATTTGCTCATTCACAGCCCCAAAGCTACTCACTTATGCCGGAACTGCCCGAAGTAGAAACCATGGTCCGGGGGCTCAGGCCCCAAATTGAACAGCGGGAGATTCTGGAGGTCGAACTTTGCTCATGCACCCGTCGCCCGATTCAAATAACGCCATCACCTCAGATCTTCCGCCGCAAAATTGAAAAACAGAAGATTTCGCGCGTCTTTCGGTTCGCGAAGCGTGTGGTGATCGAAATTTCGTCGGGCGACTTTATCGTGGTAGAGCCGCGGATGACCGGTCTCATGCTGGTGTCCGCTCCACCAACTCAGGAGCACCGCCGTGTTTGTTGGCACCTCAACAACAAACGCGGCCTGACTTCGTCGTTCGAATTCTGGGACCGCCGAGGATTGGGGACGGTTCGCTTGCTAAACCCAACGGAAATGACGGATCTTCGCGCGTCCCTTGGTCCCGACGCACTGCAGATCACGATTGCCCAATGGCAACAAAAACTGGCGAAAACAAGGCGTGAAGTGAAGGTCGCGTTGTTGGACCAGAAAATGGTGGCTGGGATTGGAAATCTCTACGCCAGTGAAATTCTGCACCGCGCGGGAGTGTCGCCCACAAAACCCGCCCACGAAGTGACCCAGCGGCAAGTGACGAAAATCGCGGCCGAAACGACTGAGGTTCTGCAGACCGCGATTCAGTACGAAGGCTCAACGCTGAGCGACGGGACTTACCGCAATGCGTTGAACAAAGACGGTGGGTACCAAAACGAACACCGTGTGTATCAAAAAGCTGGCCTGCCCTGCCCCAGCTGCACCAAGCGTAACAAGGGCACGATTGAACGCATCGTGCAGGCTCAACGAGCAACATTCTATTGCCCGAAATGTCAGCGATGATTGATCGTGCTACCAGAGATTTTCCATCTGGCCGTTGTGCGCGTGCAACAGACGCCCTGGGCCGGTGCCTTGAGGCGACTCTTTCAGGACTCGCAGCCAAAGCCGATGTCCTCGCGCTTTGCCTTCGAAGGAAATGTGCTGCGATAACTCGTCATCGTCTGACACCGGATCGGATTGCCAGAACACTTCCGGCGTTTCATCAAACAAGTTCATCACGTGACTAATGTTTAGCTGCAACTGCAGCGGCAGAACTTTTCCATCCATTTGTCCGCCCACGATTTCTGTGGCAGCGACAAAAATGGAGACCTCCCATTCCTGATTGTCCGGGTTTTGGTAGAAGTGACATCCGATTGGTGCATGACACTCATCGGCCACGATCCCTCGAGCCGCATCGTTACTTAGCCAGCGCAACCACGAAGGAGGCCGCTTGCCGGCGTCTAGCCGCAAATTCATGATGGAAATTCCTAGTAATGTGGGCTCTGGTTTACTGTGCAACAATGACACACGTGGCGGCTAAAAATTTGGAATTGAGGGACGAATTCGTGTTTGCAAGTTTTGTTCTGCGCGATTCAGTCCCAGGGGGACGGCAGACTGTAGCCGATGACGACAGTCACCGGTTCATGTTTCGCCTATTTTTAAGTCCCGGAGGGACTGAACCGCAGCTCACGCCCATGCGGCTGGCGCGCATCGGCAGCACGCAGCAGAACACCGCGGCGTACCTTCAGGCAACCCCTGCGGTGGAAAGTTCAGGCAATCCATGAACATTCGCGCCTTTTTATGACGCTGAGATGCCAAAAAGAAACGTTATGTTGCTAAGGCACAACGTCTCGTCACATCCGAAACAAAGCACACAGATGGTTCAGCTCATGAATTCCGAATTCGCAAATCCATTGACCAATCCATTTGCCAGTCGACTGGTTGTCGTACTGTTGTCGTTGCTGATAGCGACGCCAAAACTGCTGCAGGCGGAGCCTCCTGTTCGCCAGCGTGCGGTCGACGTGTTCTCACTACACGATGGCACACGACTGTTGGGGATTTCTCTGACACCCACACAGGATGATTCGCAATCGGTACTGCTGAATGCCAAATGGCTGCAGCAAGAATACCCCGTTCTGTTTCAGTCGTTGACGGCACAAGCTGCTGAACGGCCTGCCGAGCAAACAGACTTAGCGGACCGCATTCGGCAACACATCGCAGAACTGCGGGCACAGAAGCCGGATCAGATTGAACGGGTTGGATACTTGCAGGAGCGTCTGATTGATATCGAGGCCCAGAACAAGACGAAGGCCAAGGCCACACAACAGACGTCGCTTGACCTTGTCGTGGTGGAGCTACCAGCATCTGTGATCCGTCGGCAGTTGCTGCAAAAACCGGAGATCCGCAACATTGGGCAGCTGGCCTTGCTGAACGGGATTCCAGATGTGGAAACAATATCTGCCGCCGACGTGAATTCCGCGCTGGTGGCTCATGCGGCAAATTCGGAGCTCCGGATGTCGCTGCCGACCAGCGTTGATGAGTCATCGGAACGCGAGTGGCTGCGACTGTTGATTGCCAGCGAACGATTGTTTGGTGAGTCCTGTCGGTTGATCCATTTCAGCGGCCGCTATGTTTCGGCCGACAACCAAACGGCCGCGTTTCAGCAACTTGTGCCTGACATGCTGCAGGGGCAAATTCAAAAGCAGTTGAGCGATCTGCTGGGGCAACCGGCACATAACGCTCATAAACCACAACAGTTACAGGCGGCTGATCGCGGTGCTCCGCTAGATCCTGCAGCCGCACTGTTAGCCGGTAAGTCTCGGTTGGTGGAAGTCAGTCGTCTGGATTTCGATCCGACTTCAGGAACAGCTCGTGTGACGATCGAACTTTATTTTCGCCGCGACCAAGCAGATGACTTACAGCTGTTCTGCAGCGTGGCGGGCAACGCTTCCACAACAGATATTTCTCGCGAACAATTACAGCGGATCAACGACGACCCGCGTGTCAGGCAGGTCACTCAGCTATTCGGATCACTGGGGGCCGGTTCCGCCGAATTGAATACGGCACTGTCGATGGGGGCCGTTGTTGAAGTGGCTCAGAACAAAGCCACGCAGGCGCTGGCAGCACAATTTTCGAATACGTCCGTCGATGCTGGTCCAGACAGCTTGGCTGTTCTGCGAGTGAAGCTGACGGAACTTCCGACGGTGCTAACCGATCAGGGCCCCGCAGATATCGGTCAGTGACGTGAGTAGTTTTTGCCTCAGTTCGATCTGTTGACAACACACGCGAATGGTTCTGTGGGCTTCATGGGGCGGTTGTTGAAAATCGATTTGCCGTGTTTGCGTATCGACCACGATGACAGCGAACGCGTCAGAATTGTGCGTGCCTTGGGGACCACTTAAACGCAGTTGAATATCACGGTCGAACACATGTGCCAACGATTGTTCAACATCGGCCACGACACGTTCGGAAACATGATCCCCCGAAATTTCCAACCGCAACGGGCTTTGCTGCAGATGTTGGTAAAGCTCACTGACGCTTTGATTCAGAAGCGGATGCTGATAGTCCGGAGCGATTTCGACCAGCGGTTGCAGTACAAAACGTCGGTACCAAAAGGACGGGTGGGGCACCACAATCTGGTCGGTGCAGATGGCGGTCTGGTCATGATACAGCAGGTCCAGATCGAGGCGTCTGGGGCCCCAATGAGTGTCACGTGTGCGGCCGAGATCTGTTTCGATTTCGTGCAGGCACTGTAAGAGGTCGATGGGTTCGAGCTGCGTTTCTAAAACTGCGGCGGCATTGACGAAGTCATCGCCAGCGTTGGTGCCCATGGGCGGAGTCCGCAGTAGACGGCTGAATTTGGCGACATGAATTCCGCGGTCTTCCAGACGCCGGATCGCGGCGTCGAAGACTTCTGCGGTGTTGCCGATGTTGCCCCCGAGGGCGATTCCACAGATTGCCAAGGTTCGTTTCCCGTGCGAACAACTTCCCTTTTGTTGTGAATGGTACTGACAGAACTGTGGCGTTTGATCAAAAGCGCGTCAATCGAAGACTTAGAAGCCGTTGGTGGTCATTTCGGAGTTGATGTTGTTCCACCAGTCACTGATGCCATTGCCGGCAGCAACGATGCTGACAATCATCACCAGCAGAATCGCACCCAGCATGACGCAGTATTCGACTGCTGTCGTGCCGTCATCATCCTTTACGAATGATCGAATAGATTGTAAAACCGGCATGGAAGAGCCCTGATCCAGAAATTTATATCGGTGGTATTTTATGAAACTATGTCACAGCCGTGACTCCGCAACGTGATGTTGTTGTTTTGGCGGGAAATCCAAAGGTTCACAGTTGTTATAACCGGCCTTTTCCGAGTTTCCGGATTCGCGAGTGGCCCCTCGCTCACCGAAACATCACCCTTAGTGTATCAACCGAGATCGTCTCGGCGGGCGCGGCTAGGACCGCAGCGAAACAATGGCTGACGATTTCAGGGGATCTTTTGCATCAACCAAGCCTCCGGGATGCCATCTACGCGGAGTGACAATTAAAGTTCTGATCTCGCGGTTCTTTGCCGCTCCGAGTCTCCCGTCCCTTGTCATTCATTTTCTTCAAGCATCATGCCCGGCTATTCAGATCGCCTGAACTCACGCATCCAACTTCTCAAGACTTCAGCCTTGGTGGGACTTGATCCCCGTTGGGACTGGTTGCCAGACGAAATCACGCGGTCCGCAACGGCGGCTGGCGGGACGCCACTGGAGATTCAGGCTCGAGCGTTTGAAGCCTTTAGCTGTTCGATTATTGACGTCGTGGCTTCCCTCGTGCCGGCTGTTAAGCCTCAGGTGGCGTTCTTCGAACAGCTTGGTCCAGTCGGCATGACGGCGTTGTATCACGTCATGCACTACGCTCGGAAGGCCGGCTTAATTGTCATTGCAGATGCCAAGCGTGGTGATATTGGCTCAACAGCCAGCGCCTACGCTGACGCTTGGTTGGCTGGTGAGTCACCGGATGCAGCCCCCTACCCCGCCGATGCGTTGACGATCAATGCTTATCTGGGAAAGGACACGCTGCAACCGTTTGTTGACGCCGCTGTCGCCAAGGGGGCGGGGTTATATGTGCTGGTCAGAACCAGCAATCTTGGGGCTGCCGTGTTTCAGGACCGTGAAACAGCTGGCGAAAAATTGTTCGAAACTGTTGCTGATGTGGTGCAGGGTTTGAATGCGGAATTCTGGCCGGGGGAATCCTACGGCGGCGTCGGCGCTGTGGTGGGTGCGACGTGGCCGCAGGAACTGTCGGACCTTCGCGCCCGAATGCCCAACACTCCGCTGCTGGTGCCTGGTTACGGAAGTCAAGGAGGCACCGCAGCGGACGTGGCCGGAGCGTTTGATGCACATGGCCTAGGAGCCGTCATCAACAGTTCGCGCGGAATTAACTTTGCATTTCGCCGCGAAGATCTCGCCGATCAGTTTGGGCCGAAGAACTGGCGCGATGCCATCGCTGCGGCAACGCACGAAATGATTGCAGACCTACGAAACCACACACCAACGGTTGCGTAGTTTACGATCTGGTGGTCGGGTCTTCCCCGGCCGACACCTCTTTGGCGTCTTCGATCCGAGCGTCTTCGACGGTGTCGTCGTGGAACGAAATCCGCAAACCATCCAGTTCAATCGCTCCGATTTCATAGCGCTGACTGGCTCGCGGGACGAATGACAGGCGTGAATTTTGTGGCTGCGCCAAGAACGGTACCCGTTGAGGGAGCACCGATTGCGGGTCCGGGCGAGCCGGCTGGTCGAGAGTGATGTGGATCGCTGGTGTACCGGGATAGTTCAGTGTGACTCGGATGGAACGGCCCTCGGGAAAGCTTTCTTCACTGGCTTCTGTCACGAAGTCTGCATTTACTCCACCTGCCCCAAGTCGGTATCCGACCGCATGAAACGCGTTCGTCCCCGACATAATTTCTGGTTGAGCGTCCTGGAGTTTCCAGCCTGGTGCAGCCGCCAGTGTGATGGCGTTACCACGTCCAAAACGATGGACCGAGGCGGACAGAGTCGATGCCAGATAGGTCTGCGCATTTTCTGGCATCTTGTCGTTACCCAGCAACTTGGCACACAACAGCAACCCCGGAATCGGAACCTCACGCACCACGCTCGGATCATTCAGTAGGATCGCCAGCTTGGATCGGTTTTCGGAATGGTAAAATAACGACACCAAGGCGACTCGACTTTGCCCCGCTTCCTGATCTTCATCCAGATTGCATAGGATCAATTCTTCCGCGTCGTCGAACTGCTGATGTCGTCCCAGTACCCATGCGCAAATGAGGTTCGATTCCCAATTGCGAATCGAATATTCACTCACCTGCGCTGCTGTTCTGGCGGCGTCTGAGTTGCCTGCGAGTTCCTGCAATAAAGCGGTGTTGGCCATACAACTGGCCAGCATGTCGTCTTGCCGAAAATGTCCGCGACCGAGCTTCGTAAGTCGCTGATATGTCTGCAACGCCTCTTCCGACTGCCCCAGCTGCTGCTGAGTTCTGGCGACGTAATACCAGTACGGTGGATAACATTCCATAAAGCGTTCGAGGCGTCCGAGCATGCGCAATCGCTGAGTGCCGTCTGGTTCTCGCAGCACTCGAGACAACTGGTCCAAATCCTGATCTCGAATCAGCCATTCATCCGGGATATTGTTCTTTTGAGACAGACGCCAAAAGCTATCCAAGAATGTGCTGGAGCGAGACATCAGATTCGTGAATTCGCCCTTTTCGACTTTCCACTGATCGGAATCTCGACGAACTTCCTGATTGCGGTAGTCCCACCAGCTGTTGGCACCGGATTGAACCACGTTGCCAAGTTGCCCCGTGGCCACTTGAGCGCCGATCACAAAAAAGCTGGTGCCCAATTGACGATGCACATTGCGACGAAACTGTTCGTTGATGACAACGCGTTCACGTTCACTGATTTCAACATGACTGATTTCATCGAGGATCGATTTATACAACTCGATCACTTCCGGATCCTCAATCTGATTCAAATTCAGATTGTTCAGGATTCGAGTCTGCTCTTCATGAAAGACGCTCTTTTCTGGTAAGCGTCGAATCCGATGCAAGGCCGCTCGGCAGTAGTTCAAGGCCACTGCTGTCGATTTTCGCACTGTCTCGTCATGCACGGCCGTCGCATCATCAGCGACTGCGGGAACGCATAGCAACAATGCCAATGGCATCGCAAATCGAAGGAGTTTCTGTTTCATGGCAAGGCCTAAGCTTCAACGGTAGAAAGGTCTCTGATTGACGAATCATGTCAAAGACACGCACTCCTCCTTGAATGCTGCGACTGAACATACTGTGCATGATTGTGCGGAATCTGCGTTGAGCAAGCAGGAACCCGCTTGCTCTTTGCATTGAAGGCAAGCGGGCTCGGGTTGCATAGACTGCCTTGACGGGGGAAGCGGCAGGATCTGCCGAAGATGCTGAAACTTTGCCGGTTCTGCTGGAGTTTTAACTCAGGGATGTCCTGTATTTTGGCCTAGTAAGTCCCCGTTTCTCTGGACGCTGGTGTCAGCCCAAATGTCGAAAGACGACATGCCGCCCCGCCGAATTCACACCTTCTCCACCGAATTCATTTCGGTGGGAAAAAGTTTTTGCACTAACGTTCCCAGCAACGTGGCTTCCGTGTAGTGCAAAAACGTGTCTCCACCGATGTGAAATCGGCGGGGGACGAGGGACGACGACGAGGGACGACGGCGGGGGACGGTTGCCGGGCGAACAAAAACTGGTTTGTTTGCTCTGGCTTCAATTCCACGAAATCACTAAACCTCCACCGCTACTGAAACGACCCGTTCATTAACGCGTCAATGCATGGAGGCATTCCCGATGCGCGACACTTTTCTGCCGTTTGCTCCGCCGATGATTGGCGAAGAAGAAATCGAAGAAGTCATCGACACGCTGCGTTCTGGCTGGCTAACAACGGGCCCCAAAACGCGACGGTTCGCGGAAGACTTTGCGGAGTACACGCAGGCCCCCGGTGCGCTGACGGTGAGTTCCTGCACGGCCGCCCTGCACTTGGCTTTGGTGTCCTTGGGCGTCGGTCCGGGGGACGAAGTGATCACCACTCCGATCACGTTTGCAGCGTCCGTGAACGTCATCGAACATGTCGGCGCTCGTCCCGTACTGGCGGATGTTGAGCCAGATACGTTGAACATTGACCCAGAGAAAATCGAACAGGCCATCACGCCGGCCACCAAGGCGATCATTGCCGTACATTACGCCGGTCACCCGGTTCAGTTGGACGAAATTCGTGCGATCGCCAGTCGACACAACGTCCATCTGATCGAAGACGCCGCTCATGCAATCGGCGCTGCCTACAAACAGCAGCCGATCGGCAGTGGCAGCAACCCCACCTGCTTTAGCTTCTATGCCACCAAGAATCTCACCACCGGTGAAGGCGGCATGCTGACGGGTGATGACGAGTTTCTGGATTGCGCGCGAGTGTTCAGTTTGCATGGAATGAGCCGTGAAGCGTGGAGTCGTTACGCGGCTGGAGGCAAATGGGCCTACGATATCACAGTCCCGGGCTTCAAATACAACATGACAGACATTCAGGCGGCACTGGGACTGCAGCAGTTAAAACGCTTCGAAGCCATGCAGTTGCGGCGTCGAGAAATCGTGGCTCAGTATCAGTCTGCGTTCGGCCAAAATCCGGCATTGCAGACGCCCGTCTGTCGAAAACACGTGACTCACGCCTGGCACTTGTACGTGCTGCGGATTCACGAATCTGAACTGACCATCAATCGAAACAAACTGATCGAAGAAATCAACGCGCGCAATATCGGCACGTCAGTCCACTTTATTCCGATTCACCTGCATTCCTACTATGCGAGCAAGTATGGCTGGAAGCCCGAAGATTTTCCGGTGGCCCTGAGTAACTTCAATCGCATGGTCAGTTTGCCACTGTCCGCAAAAATGAGCGATCAGGACGTTGCCGATGTGATCGAAACCGTCAGCGAAGTGATCGACAAGTCACGTCGCAAACGCATGGCAGCCTGATATTTGATTGCCGATATTTGATTGCCGGTCTCCAGTCTCCAGTCTGTCAGCGATTCCATGACCAGTCTGTCACATTTTTGAGGTTCTGAATTCGTTCGGCGGGCCAGTCGCCATTGCGTAATTGGATCACGGTATCGGCCACCATCCACCAGGTGTCTTCGTGTGATTCGCAATCTAGGCCAGCGATGTGGTCGCTGAGCATCACGTTGCGCATGTGAATCAAGGGACTGTCCGCCGGTAGCGGCTCGACGTCAAACACATCCAAGCCCGCCCCGCGCAGTTTGCCTGTGGCCAATGCGGTACACAAATCCGGCTCGTGTACCAGCTGGCCTCGCGCGGTGTTGATCAGCACCGCCGAATCTTTCATTTGTGCGATGGTGGCCGCGTTGATCAGTCCCTTTGTCGCATCTGTGACCGGGCAATGCAGCGAAACGTAATCCGCGGCAGCGTACAATTCCTGCAGCGTGACGAGTTCAATGTTGTGCTGGGCTGCGAAGTCGATGGATGCAACAGGATCGTGAGCGATCACATGCATTCCAAGGCCGATGGCGCGAGTGGCCGTGGCGCTGCCGATTCGTCCGAGGCCGATCAGTCCCAAGGTACTGCCTTGAACTCGCGGGCGAGCCGTTCTGGTCCACGCACAATTCCGGACTCCGTGGTCTGCGGACGGCAATCCGCGAGCAACAGCCATCAGTAGCGCGATGGTATGTTCGGCCACCGCATGATGATTGACTCCAGGACTGGTGGCCACCACGATTTGCTGCTGATCGCAGGTCGCCAGATCGATCGCATCAAACCCCACCCCAGCGCGGGAAATCACGCGGAGTTCTGGACAGGCTTGCAGCACTTTGGGCGTGAAGGGTTCCGAGCCGGCTAAGACAGCGCAGTATCCCTGCAGTTCGGCGATGTAAGCCGCTTCAAGACTTAGGTCGACGCTGCGAGAAACAACATCACATTCAAATCCTGCGGCCTTCAGTAACTCGAAGTGTGGTCCGGTTTCAGCACTTAACGCAGTACACAGAACTTTCGACATTTGACGCCTGTCCTTCAGGGGCTGTGGGCTGCCCACATTGAATTTACGAATCTTGACCGCAACGGAAGTCGCCAAGAATTAATTCCACACAAAACAACCAGCATGATGTCCCGAGTTTGGTGTCGTCAGGCGATTCGTTTAACCCGTGGCCGATAGGCGAGGTCAGCGATGTCACGACCTTGCCTTATCGGCCACGGGTTAAACGAGATCAAGGTTCATTCCTTGCGGGTTACTGGGAAACTTGACGTGGACAGGCCACGAGTGGCTGCCAGATCAGCAAAAGAAAGGGTTTGGTGGTAAATCTTTCCCGCCACCTTTCAGTCGAACGCGATCGGTAGCTAAACTACGTCTTCCACGTTCTCACACAAATTGAGTGCCGACGAAGGCAGCGGCAGTCTACACGAAACGTCGTCGCCACACATTCACACAGCGATCCAGAAACAGAACCTTTCAGACATGGTCTCCTCAAATTTCATCGCAGATTTTCAGATTACCAACGGTGAGCAGTTCCGGGTGCAAATTGGAGAGGAAGTGCGTACCGGCGACCTGTACTACCTTGGCATCGACCCTCGCAATAAAGACCACGAATGTTCTGTCGACGTCGGTTTAGTGCGACTGATCAACGGCTGGATCGAAACACTGCTGGCCAACGAAGGTAAACGGATCTTCTGCCTGCCGTTCGATTTTTCGGACGAATTCACACGCTGGCTGGCGTGCGAAAAGAATGGCAACCGAATTACGGTTGTCTTTGGCTGGGCTGAAGTGGAAGGCTGGTCCTTTTCACCCTCTGAATTCAGCGAACATTCGCGCGATCTGAAGGGTTTTCGACCAGACGAACCGACGAACCCTCAAACGTTCTATTTGCCGCGACTGTTGAGTGACCTGCGGCGATCGAAAGCACAGATCAGCCAAAAAACTTAGTGGAACTTAGGCCATGATGCGATAAATCAACAATTGGCACCGCCTCAAGGAAAACATGACCTAGGATATCAATACCCCCCTCAAGAAGCTCCCGGACTGGACCTGGCCGAAATCACACGCCCAACCCGCTCCGAGACTAATGCCGTTATTAAAATACAATTCACCAGAAGCCTCAGTACACCTTCGTTTACTGTGGCGTCGCCTGCTGGTCTTACTGATCGGCATCGCGCCCGTTTGCTGTCAGGTCCACGCCGGTGGTCTTGTTCGTTTGACGGACAAGAAACTGAATACCGTTGACGGAAAGATCGTCGGTTTGACGACATCCGTGTGTTCGATTATCGATCGACAGGGGCGGTTGCACCATAAAGCCCTGAGTGACCTGAAGTCGCTCGACAAAATGTCGGTCCGATTCGAAGCCGATTCGACCGGTGCATTTCGCGAATCTCTGGGTGCCGAATTCCAAGACTATGAAATCGCAGGCACCACGCACTATCTGGTCTGTGCTCCTCCGGGCCGCGCCGAACAATACGCTCAGCTGTTCGAAACCATCTATCGCGATGTGACGTTGTTCTATCGCGTTCGTGGCTTCGCTGTTGAGACTCCGGATGTGCCGCTGGTGGCCATCATCTTTCGCACACAAAGCGAATTCGCCCAGTACTGCCGCCAAGACAAGGTTCCGCCATCACCAACATTGATGGGGTATTACTCGCTGGTGTCAAATCGAGTCGCGTTGTTCGACGATCCCAGCTTGCTAGCGGCGACTCAGGCAGACAGCCCGCTGCGATCGTCCTCAGGAATCGCAGCGTACGCCGCCATCAGTGGCAACACGGCCGATACTGTCATTCACGAAACCACTCATCAGGTCAGCTATAACGTGGGAGTTCACTCGCGATTGGGTGGAACGCCGATCTGGGTCGTGGAAGGCTTGGCGACCGTTCTTGAACCAGACCAGATGCGAAAAAAACACGGTCGGCAGTTACTCAGTGATCGAGTGAATCAGGAACGTGCCGATTGGTTTGAAGATCGACACAGACCCGCCCGAGCGATGGGGAGTTTGGCCAGACTGGTCGCTTCGGATGACTACTTCTTTCAGTCAACGCTGAATTCTTACAGCGAGTCGTGGGCGTTTACGTTTTTTCTGATGGAAAAACCTTCACGTCGCCAAGAGTTTGTCAGATACCTGCAGGCACTCGGAAAGCGGGATCCGATGAAAGTCTATTCTCCGACACAACGGCTGTCTGATTTTCAGGCGGCGTTCGGTGACATCAGTCGGTTGGAAGTCGAATTCATCCGCTTCATGGATCGCATGTAGATCAGCCACGCGGTCTGTCCCACGGCCGCGCAATCAGGCTGCCGATTGACGCGAATGCCGGCGAGCTTCCAGTTCACCATGAATCAGGAGTCCACGCACGACCGCGTGGCCCGCATCTTCGATTGCTTTCACAGACAGGATCTGGCTGGCAATGTCATGATCCACCAGTCGTTCCGACAAAGCACTGGAAAAGCCTGCGATCTGAGTCGGGCCACCCGCACATACGACGGACAGACGTTGTTTGCCGAGCCCCGACTTGACCTCCGGAGACAGTAGCATTTGCCGAGTTGCGCGCGCGATTTGATCCAGCACTGCGCCGTACAGTCTGGCCAGCGTTCGTTCTCGTTCGCTGGTTCCATGTCGCAAGTGAATGCGATCATCGTGTTTCCACTCGCGCACCGCTTCCAGATCCAGATAGCACTCTCCGGCTTCGTCCCAGACTTGGAATTTGAACTGTGTCGCTAGTTCGGTGTCGATCCAGTTGGAGCCCACAGCGATGGTTTGTGACGCCAGTTCGACACCAAATCGACTGATGCCGATTTCCGTGCTTTCCGCGCCGATCACGATTGTTGCGCCCGTGAAATGCGTTTCAGCACCTGATGCCAGCAACGCTGATTCGCAAGACGATACAGGCACGGGCACAAATCCCGACATCTGAATCAGTCGAGCCAAAAACTCGGCATGGCTAGTTTTGTTGCGACCACCCGGCACTGTGAAGCAGCAGTAGTCGCCTTCCGTACGATTCTGAGGCAGCATCGCCTTTGTCAGGACGTGCAAAATCTGTCGCGCTGGTGCGTCGGTTGTGGGGACCCCGCCGTCGGTGAATAACGGTGCGCACGGCTTACGACTCAGCCAGCGAACCTGCCCCGCGCGATTTCCGAACACCAACAAGTTGTCTTCACAAGCACCGTAAGAAATTTCTCGTTCCAGCAATGCTTGGCGGTGTGATTCTTGGTCAGGAAGAATCGCGTACTCCGACCGCTCACTATACAACGTGATCGCAGCCGCTGTTGCCGGATCGCGAAAAGCGGTTCGAATCGCGTAACACCCAAAATCTATGGCAGTAATCATTTCTCAGACTGCTCCTCAAGAAAATTCAAGGCTCGATCAAACCGACTGGCGTCACCCGCTGATGGCTCTGCGTTGGAACGCTGCTGTTGGTTGTGACGAGTTTCGTTCGACGTTTTTTTGGCAGCGGCGGCCGCCACCGGCGTTTTTCGCTGTGCGCGCTTGGCAGCAGACGCCATATGAGGTGCCGCGATCGTTTTGTGAGCGGCGTCGATGCGGAGCCGTTTTGGCCCCGATGGCTTGCCGAACAATGCCACTTGCAGCGGCAGTTGGGCCTGCTTCAGTTCCATCGGCAGACGATTCTGCAGCAAGTCTTCCAAGACATCCGACTTCACAACCGCTGTCGCGATGGTTTCCGGCTTGGATTCTACTTTCAGCTTCGGTTGCGACTCTGTTTGCGTTTGTCGCTCAGCGTCGACAGACGACCAGTTGGCGTCAAACCAAGGACCGTCGTCCGTTGCAATCTCAGCAGATTTATCAGCCGCCGACAACACATCCGAATGCGATGCCTGAATCTCTTCCTCTGCAGACTGTTGGATGCTGCTCGATTCCGATTGCGATTCCACAGTCTCGACGTCGATTCCGGCTGACAACACGGGGCAATCGTCACTGACCGTTTGGCTGGTTGGCGTTGTGTCGGCTTCCGCCAACTGGATGTCTGCCGCACGAGAAAACTCGGCGACTTGAGCCGTTGATTCTGCCGCACTGTCAGCTGTCTCAATTTCCAGCCGACGTTCTTGTTGCGTCCTCACCCAGCCCACGCCGATCAGTCCGATCGCGAACAGGAGACCAACGACAAAAACCGCGTTCAAAATGCCACTGCTCGATGAATCGGCGGTGGATGGCTCAGAGGAGTCACTCAGATGAATCGTCTCGGGGTCTGAGAACTGACTTTCTAAAGAAACGGTTTGAAACGGGGTGGTGTTTTCCTGAGCGTCCGACGAATCAGGCACTCGCAGTTCCATCTGCGCGTCGCCGCCAAACTCCACGGCGGCCGTTCTGGTTTCCGATGCCGTTCCGACCACTAAGTCTGATGAGCTGTCCGCGTGGGGAATGTGCAACGTGGCCGACTGTGGTTTTGGCGGCACAAACAGACTTGAGGAAGCTGATGGGACGGGACTCAATCCGCCGTCCGATGACATGACGGCAGCCACGCTGGTCTGGACGACAGGTTCCTTCGGTCGAGCGAATGTTTCTGTAATTCGCAAGCCGGACATCCGACCTGCATTTGCGACGTTCACGACGTCGCCATGCAACAGCACTGAGTTTCCGCCCAGTGACAGGCGGTTCGTCGATCCCCAATTCACGCGTATGACATCTGCTGGCTGCGAAATCTGCAGGCCTACCGCTGCCATGGCGTGTGCCAAATAAGCACTGCCGCCGCCCAGAGGCACGATTCGCGGTTCGCCACCGCAAATCAGCACAGCGTGAGGTGTGAAAACGCCATGCGGTTCGTATCGGCGAAAGACCACCACATCGCCTGCCGCGACGGGCGTTCGATTCGGCCGTGCGTCTGGTCGAATCGAATTGGTCGACACGGTTTCCAAAGTTGGCCGCCGTAAAATCGCGGCGATTCCCTGCTGCCCGCTCACACCGCCCTGCTCCAACAGTTGAGCCAAATCCATGGGCTCACCGGCGGGGTGCGAATAGGTTCCCGGCGACGGAACGTCACCAGCAATGGTATAGCTTGCTTCCTGAGCACTAGCGCAGGCTGAGGAAGTAATTAACGCTGCAACAGCAATACATAGTCGAGAACATGATTTGATGGCACACATCCTTGTGACGCCTCTCAATAGGGACACTGTCCGTTTCGGCCGAAAATGCGCAATGAGTGCATTGGGCGCAATGTGAGCAATGGAAGTTGCGCTGCCGATTCCACACTTCTGCAGCATCGGCAGTCCAATCGCGCGAATTGACCATTTCCTCAATAACCGATCCTGCTGTCTAACGATGACAGGTTCCGGAATACGCAGACTCCACCGAAGTTCTCTATTGTGAAGTCCGTCGTCCGCAAACTCCCCCTCACCCGGAAAAAACCCCCAGTTTACTCAATCAGAAATTCAATGAAGCAACTGGGGGCGAACGCCCGATAGATGTATTCACGGAGAAGCAAATAGGGATCGCCGGTCCGATTCACACTCAGCAGAATCGACAACGGCACGAAATACACAGCATTGGGAAGGGAAAACTGATGCGACAACGTTTACGACTGTTCATCGAATCTGATGGACTGGACGAAAAGCTGAAGCAACCAGAAGTTTCGATGGAACTGCAGGAGTTCACTGAGATCCTGAAGGATGCCGTGATCTGGGATCGAGCGTGGCTGAAAGATCTGGGTGACGAACAGGTTCGAATTTCGGCGGATCTGTATGAAGTTCTGACGATCTATTCGCAGATGAGACCAAGTGCCTAACAGGCCTTGCAGCTTGGTCCCCAAGAACAACAATACTCTCGCACAACGTGGCGAGAGTTTTTTTGTGCGCTGTGAACATTGTGAATTGATGGGAGTGAACCGTGAGCTTACACGCAGACGCAGTCGCGATCTGGAAGGCGGGTGTCGATGCCGTCGATTCTGAACGTTTGGTGATCAACAGCATTGTCTGCACACAGACCGCCTTACAGATCTGTGACCAGCAGATTCCGCTGGAGCAGCTAGGACGGATCGAAGTCGTCGGCGCGGGCAAAGCTGGAGCCGGCATGTCGCGCGGACTGCTGCATGCACTCCGCAATCTGTCCCCTGATATCCCGGTCTCCGGGTGGGTGAATGTGCCGCAAGACTGCGTCCAGCCACTGGACAGAATTCATCTGCATCCCGCGCGCCCCGCCGGAATCAACGAACCCACGGCGGCCGGCGTCGCAGGCACCCAAGAAATTCTGAAACGCGTCGCTGCACTCGAACACAATGATCTGTGCATCGTGCTCATTTCCGGCGGTGGCAGCGCATTATTGCCGGCACCTGTTCCACAGATTAGTCTCGCAGAAAAACTGACCACAGCCCGCCGGCTGGCGGCGAATGGCGCACCGATTCATGAACTCAACATCGTGCGCAGCCAGCTATCACTCATCAAAGGCGGTGGGCTGTTGACTCACGTGCAGGCTGGGCGAGTCATCGCACTTGTGATTTCGGATGTGATCGGCGATCCACTAGATATCATCGCATCCGGGCCCACCGTCGCCACAAACCACACGCCACTTGATGCGCTTCAGGTGCTGAATAAGTATGATCCCGACGAAACCTTGGTGCCAAGGTCGGTCTATGAATGGCTTCGAACGGAACGTCTGCCAGTCGATGTACCGCCCTGCCCCGTTCATAATTTCGTCATCGGTTCCAACAACGTGGCGCTCGCGGCCGCGACTATTGAAGCGGAGGCACGAGGCTATCATGTCGTGAATCAAGGCCCGGCCAATCAGGGCGAAGCGCGTCTGCATGGTGAGCAGTTATTCCGTTGTCTGTCAGAATACCGCGACCATTCCACCTCCACCGGCACGGACAAGTGGTGTGTCGTAGCCGGAGGCGAAACCACCGTTCAGCTTGCTGAAAGTGATCCGGGCAAAGGAGGCAGAAATCAGGAAGTTGTTTTGGCGGCGATCCATGCTGCTACAGACCCAGCAGCTTGGAACAACATCGTCCTTTTGTCCGGTGGGACCGATGGCGAAGACGGCCCAACCGATGCCGCCGGAGCCGTTGCCGATGCGAATCTGGTGACCAAAATGGTCAGCCAGCGACTCAACCCCCACGACTTTCTGCAACACAACAACTCCTATCCGTTTTTCCAACAGTTAGACGGCCTGCTGATGACCGGCCCCACACACACGAACGTCATGGACCTAGCGGTGGGAATCGTGGGCAGCGGCTGTTGAACTTTTTCGATGACGAATCGGCCTCTCAGCGGTCACTCTGATCAGTTTTGTTCACGAGCCCGATTTTTGAAAACAGTGCCAGCTTTTGCGTAGCATTTTCGTTTTTATCTAAGTGGCATTTTCCCACACGGCCATGTAATTTCCACCGTTCCACCACAACATCAACCACTGGTTGCCCACCTCGCTCCCAAACTCCAGTTTGGTAACGCCTATTAACAACAGAAGCTCCAGCTTCGAGACACCCCGCTACGCCGCAGCCCAGACACGTCCCAGACACAACTCACACCGCTGCGACAGCCAGCGCGTGCAAAGCAGAGCTTTGCGAATAGGCGTTCCCAAGCAGGAGCTTGGGAACGAGGGGCACACTCGATGCTTTGCGATACATATGCTGCCCCTTGATGTATTTTCCGAGTGTGTGTTTACCGCACACAGCGCATGGCGTTCCCGACCTGCAATACCGTTCGTTTCGTTTTTGGCGCTGTTCTTTTGCTCTGGCGAGTTGTCGCTGTGGTTATTTGCGTGCGCCGTCATTATCACCTGGGCGATCAACCATTTTGGGACAGTCGAACGAGGCAGGAACGCATGAGACTCGGCACACATCTTTCCGCAGACACGCAAGGTAGTTATCGGCTTGACAGCTTTTTGTTGATTGGGACTGCGGTTCTCTTTTGCCAAGGCTGTTCGCCCACTGAAGTTGTCGCGCCCGCATCTCCGGCTCCGGAAGTGACCGTTGCGCAAGCTGTTTCGCGTGAGTTGGTTCAATACGAATCCTTTACTGGACGGATTGAAGCGATCGAACGTGTTGAACTGCGGGCTTGAGTCAGCGGGCATCTTGAGAAAATTCACTTTAAGCCGGGTCAGGAAGTCGAACAGGACGCCGTGCTGTTTGAACTCGATTCGAAACCGTTTCAGACAGATCTGGCGCGGGCGGAAGCCAGTGTGGCACAGGCCGATGCACGCTTCAAACGGCTTGATGCAGTTCTCAAACGATTGGAAGAACTGCGATCCAAGGACGCGGCTTCAGAACAAGATCTGGAGAACGCCGCCGGAGAAGCTGCGGAAGCACTGGCCGCAATCGATCTGGCAAAAGCGGAAGTCGCGGCAGCAAAGCTGAATTTAGATTACTGTCGCCTGAATGCTCCGGTGGCCGGACGCATCGGTGACCGTTTGGTTGACGAAGGCAATCTGGTTTCCGGCGGTGTTTCGGGGGCAACATTGCTGGCCACCGTTGTTTCCGTCGACCCGATCTACGTGGCCTTTGAGATGGACGAAAACACGCTGCAGAGTCTGCAGCAGGCGATTCGCGAAGGAGAACTGGCGACTCCAGAAGAAAATTCGATCCCGGTCGAACTTGCTCTGCCCATTCATCAGGATGAATTTCCCATCAAGGGAACCGTGCGTTTTGTTGACAACGAAATTAATTCCGGCACGGGCACCATGCAAATGAAGGCCCAGTTTCCCAATCCGAAACCTGACACCGGCAGTCGTGTGCTGGTGCCGGGAATGTTCGTGCGTCTCAGGATTCCCATCGGAAAGCCGAGAACCGCTTTAATGGTGCCGGAATCGGCACTCGGGTCTGAACAGGGAAGCCGATTTCTGTTTGTCGTGAACTCAGAAAACAAAGCCGTTCGGCTGAACGCTGAGGTCGGACTGCAGGACGGGGAATTGCGTGAAATTCTGCACGTGCAGGCCGCCGGTGAAGAAGATCATCGAAGCCTGAAAGCCGACGAAAACGTCATCGTGCGAGGAATTCAGCGAGTTCGTTCGGGGGCCGAAGTGGCTCCACAAACGAACTAACGCCATTCGCGAATCGAGTGGATGCCGGCCGCTGGCCGCAGGTGAGTTTTCATTCTTCAAAAGATCGTCAGCCAACTGTCATAAACGGCAGTCAAAAGAATAGAGGGCGTGAGTGTCAGGGTTATCAAAATTCTTTATTGATCGGCCAATCTTTGCAGCAGTGCTGTCTGTTGTCATCGTCATCGCTGGCAGCGTCGCGGTCACCACATTGTCTGTTGCGCAGTACCCGGATATTGCTCCGCCAACAGTGCAGGTGTCGTGCGCCTATCCCGGAGCCAACGCCAGCGTGCTCGCCGACACCGTCGCGTCGCCGATTGAACAGCAGATTACGGGCGTCGAAAACATGTTGTACATGTCTTCGCAGTGCAGTAACGACGGCGTGTATACTCTGACGGTCACGTTTGACCTAGGCATCGATCTGGATATGGCTCAGGTATTGGTGCAAAACCGAGTCAACCTAGCACTGCCAACGCTGCCAACGCTGCCAACGCTGCCGGATGTTGTAAAACAAACGGCGTCAGTGTCAAAAAAAGATCCCCCAGTATCCTGCTGGTGGTCAATTTATTCTCACCCGATGCTTCATACGATCAGCTGAAGCTTAGCAACTATGCAACCATCAATTTGCGCGATGAACTCGCTCAGATTTCCGGCGTTGGCGACATCAGCCTGTTTGGTCAGCAGGATTACAGCATGCGAGTGTGGCTGGATCCGGAAAAGATCGCCAGCCGCAATCTGACTGCGGCGGACGTTGTTGCCTCACTGCGCGAACAGAACGTGCAGGTTGCTGCCGGAGCTTTAGGTCGCCCGCCCGTGCCGACAGGCCAAGCCTTTCAATACACGCTTAGCACTTTGGGGCGTCTGCAGGATGTTCAGCAATTCGGTGGCATCATTGTGCGCACGGGGGCCGCGGGTGAAATTGTGCGGCTGCGAGATCTGGTCAGCCAGCAAAGAATCGACACGTCCGGACGCCAACTGGGCGGCATCGAATTGGGTGCCAAAAACCAGGACACACTTTGCTATCTGGATGGCAATCCATCGGTCGGCCTAGCGATGTATCAGCAACCCGGCTCAAACGCGCTGTTAACCGCAGAAGCGATTCGCGCCCGCATGGAGGAACTCAAACTGACATTTCCGGATGGCGTGGACTACGCGATTGTTTATGACACAACGCCCTTTATTCAGGAATGATTCACGAAGTCTTCAACGCGTTGCGTGACGCGATCATTCTGGTGGGGATTGTGGTGTTGGTGTTTCTGCAGTCTTGGCGAGCCACCCTGATTCCGCTGATTGCCGTTCCCGTGGCCATTATCGGTACCTTTTCATTGATGGCCGGCTTTGGTTTTAGCCTGAACAATCTTTCTCTGTTGGGGCTTGTGCTTGCGATCGGCATTGTGGTCGACGACGCGATTGTGGTTGTCGAAGCGGTTGAACATCATCTGAACAAGGCCTGTCGCCACGTGACGCGGCACGCAAAGCGATGGATGAAGTGTCTGTGCCCATCATGGCGATTTCGCTGGTGCTGATGGCCGTGTTTGTGCCATGTGCATTCATCAGTGGAATTACTGGACAGTTTTTTCGCCAGTTTGCGGTCACGATCGCGGTGTCCACGTTTTTCTCCGCCGTCAATTCGCTGACACTTAGCCCTGCACTGGCGGCATTGCTGCTGCGTCCGAAAGCCGACCAAAAGGATGTTCTGTCACGAATCCTGAATGCTTGCTTGGGTTGGTTTTTTCGACTGTTCAACAAGGCGTTCGATTTCACTTCTGCACGCTATGCAAAGCTGGTCGGCTGGATGCTGCGGTTGTCGCTGATCGTGTTGTGTGTTTACGGCGGATTGCTGTACGGCACGTATTATGGATTTACGCACGTTCCGGCAGGATTTATCCCGTCGCAGGACAAGGGTTATCTGCTGGTCAACGTTCAATTGCCCGACGCAGCGTCGCTTGAACGAACCAATGCGGTGATGCAGCAAATTGACCGGATTGCTCGCGGTGACAAAAACGATGCGACTCGATTCCCCGGCATCGAAGGTGTTGGCCATGTGATTTCGATTCCCGGCCAGTCAATCGTGCAGAATGCAACGGGTTCGAACTTCGGTTCGATGTTCGTTGTGTTGGATGAATTCGAAGAACGTCACGGCGCAGAATTGTCTTCAGACGTGATTCAACAAAAATTACAAGCGGCCACATTTAAGTCCATTCAGGACGCTGCGGTCGCCGTGTTTGGTCCGCCAGCGGTGGATGGCTTGGGCAATGCCGGCGGTTTCAAGCTGATGATTCAGGATCGATCGGGCGGCGACCCCGGCAACCTTCAGGAAACCGCGGATGCGTTTGCGGCCGCTGGAAATCAGGAACCCGGACTTGTCGGCCTGTTCAACACCTTTCGTGCCAACACACCTCAAATGTTTGTGGAAATCGATCGCGAAAAGTGCAAGTCCATGGGCGTGCCACTGAACGACGTCTTTCTGACGTTGCAGGTATTTCTGGGCGGATACTACACCGACGATTTCAATCAATTCGGTCGCACGTGGCAGGTGAATCTGCAGGCCGACCCATCGTTTCGATTAAGCCCCGACGACATCAGTCGGTTTAAGGTTCGCAATGCTGCCGGTGAAATGGTTCCGTTGTCGACCATCGCCGACGTGCGAGCCATCGGTGCTCCCGGCTTGATTACGCGGTACAACGGAGTCACCGCCGCATCGGTCAACGGCAGCACACTGCCCGGCGTGAGTTCTGGCGATATGATTTCGACCGTCAACACGCTGGCTGAAAAACAGCTTCCGCCCAGTTTTCCAACTCTGTGGACGGAACTCACGTTTCTGCAGATCAAAGCTGGCAATACAGCCATGGTGGTCTTCGCGCTGGCGGTGTTGCTGGTGTACCTGTTACTGGCGGCTCAGTACGAAAGCCTGAGACTTCCGTTTGCTGTGATTCTTGTGGTTCTGATGTGTTTGCTGTGTGCGGTCGTTGGCGTTGCGGCGGCCAGCTTGGATCTGAACATCTTTGTGCAAATTGGATTGGTTGTGCTTGTTGGCCTGGCCAGTAAAACGCAATTTTGATTGTTGAATTCGCCAAGGAAAAACGCGACAGCGGCGTGTCGGCGTTTGACGCAACGGTCGACGCCTGTCGGCAAAGATTGCGGCCAATCCTAATGACATCTCTGGCCTTCATTCTCGGCGTGGTACCGCTGGTGCTTGCGGCTGGTGCCGGAGCCGAAATGCGTCGGACTCTGGGCATCGCCGTATTTTCGGGCATGCTGGGAGTCACCGTCTTCGGCATTTTTCTGACACCCGTGTTTTACTACGTGCTGGAACGTTTAAGCAGCATGTTTAGTAAACAGGAAAAGTAACCGCGAATGCAACAGCCTTCGCCCTTAAACATTGCATCACTATCCTGCACACGGGGCAAGCTGAGACATTCTTGATGTTTAAGCCGTAGTCGCAGACTAGGTTTTCCGGCCTAGTCTGCGAACACGGGTGAAACAATGGACGCCTCATGAGTCCCCGCAGGCGGTATAGCCGTTATGTCAGGTCATTTCTTAACGCGTGCTTACAGCGTTTCGCCCAGCGGTTTCTCGCTCATTCGCACGCTTCCCGAAGGCGACCTAATTGAACAGGAAGTGGCAAATGTCGCCGTCCTTCATGACGTACTCTTTGCCTTCGACTCGCAACTTTCCGGCCGCTCGAATGTCTTTTTCGGTTTTGAATTCTTCCAAGGCGCTCAGCGTGTACACCTCACACCGGATAAAGCCTTTTTCGAAGTCGGTATGAATCACACCGGCCGCTTGTGGAGCCGTCGCGCCCACGGGAATGGTCCAAGCACGGACTTCTTTTTCTCCGGCGGTGAAGTAACTTTGCAGACCAAGTGTGCGGTACGCTCCGCGGGCGACAGTGCCGAGCGCGGGTTCTGTGAGCCCGACAGACTCCAGCATTTCCGCCCGATCGGCGTCATCCAGTTCGCCGAGTTCGGCTTCAAACTTGGCACACACGGGCACAACTTCCGCATTCACTTTGGCGGCGTGTTCGCGGACTTGCTGAACCAGCGGACCTTCTCCGGCGATATTATTCTCATCCACGTTGGCAATGTACAGAATCGGTTTCGCCGTCATCAAACCTAGACCACGGACGACCTTCGCTTCATCTTTGGTGAATTCCAAGGTTCGCAGCAACTGTCCTGCGTCAACGCACGCTTGGCACTTCTTTGTCACTTCGACTCGCAGTTTCGCGTCCTTGTCTCCGCCTCGCGCCGCACGTTCCGATTTTGGCAGCGACGTCGCTAACGTTTCCATATCCGCTAGCAGCAGTTCTGTTTCGATAATTTCGATGTCCGATAGCGGACTCACGTCACCCGACACGTGCGTAATGTCATCGTCTTCGAAACAGCGCACGACCTGCAGAATTGCGTCGACCTCGCGGATGTGACTCAGGAATTTATTCCCCAACCCTTCGCCCTTGCTGGCACCTTCCACGATGCCGGCGATATCCACCAATTTCAGCATCGCAGGAATCACTTTCTGCGGCGGAATGTAGCGCGTAATGGTATCGAGGCGGCTGTCAGGAACACTGACGATCCCTTCGTTCGGTTCAATTGTGCAGAACGGGTAGTTGGCACTCTGAGCCGCCGTGGAAGACGTGAGGGCGTTAAACAATGTGCTTTTGCCAACGTTGGGCAATCCGACGATACCAGCTTCCATCACATGAAATCCCGTTTTGCGAGTCCTGCTCACAACGATGTGCAAATCAGCTTTGTCGCCAGCCACCAGCGGCTGTTGTTGCCGGGGTCACCGGAAGCCAATTCCGGACGACCGAGTGTAGAAGCGATAAAGCGTAAAACCGCGAATATTAGCGAACAAGTCGCCCGACCGGAATAAGCAACAGCTGCATTCCAGAAGTTGAAAGTCGACCGTCAGCATTCAATACCGAGCATCACGGAATTCAGCCCACTGCCGATCCCCAGCAGAGCCAGCTTGGTCCCGGGCGGCGGAGGCGACTGCTGCAGCCCCATGGACATGGCCATCGGCAGAGCGACGGCTCCCGTGTTTCCGAAATGCTCGACCGTGGGGAAGTCCAAGTGAGGATCAAGATTCAATCGTTCCAGCAGCAGTGAGCGATGTTGTTTTCCAACTTGGTGCGTGAACACCCGATCGACGTCGGCGTTGCTCCAGCGGAGTTCGCTTTTCGCCAATTCCCACGTTCGTTCCGCGAGTTCTATGCCAGCGTGCAGCAACGCTTCGGAATCGGTTTCCATGCGAGGCCGGCTGTCGCCGTGAGTTCCCGCGGCGACTCCTCCCGCACACAGATCGTGTTTGGCAGTATCCGACAAAAAAGCACCGCCCAGCAATCGCTGTTTTTTTTGGCTCAGACTGTCGTGGCACATCACTATCGCCGCACTGCCAGAACCGATTGTTAACGACGCAAAGGCCGACTTGATCGATTTGCGAGTCAGAGCTTTGTCGTTCAGCAGGCTGTCGATTGTCCCTTCCACCAAGCCTCGACCGGTTTCTGTCCCGACGATGACGCCGGCTTGAATTCGGCCCAGTTCGATCATGTCCGCCACGATCAGCATCCCGTTTAATAGGCCGAGACAGGCGTTGCTGACATCCATCACTAGGGCGCAGTCGGGCAGCCCAACACCAGCGTGGACCCCAGCTGCGGTGGCTGGTTCCATTCTGTCGCGGCACACAGAACCATGAATCAGCGCGCCGAAGTGCTGAGTGTCGATTGCGGATTGAGCGATCGCGGCCTTGGCCGTTTGAACGCTGATTTGTCCGGGCAGCGTGCCGGGGTCATAGAAACGGCGTTCCTGAATGCCGGTCATGAGTTCCAGTCGCCCAAATGGCAATCGGAGTCGTTCGTACACAGCAGCCAACTGCTGTTCAATCGCATCAGAGGTCACAACCTGAGTCGGCGGGTTGTGGACGACGGCTTCGACACACACGTGGTCGTAACGCATAACGGAGCTCAGATTAAGACTAGCTTAAAAACGAAAACGCACTTCGCGAAGTGACGAAGTGCGTTGGAATGTTATCAGTTGGGGGCTGTGCTTTGGACCTAGACTTCTGCTGTTGCCAAAGGATCAGTGGCTTCTAATCTTTGGGACAACATTAGAATTTCGTCGATCAGACCGGAGCGACGGAGTTCGTCTTCTCGAGTCGGATCACGGGTTTCGAGCATTACAGACCGACGGACGTAACGCAGCCCTCGCAACAATACGTCTCGTTCGTGAGTGGTCAATTCAACCTGAAGGACATCATTCATGGCGTGATCATTCCCGGACATTGGGGTGTTGAAAACTCATCAAGGCGGTCACGTCCTGTTTCCGAATTCATGCTCAATCTATCGATCGCAAGTGTACGCCGAGAAACCCGCAGGCTCAAGTATTTCAGGGTCGAGGAAACTCAGGAAACAGCAACTGCGGCACTATCGCAACAGTTTGGGCGGCAATAGCGGCCGACAGAAATTTGCTCAAGTCGATTAACAACCGTCAAACTTTGCCCGAATCCGCTAGGTAACCAAGCGTCAGGCTAACGTGCAGCGGCTCGCAAACTACCGCCGCGGTAGGCTTCTGCCATTGCCTTGGGAATTTCCGATTCCGCCAGCACAACTTCCGCCTGATGCTCCTGAGTCAACGCTTTCATTTCCTGCTCACGAGCAACCGCTTGAGCTCGTCGTTCTTCGGCTTTGGCGCGAGCAATTCGCACGTCAGCTTCCGCTTGATCAGCCTGCAGTCTAGCCCCCACGTTGTCTCCGACGTCGATGTCCGCGATGTCGATCGACACAATTTCGTACGCGGTTTGCGAATCGAGTCCCTTGTCCAGCACGGCTTTGGCGATCAACATCGGATTCGCCAGAACCTCTTTGTGGGTTTCGCACGATCCAATGGCCGACACGATCCCTTCACCAACTCGGGCGATGATCGTCTCTTCGGTCGCTCCACCAATCAGCTGGCTGAGGTTGGTCCGCACAGTCACACGTGCGCGCGCTTTGAGTTGAATTCCGTCGCGAGCGACGCCGTCCAATGTCGTTCGACCGTGACGGGTGACATCCGGACAGTCGATGACCTTTGTCTTGACGCTAGTCTGCACGGCTTCCATGACATTTCGTCCGGCCAAATCGATCGCCGCAGCCGTGTTCCAGTCCAGATCAATCTTCGCTCGATGAGCGGCAATCAGAGACCGCACCACAACCGGCACATTGCCGCCTGCCAGATAGTGAGACTCCATCGCGTTTGTGCTGACGTTTGTAATGCCTGACTGAACGGCCATGATTCGCGAATCAACGATGACCTGCGGGTTCACTTTTTTCAGCTTCATCACCACCATCTGTAACGGACCAACACTGGCTCCCGACATGAATGCCCGGAACCAAAGTGACGCCACGGAGGCGAACATTCCCACGAAGGCCAGAACCAAAAAACCAATCAAAAACACGAAGCAAATTAGCAGGATCTGAGAAAAACTAGCACCCAGAATTAAGGTTGAGTCAACGACAGTCATGGACAAGGTCCTGAAGGAAAGGTTTCGCGAGCAGACGACGCTTGATTGTACGGGTTCTCGAACCCATTCCGCAACTTACCCAACAACGAACGACCTGCAGTTTTGTGGATTGCACAGCCGCACAGAAATTGTACGATCGCAGTTGTTGAGCCGGTGAATCGCAAACGACCAAGTCGGCACTCCGGATCAGAAAAAAGCCAACTTCTCCATTTCACTGAAAAACACTCCGAAAAACGCTAACAATGAGCATCGAAAAACGCATCCAAGAACTCGGACTGATTCTTCCAGACGCCCCAGCCGCCGCCGGCACCTACAGCCCGGTTGTGGTGGTGGGGAACATGGCTTACGTATCTGGTCAGGGGCCAATTGGACCTGACGGGCGTTGGCTGACAGGAAAAGTAGGCGTCGAACTCACGGAAGAAGAAGGTGTCGCAGCGGCTCGCGTGGTCGGGCTCACGATGCTGGCTACAGTCAAAGCACAACTTGGCAGCTTGGACCGCGTCAAACGCGTGATCAAGGCCCTCGGAATGGTAAATTGCCCAGCCGACTTCAATAACCACCCCACAGTCATCAATGGATTCAGCGATTTAATGGTGGAAATCTGGGGCGAAGCCGGACGAGCGGCTCGAAGTGCCGTCGGCATGGGATCTCTACCGGGAAACATCCCGGTCGAAATTGAGGCCATTCTGGAACTTCATGACGCCTGATGATGGGGCGGGAAATCTCGGCCGTCATTCCGGAGTAGAATGTTAGGGTACGACGAGGCACTCTTGGCCCTCGGCGCGCGACGGGAGTGCCCGTTCTACGATTTCCGGCGAAATCCAATTCGGCAGAACTCAAAACAACGTTCCCTGCCCCACGCGTTGATACGGGCTCAGAATCGCGAACCACTTGAACGACGGGGTTGCGATCATTCGGTGCGCGTGAGCGGCGGACATGAGTGCAGGCGACCGAATGAAAATGCCACGCAAATCAGTGTGGTCAAATCCTTGTCCGCCCCTAAAACGTTCGCACGGTTACCCACGCTTTTGAGTGAAATTCATGCGAATTGCCATCATCGGATCAGGAATTTCAGGGCTTGTCGCTGCGTACAAACTCTGCCAACAGCATTCCGTGACGGTCTTCGAAGCCAATGATTACATTGGTGGACACACAAATACGGTGGACGTCCAACTGGATCGCAGCAGCTATTCGGTCGACACGGGCTTCATCGTCTTCAACGACCGGACTTACCCCAATTTCCTGCAATTACTGGACGAATTGCAGGTCGAATCTAGCCCGACCATCATGAGCTTCAGCGTTCGAGCAGATGCAAAAAATCTGGAGTACAACGGCAGTTCGCTAAGCGGCCTGTTCTGCCAGCGGCGAAATTTGCTGCGCCCATCCTTTTATCGGATGATCAGCGATATCCTGAGATTCAACCGCGAGTCGACGGAAATCCTAGATGACGACAACGATCTGATGACGGTCAACGACTACCTTGCAAAATACGGCTATTCACAACAGTTCGCAAACCACTACCTGTTGCCGATGGGAGCTGCAATCTGGTCGTGCCCGACAACAACTTTCGGATTATTCCCGATCCGATTCATCGTCGAGTTCTATAAGAATCACGGATTGCTGAGTCTAAAGGACCGGCCAACTTGGCGAGTGATCAAGGGTGGCTCGATCGAATACGTGAAAGCCCTGACTCAAACGTTTCGCGATCAAATCAAGCTCAACACGCCCGTTCAGAACGTGAAGCGATCCGGACACGGCGTGGACGTTGTCACAAGTAACAACGTCGAAGCATTCGACGAAGTCGTGTTCGCCTGTCACAGCGACCAAGCACTGAAAATTCTTGCGGACGACGCAACGCCAGCGGAACAGGAAATTCTGGGAGCCATCCGATACGAACCGAATGTTGCCGTGTTGCATACCGACGAATCCGTGCTGCCGCAGCGGAAGTCGGCGTGGGCGAGCTGGAACTACCACGTTCCCGCGGGCCCAGCACCAAAATCAACGCTGACTTACAACATGAACATCCTGCAACACATCACGTCAGACCATACGTTTTGTGTTACGTTGAACGAAGAACAATCGGTGGACCCCCGCAAAGTGCTCGGGACGTTTCATTACAGCCATCCGGTGTTTACCGTCGAACGATCTGCCGCTCAGCAACGGCACGGCGAAATGATTCGGCAGAATCGCACGTCCTTCTGCGGCGCTTACTGGGGAAATGGTTTCCACGAAGACGGTGTGAACAGCGGACTGGCTGTCGCAAACGCGTTTCGAGTGTCGGACACAAATAGCGGCGGCTCTGACGGAGAGCACGTTCATGTATAGCTGCATCTACGAAGGCACCGTCCAGCATCGTCGATTCGTGGAAACAGAACACCGCTTTCGCAACAAGTTGTTCCTGATGTATCTCGATCTGGACGAGCTGGAAACCGTCTTCAAAGGCCGTTGGCTATGGTCCACCCGCCGAATGGCGATTGCGCGCTTTCGACGCGAACACCATCTGGGAGACATCGCGCGACCGCTGCACAAATCGGTGCGCGAACTTGTCGAACAGCGGCTAAAGTTTCGCCCCAGCGGGCCAATCCGGCTACTGACCAGCCTCAGCTACTTCGGCTACGTTCTGAATCCAGTCAGCTTCTACTTTTGCTATGACGTGGACGGGGAAAACCTGACAGCCATTGTTGCCGAAGTCACCAACACTCCTTGGGGCGAACGTCATTGCTATGTGATTGATGCTCGCTGCTCAACCACCGGCGAATCGAACAAGGTTGTCACGGCGAAACATGCCAAGGCATTCCATGTTTCGCCGTTCATGCCGATGAACATGAATTATCTATGGAAGATTAGCCCGCCCGCGCAGCAGCTGGGGATTCATGTCGAAAACCAACTTCAATCAAACACAGCATTCGATGCCACGCTGGCACTGCGTCGCCGTGAAATCACCGGATTCAGCCTCGCACGCGTGCTGCTGCGTTATCCACTGATGACAGCGCAGGTCGCAGGCAGCATTTACTGGCAAGCGCTCAGGTTGTGGTGGAAACGCGTCACATTCTACTCGCACCCCGCAAAGCTTGCGACGGCAAGCGCAGACGTTCACGCAGATGGGGCCGCCCCCACAGATATCACTTCAGGAATACAGAAATGAGTTCAGCAATCGTGACCGCAGACCAAAACGAATCCGTTGACTCCCATTGTGCCGTCAACAAAGGCCAAGCCAGCGAATGTGGACAGCGCCGCAGTTGGCTGACACGCCTGCTGCAAAATCTCGTCACCGGCCGACTCGCATCTTTGCAGCACGGGCAATTGTACCTCGATGACGAATGCGGTCGTTGCGTGTTGGGTACAAACGAAACCGATGAGCTGAACGCGAACGTCATTGTTCGGAATGCAAACTTCTACCGCAGCCTAGCCATGAACGGAGACGTTGGGGCGGCAGATTCCTACCTCGACGGCGACTGGGACTGTGACGACCTGACCAGCCTGTTTCGGATCTTCTGTCGAAACATCGATGGACCATCAGACAGTCCGCTCAGCCGCCTGTCCAGACCGTTTCTGCGAGCTGGTCATTGGCTGGCCCGCAACACGCCCACCGGCAGCAAACGTAATATTCAGGCCCACTACGACTTGGGCAACGATTTCTTTCAGCTGTTTTTAGATCCTACGATGATGTACTCAGCCGGGGTTTTCGAAACGCCAGACACGACGCTCGAAGACGCACAGCTCGCAAGGTTGAACAAAGTTTGCCGAGATCTCGACCTGCAACCTACGGATCACCTCATGGAAATCGGCACGGGATGGGGCGGGCTGGCAATTTATGCTGCCAAAAATTTCGGCTGCAAGGTCACCACCACCACAATTTCGCTAAACCAATACGACTTTGCAGTGCAGCGAATCGCGGACGCAGGGCTCAGCGATCAAATCACTGTGCTCCTGCGCGACTACCGAGAACTGATTGGAAAATTCGACAAGCTGGTGTCGTTGGAAATGATCGAAGCTGTCGGGCCTCAGTTTCACGACACCTACTTCGAAAAATGTGCCGAACTGCTGCAGCCCGGCGGTCGCATGCTGCTGCAGGCCATCGTGATGCCAGAACAACGTTATGCTCAATATCTGAAGTCCGTCGACTTCATCCAGAAGTACATTTTCCCAGGTGGCAGCTTGCCAACTGTGTCGGCCATGCACAGTTCTGTGGCGAAAACTTCGAACCTACGGATGTTGTCCATGGATGACTTCGCGGATGGATATGCCCGAACGCTCAGAGAATGGCGGCGGCGGTTCCATCTGCAGTTGGATGCTGTCCGGGAACTGGGCTATCCAGAACGGTTCATTCGGATGTGGGACTACTATCTGGCCTACTGCGAAGCCGCCTTCGAAGAACGATCCGTGGGTGTGGTTCACGCCGTGTGGGGACGTTAGCGCCTGTCAGATCAAGAAACACTCTGAATTCGCCGACCGTCCCCTGACCCGTTTTCGCGACCCACACCATGCTCTCAAAAATTTTCGGAACGTTAATGCTGGCGGCAGAAAACGGGACTCTGCCAGATTCCGTTTGTCGGGCAGGAATCCGCAAGCTGTTGAAGCAACGCTTGCAGTCCATCGAATCGGGCGGCGTTGAACAACAGCAGCAAGCCTTTCGAGACTTCCTAGCGCAGTGCCGCGTCAGCCCGATTGCCGTGGTACCGGAATTGGCCAACGAACAGCACTATGAAGTCCCAGCCGCCTTTTTCGAAGCTGCCTTGGGCGCACATCTGAAATACAGTTGCTGCGAATGGCTGCCGGAAACGAAGACACTGGATCAAGCAGAAGCCGCCGCGCTGGCGACCACCTGCCAACGCGCTGAACTCAGCGACGGGCAACAGATTTTAGAACTGGGCTGCGGCTGGGGATCGCTGTCGCTGTGGATGGCTGAACAGTATCCGCAGAGCTCCATTCTGGCAGTCTCAAACTCCGCTTCACAACGCGCTTTCATCGAAGCCAAAGCTGCAGATCAAGGCTTGAGCAATCTGACCGTAATGACGGCCGACATGAACTCATTCGATCCTCAGCAAACGTTCGATCGCGTGGTTTCTGTGGAAATGTTCGAACACATGCGCAACCATGCCGAGTTATTGCGACGCGTTTCGACGTGGCTGAATCCGACAGGAAAACTGTTCGTCCACATTTTCTGCCATCGCCTGCATGCGTATGCATTCGAAGCCACCAGCGAACAGGATTGGATGGCGCGGTACTTCTTCAGCGGTGGCATGATGCCCAGTGAAAATCTGCTGGCCCGCTATCAGCAGCATCTGACTCTGGCCGATGTCTGGCGGTGGGACGGCCGCCACTACGAACGCACGTGCAACGAGTGGCTAAAAAGACAGGACGCGAACAAACTGCAATTGAAGCCGCTGTTCGTCAAAACGTATGGTGCCGACCAGGCGGAAGTCTGGTGGAATCGCTGGCGGATTTTTTTTATGGCGTGTGCCGAGTTGTTCGGCTATCGCAACGGCAGTGAATGGTGGGTTTCGCATTATCTGTTTCAGAAACGACAACCATGAGCAACATCCTAATGTGGAATGCGGTGGTGGTTGCGGCGTTGATGCTGCTGACGTGGTTGCTCAGCATCGCTGTTCGCAATGTCAGCATTGTGGATATTGTCTGGGGACTCGGCTTTATCCTGATCGCATGGACCACATGGATCAATTCGCCACCGGACAATCGTTCGCTGCTACTCCCCGTTTTGACCACGATCTGGGGACTACGACTCAGCTTGTATTTGGCCTCGAGAAATCACGGACGGCCGGAAGATTTTCGCTATCGGGCCATGCGTGATCATCATGGAGATCGTTTTTGGCGGGTGAGCCTATTGACGGTGTTCACGCTGCAGGGATCGGTGATGTGGGTGGTTGGGTTACCGATTCAAGCCAGTGAATGCAGTCCGCCTGAATCATGGTGGCTGGTGTCTGTTGGGCTGCTGATGTGGCTGATTGGCCTGCTTTTTGAAACAGTGGGTGATTGGCAACTCGCAAAATTTCGCGCAAATCCGAAAAACCAAGGCACTGTTTTGGACCGCGGACTGTGGCGATACACTCGACATCCCAACTATTTTGGGGACTTTTGCGTGTGGTGGGGCGTGTTTGCGATTGCTGTGGGTTGCGGAGCAGCAATTGCGAGTGTGGTCGGTCCGGTATTGATGTCTATACTGCTTACCAAGGTATCCGGGGTCGGCCTGCTGGAAAAAACGCTTGTCGATAGTCGTCCCGGGTATACCGATTACGTGCGTCGGACCAGCTCATTCTTCCCACTTCCCAGACGAAACGCAGATTCACCAAGATAAGTTGCTCTAAACATGAAGCAGCGAACCAGTTTTCGAGTGAATCTGAAGACCGAACGGCGGATAGCGAACGGTTGTCTGAAGACACTTTCGATCCTGATACTAGACTGAAAAGCAAGATGAAATCTACCACGACACAGTCGATCGACACGCTGGAAGACGCGGTTTTCTACATCGAACACGAAGACTTCCAGACGGCCAACGACGAAGCCATGCTGTACTTCCAGTCTGGCGACAGCATCTATTCAGATCGCACGGAATCGGAGGCCTTGGACATTGATGGCTGTGGAGACTTTGAGCTGCTGACTGACCTGCCATTGTTGTCACCGCAGGGCGAGACCTTTTTGTTTCGAAAGATGAACTACCTCAAGTTCCAAGCGGAGCAAGCTCGCCAAAAGCTGCAGAACCGCAAATCGAAACTCAATCAGCGAAAGTTGGATCACTTTCTGGCTGACGCGGATAGTGTTCGAAATCATATTGCAGAATGCAATCTGCGGCTGGTGATCTCAATCGCCCGAAAGTTCTCGACGTCATCCTGTGACTTCGATGAACTGATGAGCGAAGGCAACGAAATTCTGCTGAAAGCCATCAACAAGTTCGATTTTTCACGCGGGTTTCGCTTCAGCACCTACGCCACTCATTCTGTGCAACGCCACTACTATCGCTATACCCAGAGACAGCAACGCAAGAACAAACTGGAAGTTCGCACCTCTTCCGAATTGCTCAACGAAGCGGCGGCGGCCGAAGCAGACAGTGTGATCGCCGAATGGGTTCGAGAAGAGCAGCGCATGACAACGCTGATCGCCCGCATGGCCGAGCGACTTGACGAACGCGAACGCATGGTCATTGCTGGTCGCTACGGTTTGGACGACAAGGGTGCTGGCAAAACGCTCCGTGAACTTGCAGCAGATCTGGGACTGTCGAAAGAACGCGTCAGACAGCTACAACTGGCTGCAGTCGGCAAGCTCAGAGATTTCTTCGATGAACTGAATTCCGAGTTCACGACTGCCACTGTATGAGACAACGGGCGACGCAACATCAGGATCTGCACAGATGAACTCCACCAACGACATTGAGAACGACGCCCCCGTCGACAACACGGCACATCCAGCCGCATGGATCCGCGCAGCGTTATGGCTGGCCGGTGTGTACAACATCGTGTGGGGCGCCATCGCGATTCTGGCACCGATGGCCATCTTTCGAATCGCGGGTGCCGATCCGTTGCCTGTTTACCCAGAACTCTGGCAGTGTATCGGCATGATCGTCGGCGTCTACGGCATTGGTTATGCCATCGCAGCGCGGCACCCCTTCGTTCACTGGCCCATCGTGCTGGTCGGTCTGCTGGGTAAAATCTTCGGGCCCATCGGCTTTCTGATTGCCATGAATTCCGGACGGCTGCCCGCCGCATTTGGCTGGACAATTTTAACAAACGATGTGATCTGGTGGATTCCATTTTCACTCATTCTGTGGCATGCCGCTCGTCATCATCAATCTCGGGTGGAGGAATTAACCGTTCGAGCCCCTTCAAGGAAAATCGATCCGTTAGGTCGCATGGTCAGCCAGCGGGGAGCCACTCTGATTGAATTGTCCAGACGCAAGCCGCTGCTGGTTGTGTTCCTCAGACACTCTGGGTGTACGTTTTGTCGTGAAGCAGTGGCCGATGTGGCTGCGAAACGTAAGGAGATCGAGGAGCGCGGTGCCGAAATCGCCTTCGTCCACATGGGCCAAAAGGAACCTGTCGAGCTGCTCGAAAAATACGGACTAACAGATCTGCATTCGTTCCGAGATCCATCGTGTAGCTTGTACGACACGTTCGGCCTCAAGATGGGATCGCTCAATCAGCTGCTAGGGCCACAGGTTTGGTGGCGTGGATTTTGCGCAAGGTTGTCCGGTTTCAAAGCTGGATCTTTCGACGGCAACGTTTTTCGCATGCCCGGCACATTTTTGATGCACAACGGGGAACTGGTGCGAGCCTACCGGCATCGAAATGCGTGTGATCGCCCAAACTATGTTCGCATGGCAAACCTGCCGGAAGCAGAAGACGAAATGCCGCGAGACAGCGATCTCAATTCGCCGATCAAGTCGTTAATCTGACACGCAGCCAGGGTATTCATTGCTGAAACGACGATGGGGCCGAGGGATGAAAATCGCTCTGACCTTAGAAAAATTCATCGACTGCGAGCCGCTGAACCAAACAGCAGCGGTAACATCCGCGTTTTGGCGAGTGTCCACCTTTCTCACACGATGAATTCTGAAGCAGCAGCAGACCATGAGCAAATTTGAATCGGTCAACGTCGTCAAAGCGGCCAATGTCTATTTCGGCGGCAAGGTCAGCAGCCGGACAGTGGAGTTTTCAGACGGCACCACGAAAACTCTCGGGCTGATGCTGCCCGGTGAATATACGTTCAACACCGACAAACCAGAATTGATGGAGCTCACTTCCGGCAAGGTTTCGTACTGTTTGGCTGGCGAAGAATCGTGGAACACGGTCTGCGGCGGAGCAAACTTTCACGTCCCCGGCGGCGCTTCGTTTCAGATCAAAGTTGAAGAAATCACAGACTACATCTGCTCTTACTTAGATGCTTAGCCATCCTGTAACCGCGTGTTCAGCCGCTTGGGCGCTAGCCTGGGCCGTTAATGATTAGGTGTTGACAGTCTTTTTTCCCGCTGTGTTTGTGTTGCTTGCGATTCAGTCCCGGTAGGGACGGCGGACTTTTGCCGTCGGCGGTAGCAGACGGATGTCATCCCAGCAACGAAACAAGTCCCGGAGGGACGACAGGAGGTCAGTCACAGACAATGTCTGTCGTCCCTCTGGGACTTTCAAATCAGGAAAAACAGGAACCGGTGACTGTCGTCACCGGCAAAAGTCTGCCGCCCCTCCGGGACTAAATCGCAGTCACGTTTGTTCGCGAAGCAGTCTTGGGCGTTGACGAGAGATCATCAACGGGGTTGCACTGGGCGGCTGAAAAACGCGACAGGCAGTTCCAGTCCCGCCGGAACAAAGCGTGGGCAATGCAATTCTGCCGTCAATAACCAATTTGTCAGCGGCTTAGGCTAGCGCCCAAACGGCTGGTGATCGCCCAACCAAGAGCCCGGCTTCAGCCGCAGGATTCGATTGTGACTGGTGTCAACGACGTACAACCAACCTCGCTGCCAGCACACACCATGTGGGTTCAACAGTTGTATCCTCTCGTCGCCGTAACCTCGTCCTAGAACTGTCTGGACCGTCTTCTTTACCGGATCGTACTTGCGAATCGCTTTGTTCTGATCGTCCGCGATGTAGACATTGTCAGCGTCGTCAACACAAATGTGTTTTGGCGATCCAAACTCCGCCGACAATGCCGGGCCATCCACGAAGCCATTCTTTCCTGAGCCGGCGACGGTGTGAATGGTCCCATCCGTTTTGACGACTCGCAGTGCGTTTCCGTTTCGTTCCAAAACGTAAACGTTTCCCTTCGAATCCGCCGCCACAGCGCGAGGGTCTTCCAGCGGAGATTCTGTGGCCTGATGACCATCGACTGGACGACCTTTCTGGCCGTTGCCCGCAATCGTCGAAACGACGCGGGTTTTCAGATCGATGGCTCGCACGCGTCGATTCTTCAAGTCCGCCACGTGCAATATCTTGTTGGCAGGATTCAGCGAGATACACATGATGAAGTCAAAGCCCGCCTGCCGCGCTGGCCCACCATCCCCACCGAACCCCGACTGCCCTGTCCCGGCAAACGTGGATATCGTGTCGGCCTTGGCGTCCAGGCGACGCACACAATGATTCCAGCTGTCAGCGATGTAGAGATCACCATTGGGGGTCGCCGCAATGTTGTGCATGCCGTTGTAAGTGGCCTCTGCAAACGGGCCGCCGTCACCCAAATAACTTTTCGAACCGTCACCGGAAACCTGCGACAGGTCTCCGTCTAAGCTCAGTCGGTGAACACGCCCGCCTTCCAATTCCACGATAAACATCTGCCCAGTGGAATCAAAGTCGACTCCAAACGGCCGCAGCAACGGACTAGATTTGGGCTCCCAGTCACCACCTTCAACGACCAGTCGGCCGCCGACCACCAGTTCAACACCAGCGCCCGGTTCGTCGAACGCAAACGAAATCGCAGGAAGAGTGACCAGCAGTGCGAATGAAATAACCAAAGCACGAATCAGCATGCAATGCCTTTTAGATGAAGTCCAATTGAGGCGGAGCCGATCTCCGAATTCGTTCCCGTCCGACGTTTGTGCCACGACACCTAGTCGAAGGTCATCAACCATCCGGGGACGAAGTGATGAGGATGTTTCGCGTGGATTGAATTCAGCCCAGCAGAAGGCTGGAATTTAGCACATCTTGCTCGGCTCGGAATGCCGCTCGATTAACTGTATCAAGTTATACCAAGAGTCATGTATAACCGTGCATCACTGTTTACAACTCACGAAAAGACAAGTACGGACGCGATTGAAAATCCCTGACCCTACCGGAATCTATATGCAGTGCAGTTTCAACCACGAATGAACACGAATAATCGCATTCAGCACGTTTTGGAATTCGTGTACAAGCACGGCTTCATGTAGCCGAAACGAAACAAGGGTTTGCCACCAAATCGTCGCAAACCCTTGTTTTTTTTCAGTCCGAGAGGGGGGACTTGAACCCCCACGCCCTTACGAGCACATGATCCTAAATCAAGCGTGTCTGCCAATTCCACCACTCTCGGAGAGTGTTTTCGCCAATGTTTTCATTGCTCAAATCAACAATTACCCCAAACGTCCTAGGCAGCGAAGTCATACACAGTCGTGTCAAATTCAATCAACTTATACGCAAGCGGGTTACGGCGTAACCCGCGCCCCACCTTGTTCGGGTTTGTGGCGTTGTAGTGTGTTTCTCAGAAAAACTCAATTGAGCGAGCCCCGATCCCGTCACCTTATTTTGAAATCGTTCGCTCAAACCGTCCAGACTCTGCAATGTGCCACCGAAACGCATCTCCACAAGGCGTTTCTGAATTCCAGCGGACTTCATCCTCCAACCGAAACGTGCCGTGGTTTTCCGTAAGGTTTTCGCTGAGAAACCTGATAAAGTTTCCAGCTCATTCGGAACGTGAATCCGCAGCGGTGCTTGAAGGTTGATTGTCTGCAGACAACTTTTTAGATCACACGAAAAGTGGCAACGGGACTCTAGGACGTGGCAAGAAATTGAACGGCAAACCTGTCAATTCGATCCCGAAGCAATTCGGCCGGTACCGCATTGAACGCGCCTTGGGACAAGGTGGGATGGGGGCGGTGTATCTTGCGCACGATTCTCAGCTCGAACGAAAAGTGGCGATCAAGACGCCGAAGTTCACCGAAAAATCGTCGCAAGTTCTGATTCAGCGGTTCTATCGCGAAGCTCGATCAGCGGCCACGCTGCAGCACCCGAACATTTGCCCGGTGTACGACGTGGGCGAAATCGACGGGATTCACTACATCAGCATGGCCTACATCGAAGGCCGACCACTATCGGATTCGATCAAATCCAAGGAACATCCGCCCGTTGCAAACGTCGTGCGAGTGATCCGAAAAGTGGCGATCGCGCTGCATGAAGCTCATGCGCAAGGCCTAGTCCATCGTGACCTGAAACCGGCCAACATCATGATCGATCGGCGGGGCGAACCCATCGTGATGGACTTCGGCTTAGCGACACAGTTTGCCACACAGGAAATCGAACAACCTGCCGACGGAATTGTTGCACCGGATGTCGGGCATCAAAAAGCAGAAGCGCGGCTGACCATGGAAGGCACGGTGGTGGGGTCACCAGGATATATGTCTCCAGAACAACTTTGTGGAGACCCCCGATTTCTGGGGCCTGCGGCCGACGTGTATTCCTTGGGCGTTGTGCTGTTCGAGCTGCTGACGCGGAAGTTGCCCTTTCCGGGCGACGGCACATTGCAGTCGGTCATCCATTCTGTGATGTCAGACCCGCCGCCCAATGCTTCTGCGATGCGACGAGAGATCGAGCCGCGATTTGCGGAAATCTGCCAAAAGGCGATGGCGAAGAAAATCGACGAGCGATTCGAATCCATGCACGCTCTGGCCATGGCACTCACCACGGCCCTGAAGGCCGAAGCTGGCGAAGTGCTGCCCCACGAAAAGTCGGCCAGCAGGCAATCGCCAGAATTCGTCCGTACTCGAGAACAGCACGAAATGGCGAAGTCACTATTTCAGGAAGGCCAGTTTGCCGCCGCCGCTTCGATCATGGAAAAGATGGTGGCGAAGGCACCATCGGAACCAAACTCCTACACCACGTGGGCTCAGGAAAAACTCCCACAGGCTCGAGCCAAAGCGGAAGAATCACTGCTGGACGAATCCGAATTGACGGATGATCTGTGGGGAGACAACCCGCGTCCGCCCAGCACGACGGCGAGTCGTGCCAAGCAGAAAATTCGTCCCCGAAAACGGACGTCGCAGTGGAAGAAAAAATCCGGTCTGCCAACATGGGCCTACCGGCTCGTCGTCGCAGCAACGTCGGTCATCGTGTTGCTTGTCTTAGCTGCAGTGACTCAGACAGTCATCGATTTAGTCCTCCGCAAATCGTGACCCGATGACTCGACCGATCGCGCGGACGAAGCCGAGATCCAGATGCAGCCGCATTCGCATGCCTTTGTCGGTCGGTCGAAAATCGACTTGAATGCGATCTTCGCCTTCGGCAAGTGTTTCCAAAATCATTTGGTTGTTGGCCGCACGTCGTTTTTGCCACTGCTGGCGTCGGTTCGGGGCCGCTTCCGGCCGAAATCCATCACCGCCATCTTTGCCGGGTTTCTCAGCCATGGCTGGTTCCTTGCTGTCTGATTCAGCAGCTGCGTCGTCCTGGCGAGATTCTCGATTGGCGGTTTCCGCACCATCGATGAGTGACTTGAGCTCCGTGAAATTCACAACCAACCGCACGGCGGCCGGTTGTTCGCGCTGTACGGGATTTTCGTACGCCGCTTCCAACGTGTCCATCACAGTTTTCAAGGTATCAAACGAAGCATCACCACCTAGGCAACCCCATGCTGTGCGGGGACCGCAGCCAACCGTAACGCCGGGGCCAGCACCGAGCAGTTCCATGGCTCCAGCATCGGGCTTGTTGAATTCCAGACGATGGAACGTCACGCCGGCGTGCTGATTGGCCCCGATTTCGATTTCACCGATGTTCTCCTGTCCCTGAATTCGCATCAACAAGTCCTGCAGGCCTGCTGCCACCGATTCTCCATCTTCCATGCGTACACCGCCGACCACGGCCAGCTTATCGTCCGCATCCTTATAGAATTGCGCAAACACATCCAGATGCCCGTTCTTAATCGTCTCACGAATCGCAGTCAAAGCATGAAACAACGGGCTGCTCTCGTCTGGAATCGCGCCTAGATCGTTCTGCTCCACTTGCAGAGCCACCCAAGCTTTAGCAGCCTCAACCGTGTCCGCCAAATGTTCTTTATCGCGATCCGCGATCACGGCGGAATAAGACAATGAGACCGGTGTCTGATCGTCGATGATGGGTGTGAAGTAGCTGCCTTTTGTCGACGACAGAAAAATATCCTTCAGCAGATCCGAAGCATCGCGTGCATCAAGAACCAAATCGATGTCGGCCCCGCGTTGTTCACGATCGACATTCACACCCACCGTCACGCGCTGCGTATCATTGAACAACATCTGGATCGCAGCGATGTCTCGCTGTTGCCACGCATCACGAACACCGTACGCCGCATCGGGTTCGTCATCGCGCTGCTGATGTTGCGTTAGCATCATCGAAGACAACATCCCAAACAACAAATCGCGTGTTGGTTTGGGGATTGCTTCAACATCCAGAGTCAACGCCAAGTCGAACTGCCGTGCCAGCGCTGCCGAAAAACCAGACGGTGCCGGCAATTCTCGTTCGAACGCTGGGTCGGAATTCATGACTGGCAACTGAATAAACGCGTAGTCATTTTGAACTCGAATTTTCAGGCTGCGACGTTGCGTGATCAGTTCGAAACGTCCTTCCTCGCCGGCCTCTTCTCGCATGACCCCCTGACGCGATTCCATCAGAGTCTTGAAGTCTTCCGTGCTGGACACCGGCAGGTAGGCGACAAATTCAAACGATGGCGGCAGCACGCTATCCAGAAACACCATGATGCCAGCGGGTTGGTCCCAGTTAAGCCCCTGCAGTCCATTGACGTTATCGTCGAGTGCATCCATGATCGAGTCGATCGCGTCTGGGTACTCGGCCGTTTCGAACAGAAACTCGGCTTCTTCCTTCAGTCGAGTCACACTCGCTACGTTCAGCACCACGAAGGGCTTTTTCCCTGTCGAGAAGATTGGCTGAATCTCAGCATCATCTTGGCACAACGCTGTGGAGAACGGTGCGACAAAGGATAGCGTTAGAGAGAAGAACAGGATTTGGCGGATTCGGAACAGCATGAGGAGTTTCCGGGGGAGGATTTCGAGGAACGGAATTGATGGTGCGTGTTTGTTGAGTTCTTTGGTGAGCGGACGTTTTCGGACAAAACTCGCTTAACCGCGTGCCCAGCGGGCCGCGTGTTTTGCGGCAAACGCGCGGGGCGATGCCCACGCGGTTAAACAAAAAACTTGTGCATGAGTGCTTGGCAGCCATTGGGGCTGGTGTGGGCTGGTGTGGGCTGTGAAAAAGCCGGTGCTGGCATGTGTTTTTCTCCTGTGACCAGCAAAAGGCTGACTTTCGATGATTCGCCCGCTGCTGGCAAATCTGAGCCAGTGATTGTAGAAACTCATCCAGCTTGGCAAAGAGTCGTCACAGCTGCCCGGAATCACTAACTTTCGGGGATTTCCCCGGTTGGAGCATTCTGATGGCTTTTCCTCGATTCGCAACATTGCGGCTGATTCCGGCTTACACTTGGTTGGTGTTCTGCCCTGCCCTGCTGGCCGTGAGTCTTCTGAGCGATCGATTTCATCCGGGTTTGGGCTGGGAATTGTATTTTCTGGCCGTGACTGTCATGAGCCCGATCGCCTTTGTGGCCTACGGGTGGGACAAATGGAAGTCCAAACGAGAAACTTCGCGGATCTCCGAGAAAACGCTGCACTTGCTCGCTGCGTTCGGTGGCTGGCCCGGAGCCACGTTGGGACAAACATGGTTTCGGCATAAGACGGTCAAACCCGTCTTTCGCACCATTCTGATCGTGATTTCCCTCGCCCATATCAGTTTCGCGCTGATTCTCGCCGGCATGGCCCTCATGGGCGACTGATCAAACCGATGTTCGCGCTGCGGCCTGTTTTGCGGCGTAGCGAGGCGACCTAGAACGGTCCTTTTCGCCGGTTCGTCGACTTGCGTTTGGCCAAATCTGCCGTGGTCAGTGTACCAACGCGAAGTTTCCGCTGATGACCGTTTGCCCCAAGGATGATCTGCCAAATTTCGGGTCATTGGACGGCTGATCATGTGTTGCTGCGGTTTCGGGACAGAGTTACAAACGCCGCGTCTATCGCCGTGCGAAGGTTTCGCCTGTGGTTAGACGTGTGACTCTCTTATTCCGATTCAGAGGAACGTCATGACGAACGTTCGTTGCTTTCTACACCAAATTCAGCTGTCAGCATCTCTTCAGGTGGTGTGCATTCAGAAGCTGCGCGGTGAAATTCACAAAGCACGATTGCGCGCTGGACAGCTGGCGTCACAGATTGTGACGTTGCTGGCCGGATTCGTTCTGCTGTGCGCTCTTCACGCCCCTGCGCACGCTCAGGACAGCTACACCTTCGGCCAGACGCCGGTAGGAGTCGCTCCGTCTGGATCGGCCGGCGGAACGATGGTGGACAGCAACCGCAATGGTCTGGGGTTCAGTGCCCGCATGGGACACGAAGCCGGCAACACGGTTGGCCGTGATGATTCTGCGTCGCTGTTTCAGTTGTCGCCCTTCGTCAACATCGGTAACGGAATGGCCTTCGGCGATTCTCGGCTGACATACACCAATGATGGCGGACTGGCGTGGAGCTTCGGTGGCGGATATCGACACTACGTCACCGCATGGGATGCCGTCGTCGGTGCTTACGGCTATACCGATCGCGATAATATCACGGGAGCTCACTTTAAGCAGTGGAGCTTCGGTGGCGAAATCCTGACCAACAACTGGGAAGCACGTGCCAACTGGTACGAACCCTACGGCGATACAAGCTCTCAAACAGGATCGCGAATCGCAGAAGGTAGCCAAGCCTTCGGCGGCAACCAACTGCTGTTCGATCGTGTGGATACGTTTTCTGAAGCCTTGAAGGGGCTGGATGCTGAGATCGGGTTTTTGTTGCCCGGAAAATTCTCAGAACGCTTCGACATCCGCGGCTTCGGTGGCGGGTACTGGTACGAAGGCACAGGCGTCGAAGGATTCACCGGTTTCAGCACACGACTACAGGCTGACATCGGCGACTGGCTGGAACTCGGACTAAAGCTAACGGATGACGAGATTTTCCATACAAACGTTGCGTTCAGCGCCACGGTCCACTTCGGCGGCTTCCGCAGTCAGGAACACACCAGCCGATCTGCGATGCAGCGAATGGCAGAACCTGTCCGCAGAAACTTGAATATTGCTGCGACCGTGTCTGATGTCGTGACTGGTCAACAGGTCGCCCAAAACACGGGTGGCCAGAACCTTGTGATTGTGCATGTCGATTCTGACGCCGCCGTCAACGGTGACGGAACGTTCGAACGTCCCTTCCGGCAGTTGCAACAAGGCCTGCAGTTTGCCTCCGGCACGCCGGCTCAAGCAGCAGACATCGTCTATGTGCATGCGGGCAGTGTGTACAATACGACTCCACAAAACACAGTCGTCCTGAATTCCAATCAAAGCCTGTTCGGGGAAGGATTGATTCCGCATCCGATTCAGCCGCGAGTCACACAAAACACGATCAACGTTCTGGGTGTTGGCGACCTGACGCTGCCATCTTCGCAGAAATTCATTGACGACCCGACTCTACTGCGACCCATGCTGGTGGGATCTGCGGACCCCGCCGTGACACTCGGCGACAACAGCAGAATGGGCGGCTTCATTATCAGCGGTGCCACAGGATCTGGAGTCGTTGGCAACGGCGTATCCGATGTCTTCCTCAGCGATCTGTTGATCGATACCACCGGCGGCGATGGTGTCGCACTGACAAATTCGACCGGTATCGTCAGCTTGGTCAACACGGAAATCCGAAACACGGCCGGCAACGCTTTCCAAGTGATTGGCGGCAATGCGAACGTCACTTATCGCTCAACCAGCACAACTCTGGACCCCTCGTTTAGTGCCATCACGAACTCAGCCGGCGCTGCCGTGCTGATTGATCAGACCACTGGTGGCTTTGTCAACATGACGGGCACCACGATCGATGACACGGGTGGGACAGGCATCATGATCGGTTCGGCCACAACAACCACAGTCGGAAGTGCGACCATTGACAACGCGTTGATCACCGGCAGTTCAGCGACAGGCATCAGCATTCAAAACGCTTCAGGAACCTATCGGTTCCGCGACACACTGCGCGATGCGACTCAGATCGACGCCGCAACTCAGCAAAGCATTCTGATTGACAACTTAACCGGGCAAGTCAGCTTCGAAAACATTGCGATCAATGCACCGGGAGCCGAGGCCATCCAAATCAGCAATCTGGCAGGCAACGTTGACGTCTTCGGCAACATTGACGTTGCGGGAGCCACAAGTGCAAGTCCGTTGGTCAGCATCACCGGATCTCTGATCGGCAGCACGATCAATCTCGGTGGCGACAATAATAACTTCGGCGGTGGCACGGGGGGAGGCACTGGCATGCTGTTCACCAACAATGCATCCGGAAGCATCTTTACCGCCCGTGGGCAGACTGTGGTTTCCGGAGGAGTCGGCCGCGGAGTCGACATCGAAAACAACGATTCCACAGTCCAGTTCGGGGACACTGCCAATGGTACCTTGTCCGGGCTTAGCGTCCTGCAAACCGGGGCGGCGGCACTCGAAGGCCTGCGGATTTCCAACACCACCGGGCCGCTGACATTTAACGGCATCACGACCATCGAACGCGATACTGTGGCACCGACGACTCCCCCCCCGCTTTCGCTGGTCGACATTACGAATTCCACGTCGCCCATCTTCTTCAACAGCTTGGTTGTGACCGAGGACTTTGGGAACACAGGCATTAACATGGTCGGCAATGGTCAAGGAACCGATGGCAACGGTCGCATCCTGATGAACGACGTCACAGTTGCGACCAACGGCGGCACGGCGTTCTTGGGACTCGACAATCATCTGATTCAAACTCGCTCAGGTGCGATCACAGCAGACAATGCACCAGCCGTCGACATCGAAAACTCAGGCATCGAGATCGCCTTGGAAGAAGTCAACAGTGCGAATTCGCCGACCTACGGTATTCGCTTGGTCGACACAAATAAAGACCTCAGCAGTGGACATCCCATTGTTGCTAGAACATTCACGGTCCTCGGCACACCAGTAATCGGAACCCAAGCTGGAGCACAACCGTTTGGCGGCGTCATCGAAGATGCGGCCGCTGAAGGTGTCTTGCTGCAGAATGCCGGCGAAGTCTCTTTGTCGTGGATGACACTGGACAACAACCTGTATGGTATTCGAGTCCTAAACGACTTGACAGATCTGACCGGCGTGATTCGTACCGACGATGATCAATTCGTTAGATTCTTAGACGGTGAAATCATTGACTCGGGAATTCGAGGCATCGATGCCACCAATCTAACAATACTGGACGTCCAAGACTCAATCTTCACCGACAACGGCACTCAGGAATCGATCTACGTGACGTACACACAACGTCCGAACGATCCAGACACAACCACTTACGATGAGTTTCGGAATAACTTCGAGCCGTTCATTGTGAACGTGCAGCGAAGCGAATTCTTCGATGACAACAGTGATATCATCCTGATTGAAAACCAGACCACAACCTCCGCTCATGATGCCCATGTCGGAGTGAACATCGAAGACAACGAATTCACGATGGTCGGCAGTAACTCGCGCGGCTTTGCGTTGGACTGGGAAGGTCCAGCCAACGTCATCGTTGACAGCAACGCCTTTACCATGACCGGGGCCGGTGCGCCGGACTTGTTATTCGCGACCGCGATTTCGGTCACCGCCACTTCCAGCACAGACTTGCTGGAACTGAATGTTACGAACAACCAAATTGGTCAGCTGTTCGCCACGACGCAACCGGGAGCCACCGGGCTGCGAGTTGAAACGGACGGCCAAGCATCAATGCTGGTTGCTAATAATCAGTTTCGCTTTGACGGCCTGTCCAGCGTCGGCATGGAGTTCGACCTCGGCATCCTGAATGTGATGTCCCTGACGGAAAACACGCTTGAGTTTCTTGAGGAAGGTGGAACTGGCGTCGACTTCATTGAGATCGGTGCGAACTCAAACTTCCTGATCAGGAACAACACCATCGACCTCGGCGACAACATAGCCGGAGTGACCTTCATCAACGGCATTCCTCAGCCAGGAACGGTCGTGCTGAATGATCCACCTGACGAAATCTCGATGACATTCCAGCGAGCTCGGGGTGTGTTCACGATCCAAGGCACGGGAAACATTATGCGTGAAATCATCCTGCCGGGGAATGTGTTCGCACTCACATCCGCTCCACTGTTCCCAGACTTCCGACGCGTTACCCCCGTCGGCTCAATCGAAGTCAACGGCCTGTTCGTTCCATAAACGACAGTGACCATCAAATTCGCCCCTCGTTCCCAAGCCCCTGGTTGGAAACGAGGTGGTATGCCGCTCAAGTAGGTGCCGTCGGCCCGCCGGCAGTTTCGCCGCTAGGCGAAGCGAGCGCAGGATCGGCATCAGATGGTGATCGGACTGTGACGTCAGCCCGTCTTGGTCATTGCGACGTCAAGCGTCGCGGTCGGGGCTGTCGGGGCGAGGTTCCGCCGGGCCGCCGGAACCTACCTGCCGACGTCAGTCAACGTAGGGCAGGCTCCCGCCTGCCATCATCTCGACAACGTTCGCAGCCGTCGTTAAACAACGATCCTGAACACGTTACAAGCTGAAACACTCTTGCTGTTGAACCCGTGGTCGCAGACTAGGTTTACTTTTTTGCTTGGCACCACGGCTGAAACGATGGACGATTCATGCATCCCTGCACGCGGTATGGGATCGGTACTGCGACTAGACATCGCCGGGTGTTTGGCAGGCGGGAGCCAGCCCTACGACTCTGCAACTCCGGGTGAGCCGCTTGTTAGTCGCGAAACTTGCCTGATCGATCAGGAACTCGAAACGCAACACAGGCTTCGAGTTCCTGAACGCTGCGCGGTGTCCGAAAAATAGGCTCAAGCAACAAAAAATGGAGCCCCCCTGAACGTCAATCGGACTCCTTGAACAGCGAGTTTGAGCTTCGGCTCGACAAAGGTGCCCACAACATCAACCAACCAGCAACGTGTTCTCTACAATCCACCACTCAGCTACCAACGACGCGAAGTCAAACTCTCATTTGTTATCCCACCCCGTTGAGTGTATTTCACCAGCGAGCGTGAATGCAGCAATTCAGGTGGTTTTGTATGCGAAGCAGTGTAAAATGAGCAACACCCATTACCAAAAGGAGAATTCACATGGTGTCTGAAGAAACCAAATCAGTGATTGAACGAGCCAAGGCAGTTTACGAGCAAAGATTGCGGCGTGAATTAGAAGCCAATCATCGAGATCAGTTTGTGGCAATTGAACCAGAGTCTGAAGAATATTTTATTGCTGACACGTTTGATGCGGCAGTGAAGTCTGCAAGATCGAAACATCCATCTCGTATGTCGTAAACATTACGGATTGGGCACGACGCAGCGTTTCATATTGGGCTGATGGAATAATGAATGGACACGTAGATGGCCAGTTGAGGGCGTTGATTTCAATTCCGGTTGCGCCAAGTGAAGGAGGCGAACAACAGAAGGTTCTTGCATGGGTAGACACGGCGTTCAACGGGAGTCTGGTAATACCCAAACGGTTGATTGAACAGTTGCGACTTGTAAAAGAATCGGCAACTGAAGCCGTTTTGGCTGACGGCAAGACGGTGGAATTAGAAACATACGGATGTTTTGTGGAGTGGTTCGGCACGGTTTACGAAACACAAGTGATTGCCAACGACAACGAGTACCCGCTGGTCGGAACGATGATGCTTGCCGGTCACCGACTGGAGATTGATTACGCCGAAAGTACTGTGACGCTCCGTTAGCTTGTGGCATAACGAATGGCCATCAGCAACAACCGCATCGAAGACGTGGACGAAACTTCTGTTGAGTTCCGCTATACGCCGTCGGGCACCAAGACGGTGAAGCGGCGGCGTGTTTCGGGGCAAGAGTTTGTGAGGGGATTTCTGCAGCACACGTTGC
>JBDNHJ010000039.1:0-13550 GCA_041688835.1 Fuerstiella sp.
ACGATATGAAAGTTATCGGCCGTTGCTCCACCGTTGACAACAAGGTCAATTCCGCCCGCACTAACTTGGTTCTCCGTGATAATTCCATTCGCAATGTCCGAAGTTCCGTTGGCGCGAACCGCGATCCCCGACAGGCTGGAATCTTCGATCGTCAGCGCGTACACGTTGGTATTCAGCAGCGTGATATCTACCGCCTGATCGCTGCCGTTGGCGACGACATCTTCGATGGAAATCGTGCGCAATCCGGTCACGTTTTGCAGATCAATATCGATGGCAGCCGTCGTGAACGTGTTGACGGTGACTGTTTCGATCGTCAGCCTTTCCAACGGAACATTCGAGAGGTTGATGGAGATCCCGCGAATGCTGGAATCTACCGTCACGCGTTCAATCACGATCGTATCGTGAGTGCCGAGTTCGGCGTTCGTGATCGATAGGGTGCCAGTGGTGACATCCACAAAGGAATCGATGTTGCTGTTGTTGATGGTCAACGCCGTCAGCAGCAGACGATCTTCTAGCAGTTCAAGTTGCACGGGACGGGGGGCCTTGGTGGCTCCCTGTCGTCGTCGACCGGACGCTCCGCCGACTGAGGCGCTGAAGAGATGACGTTTTGCTGCTGTAAGCCAGGTGTTGAGAAGCATGTGGAGTACCCAACAGGTAAGATCTAAAGGACGAGATTTGAGGTGTGTTCGGCGTATGCTCCGAATGGAACACGCGCACCGCGACCGTAATAAAAGGAACAACCCAGTATCATGGTTCGGTTTATGCAGTATTTTCTGTTTAGGAAATCCTCACACCACAACCGCATTAGTGGAAAGGCATTGTAGAGACGTTGGTCGACGACGTTTCCAACAGGTTCGCAGTCTGCCTCGTTTAACATCTCGGAATGAGAGTTTGGTGTGATTGGCAAATTTCTGCGAGACCAAATTTTTGCGGTCTCAATCTGCCGAACACCGCTGACTGGCCCTGAACGCGATCTCCTCGGGCTGCATTTCCTCCGGAACCGTGATTCTTGGTTAAATAAGAGGCTTGGGTGGCACCTGCAGGCAGTCGTAGAACGGGCACTCCTGCCTTTTTGTGGCTCGGCGGTCTCCGCCGAGAAATCACGGTGGAGACCACCGAGCGACTTTTTGGCAACTTGCAAACTTAGCTTCGGCAGACCACTTAGCCCCAACGGTTCAACCTAAAATTGCACTGTCACTGAGCACCCGGCGCCATTCCTGTGCCCGATACCTCACCAGCGTTTTCTGCCGAATGGCAGTTTTGCCTTTCCGAGATTGCCGAGATTTGCTAAACCATCGTTTCTGATGCCCAACAGGGAGGTGGCACAATGAATTTCATTCTGGGCTTGGTTTTTTTCTTAAGCATAATGTTTCTCGCCATGATCTTTGGCGAGCGGTTGAGCCTCTTCGGTTTTGTCGACGGTCGCTGGTTCACGGCTCCGTTCGATATGCTGGCGCGCTTCTGGGATCTGGTTTGCGAAGCCACCGATCGAATCTGGTGTTTTGTCTACGACCACTTCTGGTGGGTGACCGCGACTGTTTCGGGCAGCATCGGCGTTTTACTGGTCGCACTGATCATGGTCAGCGGTCTATCTAACGAAGCGGCTGCCGTGCGGTTGGAAGAACAGGGCATCATGCCGGTCGGCAGTGTGTTGGACCATATTATTGAGATCGACCCGGACAATGTGCAGCTCATCAACGCAGTCGCGGCGCGCGATGATGGAGCTCACGTGCTGTATCAGGTTCCGAGCGTGGTCCCGGGCTTAGTCTCGTTTCCCGCACGCCGTCCTCCGGCTTGGGAAACACCGCCTGCGGTCGAATACGTACCCCGTGTTCCAGTCACTCGCGAACCGCAGTCTTCGCGCAGCCGTCTGGAACTGACGTTGAATCGTGACGAAGAATGGGTGGAGCAAATCGGAAGCCCGCAACGGCTGATCGACCGCGCGTTGTCTCAGCTTCGAAACGACATCTCGTGGCGCCGATCGGGCTTCGACAGGTTGTCTGGCCGACCCAATGGATCTCGCCCAACCTTGACCGAAGATCCGGAATTTGCCGTCGATGATCTGGCGTCGCGTGTGCGTGTTGTTCCCGGCGACACGGTGACATCCAGTAATCTCAAGGTCGAAAAAGTTGCCCCCACAAATCCTGGTCGTGGAGAATTCGAAATTCGAATCCGCCTGACCAACCTCAGTCGCGATCGAATGAGCGGGATTGTTGTGCGAGAGCTGCTGCCGGCTGTCTGGGCACCAAAACAAATGCAGCCACGCGGCGTTTATCGAGGCACGACGGTGACGTGGTTGGTCAATGACCTCGAACCGTTTCAGGACGAAGTCTTAACACTGCAGGTCGAATCGACCGAAGCTGGCCGCTTCGATTCCCTGACCGAAGTCTCCGCCACGGCTGCTGTCACAAATGACGTCACCATCGTTGGCAGAGCGCGCCCGTTGCCGCCGGTGACCACACCGATCGAACCCATCCGCGACCTGATCCGCGAACCACTCCGACCACGCGAACCATTCCGGCCACGCGAACCCGCCCGATCACCTGTGAAGCTGCCCGATGTTCGCTTGATTCTGGAATCCGAACCTAAGCCGGTAACTGTCGGTGAATGGGCGACGGTGAATTTTCGGATCGAAAACGTGGGCGAAGTCGACGCCGTGGGAGTGTCGTTGCTGGTGACGTTGACTCCGCGACTGGATCATCATGCTCTGAACGAGGACGATGTGAAACGCGAAGTCGATTCCACCGTTCGACGGCTCGCACCGGGAGAGACTCGGCGCATCCCTTTGGTCGTCAAGCCCACCTTTCGCGGCAGACATTTCGCCACGGCGGAATTGAAGCTGCAGAATCAGCAACTGTCGATCACACCGTTCGAAATCGTGGCTCGAGAAACCGCCACAGCCCCGCTGACTCCCGGCCCCAGTCCAGACTTTCCCTAGTCAGCTGAAATCTCAGATCTGAAATCTGAATTGTTGCCACGCATTCCGCTGAATGCAGCAGAACATCAGCCGTTTAGGCATGAGCCACGTTTCCGGGCATCTTCTCAGAGATCCCGGAAATTTCACAGAATCCGCGAAACTCATCGCTGCCCCCGTGGTTCATGCTCCAGACTGCCGTTCGCTCCGTGATCGAAGCGCGCTGGTCGGGGTTGAGTGGAATCGGACTGCCGTTTTTCTTGCAGGCTTCGGCGGGACGCCCTGCTCAGCCCCAGCCAGCACGCATCGAGTTGTCCGTCGAACATCGGCATGGCCGCATGGTCCTGCAAAATAGCACCGGGGAGATTCGAACTCCCAACGTCTCGGGTCTAAGCCGAGTGCCTCTGCCAGGTGGGCTACGGTGCCGTGGATTTCCATGCGTCAATTCGCAGATCGATGTCACACGTCTGCGGCTTGGAAAAGAGTGTCTCGCGGGAGTCGAACCCGCCTGTCCGGAGTGGAAACCCGGTACCTTTGCCGCTCGGTCAGAGACACGTTGTTAAAATAGATTTCATCGCCGAAACAACGGCATCTGCTCTTAAGCGGAGGGAGAGGGAGTCGAACCCTCAAGGCGCACTTGCGTACGCTCGACTGTTTTCGAAACAGCTGCCATCACCCATTGGCTTGTCTGTCCGTCTGATTTTTCTGTCACGCGAAAACTGCGGTGGCAGGAATCGAACTTGGGACAAGACGGTTAACAGCCGCCCGCCCGTACCAACACGGACTCCACCGCAAAATTTTGTTTCGTCGTCTGTCGTCGCCGTCACAGCCCGTGGCGATTCGATCATCTCGCCGTGAAGGCCGACACCGGCGCTAACCCATCGTCCCACGGCACCCGATCAAACGCTTGGTTTGAAACGATTTTGTTGGATGGGGCCGGAGGGATTCGAACCCTCACTGTGCAGGTTAAAAGCCTGCAGTGCTGCCGTTACACCACAACCCCGTTTGGTTGGTTGCGTGTAACCGTTTTAATCGAAGGAGGCGTGTCATCAGTTTACTCAACTATGTGTTACAGCAACGTCCCTGTTGTCGCGAACGGTACTGGCTCGCGGCGACAAGGAAACTGCGGCCAAGAAACAAACTCCGCGGCCTCAAGTCAGCGTACAACGCTGTTAGTGGGCCGGAGGGCGCTCGAATCCCTCTCTACGGTTCTTCAGACCGTCGCTAAACCATCTCAGCTACCGACCCGTATGAAAATTCGGGCACAAAAAAAGCCCGGTGTCGTTTACTGACACCGGGCTGTGCGTTGGATTTGTAATGCAAGCTCAAGTGTCAACAGCGCCGCGACAGGAGACCGCCGTTTCCAAATGGATTGGAAAAGCCGCCGCCATTTTGTTTGCTGAAGAGTCCTGAAAAGAAAAACATTGCCGTATCGCCTATTGATGTCGAGAGAATGAGCTGACTTTGCCACAGCGATGTTTCGCGGCTCGGAAGGTAAGACGTCGTCGAAACAAAAGAGTTCGCGCGAATCGATAATTTTTGTGTCGATGGCTGAATCTGACTGCTGCGCGGTTCACTGGTTTGTTGATTTCAACGATTCAGTGATCTGGCGTCGACCTTCTGCTTGGCATGCCAGCCACCATCAGGAAACTGAATCTGTAGTAATTTGCGAAGGGGTTTCAGGGTTTCTTCGCTGGTCTCGGCGACCACGTTTTGAGTTTCCTCCGGATCCGTTTGGTGATCATAGAGTTCGCTGGCTGTGACGACGCCAGTGTCGAACTGACGCCATTCCGTATACCGATAGCGACTGGTTCGCACGGAAACGCCCATGTATTCGGGACGATCTTTGTAATACGCGGGTCGAGGGTGCTGAGTGAACGAAGCCTGTTTAACAGTGGCTGTCGGTTGTTTTAGGATCGGAACCAGGCTTGTTCCGTCCAGCCTGTCCGGCGCGGGCAGCCGACAAAGTTCAGTTAGCGTGGGATACAGATCGACCAATTCCACGAGTGAACTCGTGGCCGCACCGGCTGTCGTAAGTTCCGGCAGGGCCACGATCAGTGGCACTCTTGCATCGCGTTCGAAGTTCGACGTTTTGCACCACAGAGAATTTTCGCCGAGGTGAAATCCGTGATCAGACCAGAACACAATCACCGTGTCCCGGGCCAGATCCTGGCGTTCAAGTTCATCCAGTACCTTGCCCAATTGAGCGTCCAAGAAACTGATGCCTGCCAGATAGCCATGACGCAGTTCGAGAATTTCATCGGAACTCAATCCATTCTTGCCAGCCGCTCGCATGATTTCCCGATTGTCGTGCAGCGCAATCTGTGGCACGTCCTGCGTCGGTTCCGGATGTTTGGGCATTGCAATGTCTTCACGGTCATACATTCTCCAATACTTGGCCGGCGGATTGAATGGCAGATGTGGTTTCCAGAATCCCACTGCCAGAAAGAATGCTCGTTTATCTTCGCTTCGCGCCCGCAATGCGGCGACAGCGTGTTCGGCAATGCGTCCGTCGAAGTAAGCGTTATCCGGCACGTCTAAACACATGCATCGCGGAGCTGTGGCTGTGTCGGTTGGCAGGTTGCCCTCGATCATTGGCAGATCGTCATCGTGGCGAGCGTAATGCAGCACGGCAGGCACACTCCACGATTGCGGATCACCCTGCTCAGCGGTTCGCCAGTTATGAAAAACCTTGCCGATGCCTTGAGTCACATAGCCGTTCTGTTTGAACAGTTGTGGCAGCGTGACGACGTGCGGATCAGCATCTCGTAGGCCTGTCGTTAGATTCCACACACCCAGCGTGTCCGGCCGTCGACCGCTCATCAATGACGCGCGCGACGGATTGCACAATGCCTGCTGACAGTAAGCTCGATCAAATCGCACGCCCCTTTTCGCTAGGCGATCGATGTTGGGAGTCACCGCTTGCGGATGTCCATAGCAACCCGTGTCGTTTCGCATATCGTCGACCGCGATAAACAACACGTTTGGTCGTTCGGCGGCTGCTACCGGTTGACAGAAAACCAAGGTTGCGATGACCGCAGTCAGCGTTTCGGATATGTTCATCGATCTCTTTCTACCGTGTTCTGTTGCCTTGAACAATTTCGATGTCGGCCGAACAAGCCGCTACGGACACAGTTCCGCCGCGCCCGCAGAATCGTCGGCCTACGGAACGCACAAACTGGTGATTAACGGTGAACGCACCGATCTGTGTTCATCTGTCAGATCTGTGGTGAAATTTCGTTTCCAACACCTAGGTCACCGAAACTTAAACCTTCAGACAGGTCCTGCTGCAGCTGATGTTCGCCTGACATGTTCCTGTTTTAACCACAGATATCACAGATGGCCACAGAAAAAAACAAACGCCTCCGCTCCTGTCATCTGCGTTGGGGGCCGTCGTTGATTTTCTCTCAATTTGCGCGGTGGTCGTCGGTGGCTCAGTGCCAAGAGCATTATTTTTGCCCAACGCTCGATTGCTGGGAACACTGTTCTTCGTCTTCGGTCTTCACCGATCGACGGGGTGGTTTTTTCATCGCCGCTGGACGTGGCGCAGTACGATCGTTCGGACGGCTCTGTTGTGTGTTCTCTTTGCATCGGGCACTGCACGGGTCGGGGCCACACATCAACTTGTCTGGTTGTTTTCCGGTCGCGCAGCATCGAAGGTTGTGACGAATCAGTATCCCGGTCTGCTAGAACAAGCTCGAGAGGCCGCCCGGCAGCATCAGGCCAAGAACGAGCTGAAAATGCTGGGACTCGCATTCCACAAGTTTCATGATGTGTCTGGTGCATTTCCGCCGGGAGGAACAGTCGAGCCATGACGCCGAATGATTTATGGGCGACTGTCTATCGGCATCTGGGGATTGACTCCAACCAGAGTTTTCTGGACCATGGCGGCCGGCCGATGCCCATGCTGCCATTCGGAGATCCGATTCCGGAACTCGTTGAGCGACTGCTGCTCTGCTGTCAGCAACCTCCAATCTAAAACGCCACGGGATACGTCGAGGGCGAATCCATTTCCACGCCGGGTGGACCACCGAAATGTTCTGCCATGAATCGGTCCCACGAATCTCGGGTTTGTTGCGACACGAGGTCAGACATGCCGGATTCACATTTTTCGCAGACCATCAGTGGTGTTCGTCCGATGGGTGTGACTTGAGCCACAATTTCATCGTCACGGCACAATCCTGTCAGTGAATAGCGATGACAGTCCGCGCGTTTGGCTCCGCACACCACGCAAAAATCGATGCATTGTTCCAGCAGTGATTCGCCTGCTTCGGGGTCGTCGATCTGGCGGACTTCGATCTTGGCAGTGCCTTCACCGTCGCCTTCGCCAGGATGTTCGGCGTTGAGTTTTTCGAACTGTTCACGGATGTACTGCGAAATATTGCGCCGCGTTTCTTCTGAATACTCCGCGACCATTTTTTCTCGACAGCGTTCGCACATCGCCATTTCAAAAATGGCTTCCCCGCCCACGAATCGTTTTTGAATTACAAAGGTGTTGGATTCAATCAGCGGGACCGTGCATTGGATGCATTCAAAAAAGGGCTTGCCAGAATACGTGGACCAGAAGATTTCGGGGATTGGTCCGAAGAAAATACCGAAGACGGACATTGTGAGTTCCCTGTTCTATAAGTGCTGAAAAGCGGTTGCGTCGAATGCAGTTTGTTGTCGTGATTTTGATGGGGCGACAACAGGCCCGCTTGATCAGCGTTGATAGATGGGTAAGTAACCATATTCAATGGCGAGTGCCAGCAGCGCCATCGACGTGGCATAGGCAGAACCGGCCCCGCGTTCGCTGCCGCCGATCGGCTCCCACTGTCCGTTGGCCTGTTGTTTCTTCAGGATGGCTTCGTACAGTTCTTTCCGAGCGGTCTTCCATTCGTCGCCTCCCACTTTGTACATGCCAACCGTGCAGTAATAAGCGCCATAATAAAAATAGTCAGCCCCGTCGGTCAAAGGCTGTGACAAAATTCTGCCAGCGGCGGCCATGGTTTCTGGACAGCGATGTTCGCCACAGACTTCCAGTGCCACGATGCCGCAGCCGGAACGCGTGATCGTGGCTCCGTTGCCGGACATATAACCGAATCCTCCACCGCGCTGGACGCGCAGTCGTTTGATGTACGCCACCGCACGATCAATATTCTGGCTGGGAATATCGCAGCCGATGTCTTTGGCGGCGCGCAAAGCCAGTAGCTGCCATGCTGTGACACTGAGGTCCGAATCCGTGCTTGTGGGTTGGTATCGCCAGCCGCCGTCGTGTTGTCCACCTTTGGGGTGGTTTTGGGCGTCGATGATCAATTTGATGGCTCGTTCGAGACCCGTACGGCAGCGATCCGCTTGATCGGCCTCCACCATACCGGCGACTTCGGCCAGCATTAAAGTCGCGATGCCATGTGTGTACATCGGGCCGTGACTGCGATTCGATCCGACCAGCAGTCCGTTCGGCTGTTGCTCGTTCAAAACCCATGCCACGCCTTTCGAAATTGTGCGACCATAAGGGCCTTCGTCGGGAACATGACCGGCGGCCATAAACGCCATGATCGACAGCGAGGTGGCCGCTGGTGAATCACCGTAGCTTTCTGATTTCCACGAACCGTTGGCCTGCTGACTTCCTGCCAGCCACTGCAATGCAAGGTTGATACTGGTGTCGATGCGTTGATCCAGTTCATCCGCATGCAGCGGTGTGCGCACCGACGCAGCGACGAATGCGGTCGCCAACACGAGGCACAGAAATCGATGATTCGGGATTCGCATCAGACGTGGTTTCTAAAGCAACTGAGCTCTTGGCGTACACGATAAGGACGATCGGCAGACGACGTGGCATAGGCTTTCAGCCTGTGAAGACACAAACACAGGCTGGAAGCCTATGCCACGTAAATCTCCGGCAGTCGATGCACGTACCGACAACGAAATTTGCAATACCCCACGCGACAGTCGGGGAACGCTTCTAGGATTCACTTTAACATGCTGAGTTCTGGGATAGAAACCAAGCTGAAATACCCTCATTCGCCCTGTGCTTCGCTGGACTGTGCCACCTTCGCCACGCAGTTTCGTCCCAGCAGTGTGGCCAGCAGCAGCCACACGATGGTTAATGGAATCATAGCCCACGACAGCACCGATATTCCAACCCCGCTTTCTCGCAGTGCGTTTCCCGTGTTACTGGCAGCCGCGTCTCCGCCGCGCGTGACCAGCGTATCAATAATATTCTTGGCCTTGTACTTGTCGTCCCGGCTGACAACGGTGAACAGAACTCCCTGAGCCGGCACGGTGACGCCGTAAACGGTCGCGCGAGTCACAACCACAATGGGCACCAAGACGGCGAATTCCGGCGCGAGGCCTAACACGGCGAATCCGATCAGATAGACGGTGGGCAGAATCGCCAGCGTGAGTGGCAGGCTGTATCGCATCAGGTGACCCGCCACCAAAAACTGCAGCGCGACGGTTGTGGATTGTGTGGCGAAATCGATCCACGCGAACACCGGAATGCGATCTTCTTTGATCGGAAATTCGGCATTCACAATACCGGCCTGAGTCAGATACAACGACGTTCCACACAGCGCGGTGATCAGAATGTATCCACAAATGCTCAGCAGATAGGGAGATTGGATGACACTCAGGAATCCCGCAAACGGATTTGCATTGGCCGCTGTTTGGCTGGGCGAGCGGTTGATACTGGATTTGCTGCGTTCCAGATTTCGGTACCAAAATAATCCGGCTTCCATCAGGGCGGCGGGTACCAGCAAAAATCCGGCCAGCCCCATCGGAGCGGACAATTGTCCGGCGAACGCCGACCCCAGCAGCGCGCCAAGCGTTCCGCAGCCAGCCACCATGCCGAACAGTCGCTTGCCTTGATCGGTGGTGAAAGCATCTGCCATCACGCTCCAGAATAGCGACATCGCGAACAACACATACACACTGACCCACACAAAAAACGCGCGCGTGATTTCGTAGTTGTATTGTTCGCTGCCCCAGTGCATCAGCCCAGCAAAGATCAGTAGGTTGAGCATCAGAAAGCGATACACGACGGGCACCAACACTCGCCGAGGGAATCTCGACACCAATTGCGAATACACGGGCACCGCGACCAGCATCGTCAGGAAGGTCGCCAGAAACAGATCCTTGAGCTTGTCGTGAAATTCACTGCCGAGGGCATCTCGAACCGGACGGACCATATAATATCCGCCCAGTAGCGTCATGAACCACAAGCACGCGTACGACAGCGGCGCGCGTTCTTCTTTCTTGACTTGGAAGTAGTCGAACAGAGGATTTTTCATGAGCCGGGTGCATACTTTGGCTGGAGGGAGATTATCTGCGGTCAGACATCAGCTGTCTGAAGTGGCTGATTCTTCCAGCCGTTTTGGCGCTAGCCACGGATGTCCGGAACCGTGGCTAGCGGCAAAATGGCAGGTTTTTTGCCTTTGTTTCATTCGGCTTGAGTGTTACTGGTCTGCGGTTGCCCGGCAGTTTAAGGGCAAACCACAGAAGTTGCAGTGCCAGTGGACTTTCCGCGGCTGCAGCCGTCGTTCACGCCGGTTTTCTCACGGATGGCCAGAATTTCAGCGATTCCGCCGGCAAAACTGGTGTCAACGGTGGTCGATCGCCCGATCTGTCGCTCAGAATCCGCAAAACGTCGCATCCCGTTGCGACGTTTTGGAAACCTGTCAGGAATTGCAGTGTCTGGTTGCCCGTAGAGCGATGGCTCCGTAGACTTGCCTGCCCGGCGGCTGCGTGCCGTTGCTGCATGCTGGCGAAATGACATTTCGTGCAGCCTCAAATCACACTTCTTTCACGGTGACTCGCTCATGCGACACGTTCTTTCTGCACTGGTTATGAATCAGCCCGGCGTTTTGGCTCATGTTTCCGGCATGCTGGCTTCGCGCGCCTTCAATATCGACAGCTTGGCGGTCGGTGCCACAGAAAACGCTGGGTTTTCTCGCATCACCTTCGTCGTCAACGGCGACGAAAAAGTCCTCGATCAGGTCCGCAAGCAGCTGGAAAAGATCGTCACTGTGGTAACCGTGCAGGACTACGAGCAGCGAGATTACGTCGAACGAGACCTCATGCTAATTAAGGTCAACACTTCGGATGGTCGCCGGACGGAAGTCCGCGAGTTGACCGACATTTTTCGCGGTCGCATTGTTGACGTCGGACCGGGCCATGCCATGATCGAAATTTCCGGCCGCGAAAGTAAGATCGAGGCTTTTGTCGAGCGAATGCGAGAATTCGGCATACTGGAGATGGTTCGCACGGGGCGAGTGGCCATGCTTCGAGACGAAACGATTACTCAGGATTTGCCGGCCGACGTAATTCCAGAATGTTCAGAAGCAAGCCCGTCCTGAACTGATCTTCACCGGAATCGACTGTATTCTGGGACCGCTCAGGCCGTCAGCGGTTCGAGCCCCTTCCAACCCTTTCAAGCATATCGCTCGGAAGGGCATACCAATCGCTCCGCTGTCGCTGTGACACGGCATCTGCCGGGCGATCCAATTGCGTTCACCGTTCAGCTTTGTTTGATCGCCAGCGGAATTTTTTTCCGCAACTCAACTCAACACACTTTACTCAAACTTCAACAACAGGATCGAATTCCATGGCAGCCAAGGTTTACTACGACGACGACGCGGATCTCAGTCTCCTCAAAGACAAGACCATCGCTATCATCGGTTACGGCAGCCAGGGCCACGCTCAGGCACAAAACCTTCGCGACAGCGGTTGCAACGTCATCGTCGGTCAGCGTCCGGGTGGCCCCAACTATGACCTCGCCAAAAGCCACGGGTTCGAACCTGTCTCAGCGGCGGAAGCTGCCAAACAGGGTGACCTCGTCAACATCCTGCTGCCCGACGAAGTTCAGGGCGACATCTACCGCAACGACATCAAAGACAATCTGAAGACCGGCGACCTGTTGATGTGTTCGCACGGTTTCAACATTCACTTTGGTCAAATCGTGCCGCCCGTCGGCGTCGATTGTGCTCTCGCCGCCCCCAAAGGTCCCGGCCACTTGGTCCGCAGCGAATACGAAAAAGGGGGCGGAGTCCCCAGCCTCATCGCTCTCAGCGAAGGCGCTTCCGAAACATCTCGCCAGTTGGCCTTGGCCTACACCAAAGGCATCGGCGGTACTCGTGGCGGTGTCATCGAAACATCATTCGCAGAAGAAACCGAAACCGACCTCTTCGGCGAACAAGTCGTGCTGTGCGGCGGTGTGTCTGAACTCGTGAAAGCGGGTTTCGAAGTTCTGGTCGAAGCTGGCTATCAGCCAGAAATGGCCTACTTCGAATGTATGCACGAACTCAAACTAATCGTCGACCTGTTCTATCAGGGCGGCCTCAACTATATGCGTTACAGCGTGTCCAACACAGCCGAATACGGTGACTACAGCACAGGGCCTCGCATCGTCACAGCCGAAACCAAGGCCGAAATGAAACGCGTGCTGGAAGACATTCAGTCCGGCCGATTCGCTCGCGACTGGCTGCTCGAAAACAAAGCCGGCCAACCTTCGTTCTACGCCACACGTCGCCGCGAACGAACTCACCAAATCGAAACCGTCGGCAAAGAACTCCGCCGCATGATGACCTGGATCGACTCCAAAGAAGTCTAGCCGAGACGCCTCGGCGGGCGATGGCGTGGGACGACGGGTTTGTGCCTAGGACGCGTAACCGCCGAGGGAGGGTTTTGACAGAACGGTGAGTGTTGGCCCATGGGGGCAGAAGGAATTGAGAGGCCCGACCTGCATCTGCAGAGTCGGGTTTTTTTTGCCCGCGCTCAGGTGAAGAAATATTTACGCCACGGAAGACACCGACGACACGGAAGAAATCGCATTCTGAATTCCGTGTCTTCCGCGTTTTCCGTGGTGGAAGATGCAATCTGTGTTCGCGCGTTGAGCTCAAGAGGAACACCGACCGTGGTTAGTGGGCTGGTTTGGTGGCGACTGGTAATCGCCAGCCGCTGTTGAAGTTGTCTGCCCAGACAGTCTCTTCTTCAAAGCTGCCGTCGTCTTCCTTTGTGAACTTCTGCACCGCGATGTCTCCTAGGCGCGGAAATAGCCAAGAGTTTGAGTTCTTGAAATCTGCTTCGTGAAACGTGTGGCCGGAATTGATCACGACGTATTTCGACGGATTCAATGGGTTGGGAAAGATCAGACTGACCGCGTGATCCGCTGTGCTGTAGGTCTGGCCGTTGACCGTGATCGATTCGTCCGTCCACTCGATCGGCAGGTCCGGCAGGATCTGTTTGAGGACCGAATTTGATGCTGGATCGCCGAACAGAATCAGGTGTGAGCCTTCGATCGTGTCTTCATCGAGATCCGCATCTTGCATGGTTCGTACTGTGGCTCGCATCCATTTGTCGAATTCCGTTTCGAACCGCTGCAGGGTCCACGCCGACCAGGCTTGGTGGTTTGCATTGGATGCCGGGCCGGTCGGTGTGATGCATGTGAATCGTCCCATGAAGGCGTCGTCAATCGGGCCTTGTAGATTGTGTCGTTTGTGAGTCGACGGGTTGTCTTCAAAGGCGCGTGAGTCGTCGTAAGACAGGACGATCCAGCCTCGGCTAGTTTTTTCGTAGAAGACGTTCGGCAGTAGTCCTTCTGCCGCGTCGTAGCATGCCAGACTTTCGCCGTCGACGATGGCGAACGTTCCGACGTCTC
>JBDNHJ010000001.1:0-10373 GCA_041688835.1 Fuerstiella sp.
GCCAATCACGAAAGGTACGACCCATCTCTCAACTCGATCCAATACCAAACAAAATGAAAATTACATGTCAACAGATGCCGTAATACGACATCTCGGTAATGAAAACCAGGGTCAGGGGAATATCCGGACAGACTGCTAGGGAGCAGTTGACTCAAATTTCTCATCTTGTAACTGATGGTGACTTAAGTCTTCTCAGTGAACTTCCCCCGAAACAACTTCCAATCGTAATTCAGTTAGTTTCTGAAGAACGCCGCAAAAAACTGCTGCAGGTGGTCGCTAAAGTGATTTTCGACAACATGAAAAACAGGTAGTAACTATTTGTTTTACAGTCACTTAGAGTGAAATATGCTTACAGCGATCATACTCAAAACACTTTGAATTAAGGTTTGTGATGACTCTGCTGCGCACATGCCTACAAGGTGTCTGGAATGATCCAGATCAGTGCCTCAACAGGTACTGTAAACATCATCGGTATTTGAATTTAAAGCATATGCTAGGCGATTCAATGCCAGAACCTCCAAGAAATTAGGAGTGCTTCAATGCTAAAAACTAAATTTGGGAGAAACCCTAACCCACGAGTTGTCATTTATGCTCGAATGTCGAGCAGCAGGCAAAATCCAAGAAGCCCGGAACAACAGATTGCTACGATCAAGGAAACACTAAAACGTCTGGGGCTGACTTGGCAGGTAGTTGCCGTTTATCGAGACGATGCCATCTCGGGACGTTATTTTCGCAAGCGACCAGGATTCCAAAAAATGCTTCGGGAGCTTAAATCAGGCGCTTTACAGGCTGATTATGTTCTTGTTGACACCTTTGAACGATTGTCTCGCGCTGATAACAACGCTGAGATTCGTCGTATGTTGGTCAAGGCAGGAGTACTTGTCTTGACTGCAGACAGTCAGTTTTCAGATCCGAATAGTGTGTCAGGACGCGCATTGTCTTTCATGGAGACTTATCGTGCGTCAGAAGAGTGTCATGTCAAAGCCCATAATGTCTTACGCGGTAAGAAAGATGCGATTCGACAAGGTAAATGGCCCGGTGGGCCTGCGCCTTTCGGATTTTACTTGAAGAATGTCATGGTGGTCCGAAAAGGGGTTGAGGAAATAGATTACCGAGTTCTAGTACCGATATCTGAGTTGAAGTGGATTGTTGAATTGATTTTTACCTTGTCTGCACAGGAAAACTTTGGTCCTGTCCGCATCTGTAAAAAACTCTATAGCCATCCGGATATTCCGAGTCACCTGAAACCCTTCACGGAAGCCACAGTCGCCAGCATACTTCGCAACGAACTGTATTATGGTGATATGGTCTGGGGCAAAAACTGCACAGGGATCGAGGATGACGTAAGAGTTATGCAGAGCATTCCAGAGGAAGAATGGGTGGTGAAATCCGAATTCTGCGAAGCCATAATTTCCAAAGAGCTATGGCAAAAATCGATGCAGATCATTGAGTCACGTCGCCGAAGAGTGACAGACCCGGATCTGGACGACCAGGATGCCAATCCTTCTGTGCTCCGTCCCCGTGGAGTGGCATTGAAGTACCCACTATCTGGACTGGTAGTCTGTTCTTCATGCGGTCGGGCTATGGTTTCATCGGCCAGTTCGGCTTATACGACCAAGGCCGGTGAAGTTCACAGCTACGCTTCATACGGTTGCCCAGGGTATCGTTCTGGAGCATGTGACAACAATCGTCGGGTTCCAGAACCCTGGCTGCGTGAAACCGTGATTCAGCTTGTGAAGGACAGGCTGTTTCCACAATAAAACCAACAATTACTATTTTTTTAACTGGGTGACGGTAATCCACCGTCACCCAGTTAAACTATATCGAAAGGATTCGACTGATGAATCATAATCGAAATTATTTGAATCAACTGAATTTATCGAGTTAACGAAATTAATTCAAAAGCAGTTCGAACAAGACTGCCCTGAGTTGGCCGTGAAAATTAGTAACCTGCAGTCTGCGTTGAAGCAGCTTGAACGACTTCGACAAGGATGGCAACGTTCTCTGGGAAATCCTGATCTGGCCTCCGAAACCCGTTCTGCTTTAGAGCAGGATATCGCCAATGCGGTGAAAGAGGGACATAGGATAGAGAACAGGATTTCTGAACTGGAATCAGCAAGTTCGAAAACACAGGCAGCATTAGATCCAGAAGCGATAGCAGAGAGCTTAGATCATCTTGCTAAACTACTGGAAGGCGATCATGCATCGGCGATGAATGTCTCATTATCGCACCATATTGAAGGCATCTATTGTGACGATACCGGTAAAGTTGTAGTACGCATGTGTCGGTTAGGTGCGTTGGCAAATCCGGATGAAATGATTCATTTACTAGCCAGACCAGATGCCGAAATTTCTGACATCAGGGATTCTGATACTGAGCTAATCAGGAACAGGGGACGACGGCGTACCAGGCGTAACCTGGGGGACCATTTTGAAGACGACGATGTCGAAGACTTCGTCAACGACTTTGCCCTCGACCCACGCCGGTATTCACAACTGGGAGACGAATGGTTTACAGAAGACGTCTTTCACATACCGGATCGCCCTCTCTGCTGGTCAGCCGCACATTCACGTGAAGTCGCTGAATACAGGCTGAATAATCATGCATCTATGGAAGCAACAGTGGATTATTTCAAGAAGACAATGCCTACTATTCGTAAAGCATTAAACTATGCTAAAGAGCATCATGGCATTGATGCTTTAGGGAAATCCATCAGCAAGCCTTCCCGTCGGTGTTGGGCAAAAGACCATGCTTTAGCGGTGGCGCAATTCTTTAGGCGTCCAGGAGCCAGTGTAAAGAAAGCGGAGGCTGTTTTTGGGAAGTCGCAACCTACACTGTCAAAAGCCAAACGTCTGGCAGGTGAAATCGAGAACGCGAAGGAAGTTTCTTCAAAGCCCGACTAAAATGTAACTGCCCCCTGTGCTTTGGTGTCCTTCGGCAAGATGATTCCTGTATGACCGGCTGATGGTATTGTTGACTGTCAGCTGGTCACCCTGCCGGCGTCAGAGAGGCCTGCTGCATCAGTGGGATTACCTAGGCGGCTACCTTTAAGTTTTAGTCTGGTTCAGTCAGAGACATGGATATCATGCATGGTATTAGGCTGGCCTGCAGTCCAGCCAGCAAGCCTTTTTTTTAGCTATGCCGGACCGAGTTCTGCATCTGCATTTTTTCATTCATAGTTCTTCTGATACGGTAGGTCAGATTTCGAACGCGATAAAGCCACTTACCACTCTTCTGGACGCTAAGAACGAGGATTTGTAAAAGCCAGCCTACATTCCAGAACTAAGACTTGATCAATGTTGCGTCGCAAGTTCTTAAATCAGAACAACATACAACCTCCAAAAAAACATGAAAAGCACTCCCGCATCCAACCATGTAGAGGGTCATATACAGGATAGGAAACGAGAAGACTTTCTGATCATATTTCGACCAACTGGCTCAAGGTTGGGGGCAAGGTCAAAGTCAAACATACAATTCGTGTGGCTGGTGTCATACTTGGGGGCACGTCAGGGAAATGTTTTTCGTACCACTTCTTTTTCGTTTCGGTGTGGTTGCGATACTTGTCCTGATCCAGTGTTCCCAGAAATACTGCTCGCCGTTCCAAGTGATGGTGAAGTCAGGCAAATAGAACATGCCGTCCGGGGCAAAGAGCGGTTCTTCGTAATGGAACAGAACTCTCGACTATCAAAAGTTTGACTCATAAATCAGCAGGTGATCATCTGGGCGCTACGTTTTCTGGCCGGTGTTTACATCTAAGGATTTGGACGAGCTAGAGAGATTGCTCATAGAGAATGGTGTCGGCACTGCGGAGTACATCGAGCAAGCCAAACAAGAAAGCAAAGGTCTCGGTCTTTTCGTACGTTCGTTGATGGGTTTAGACCGGAAGGCTGCGAAAGCCGCCATGAACAGATTTTTGAACGGAAAGACGTGGACGGCTAACCAGATTGATTTCGTAAAACTAATCGTCAACTACTTGACTGAAAACGGGACGATGGACCCGGCAATGCTCTACGAGTCACCGTTCATAGATATCACCCGACTTGGCACTGATAGCATCTTCACTTCAATTCAAGTTGACGACTTAATTGCGATTCTTAAAGACGTTCGCAACTCGGCACTAGCTACACGCGGATTATGATTCCGAATTCTAAATCTCCTAACCTATTAAACGATAATGAGAAGCAGCAAGAAGAAAATGGCGTTTACACTCCGGTTTACACGAGTGATTTTGAATTGAAATTCATAGTTGATCATTGGAATCAATTGTCTGAAGATGTTAATCAAATAATACTCAATTTGGTGAATAATTATCAAAAGTATCGCAATCTCATGTAAGAAATATCTGAGTTATGATCAATATAATGTCCAATCGAATCACTTGGATCTTGCTATCTTGATCGTGAGTGATAAACTAAATTTAGTGTAATAATATATTGTTTTTGTCCTGTGGGAGTCTGATTATGAGCAAAAAAACGAATTCGCGACGTGCTTTTACATTGATTGAGCTATTAGTGGTCATCGCTATTATTGCGATCTTAATAGCGCTTCTCCTCCCTGCGGTACAACAGGCACGTGAAGCAGCCCGGCGTTCGACCTGTAAAAATAACCTTAAACAACATGGTCTGGCCTTGCATAACTATCACGACTCACACCGAATCCTTCCACCAGGAGATATAAATGGTGGTGGATATGAATGCGGTTCAGCCGCCTGGTTGGCAACTCAAGAGACCCGCAACCATACGGCTCAATTATTTATGCTCCCATTTCTTGATCAGGCTACAATCTATAATAAAATCAATTTTTCAATGGCAACTGGATTAAGTGATGGCAATGGTGCATGTACTGGTCCTACAGCTGGGATTCAAACGGCGGTCACCTCGACACCAGTAGCTGTCTTCGAATGCCCCAGCGATGCGTTTTCACATGGCCCTTACACCTACACTTCAAATACTGCCTATTCTACTGCAAAAGATTATCGTACTAGTTACAGCCCCATCTACATTGCATATGGTTCGACAACATCTTACGGAGCCCAAACAGGAATCAAAACTGCATTTGGACGCAATGGTGCAGCAAGAATACGAGATATCACAGATGGTATGAGTAATTCGATGTTGATGATGGAAACCCCCATGGAAAAAGACTCAGCGATTCGAGGTCCCTTCTGGGCGGCATTTGTAGCTACAAGTCAGGTTATTGCTGCCCCTTATCGAAAAATTAATCAACCTACTTCAGCAACCGATCCCAAGGTGAATTGGGGTTCTCCAGGTAGCGAGCACACTGGTGGTTGCCATGCACTTATGGGGGATGGCGCTGTTCGTTTCCTAAGCGAGAATATTGACATCAATCTTTTAAGAGCAGTGCAAACAATCAATGGTAAAGAAGTCATAGGTGATTTCTAATGGAGAAAATAATCTTGAGTAAATTAATGAAGAGAATGCTTCCTTGTGAATTATCGATAATTTTGCTGTGTGTACTATTCGGGTGTGCTGGAGAGGCCAAAGATGTTCCCAAGTTGGGACAGGTCTCCGGAACAGTAACGATGGACGGAAAACCTCTCGCTGATGCGGACTTGGTCTTTGAGCCAAAATCTGGTTCTCCCTCTGTTGGAAAAACTGACAAAGACGGGAATTATCAGTTGGCTTTTAATCAGGATTCTATAGGAGCTGTGATCGGGCAACATACAGTCCGTATCTCAAAATTTGGAGAACCTGGCTCACCTGATGACACAAAGAATCAGATTTCAGAGAAGTACGGCAGCAAATCTACATTAACCGCTGATGTTGTTGCAGGTGATAACATAGTGAATTTCGATCTGTGATGATTTTCAGTCACAGTTGATCTACTAATTCACCAGAACCTTAAAATGCAAGGTGTAATTATTACACCTTGCATTTTTGTGCATTAATTGAGATAAGGATGTGCACTTTTTCATTCGAAGAATCCGTCAATCAAAGTTGATGCTGCTTATTCCAAACGCAGGCGGGAAGATGTTCAGCCCGTTAGAAAGGATCTCGCAGACGTCCTCAATAATTGGCTCCTCTCGAAAGGTGAGCAACTTCCCAGGGATCTCATCTCTGGCCGGGAACATGGCACCTGCGAGCAGCTAAGATGCTCAAGAATGATCTCAATGAGGCTGACCGTCGGGTACAAATAGACTGTCGCACGTTAAGTTCGGTAGCCAATTGATCTTTGAAAACAAAATCTGGTGAACGAACTGACGTGAGTCGGGGAACGTATGACTTGAATGGTTGTTGGTTGTGACTTTTTAGGAGCGAAGGCGCGTACGCTGAGCGTGAAAAATGCCTTATGTTTCGATTTGATCTACGCCGCAATCCGCTCGTACGACCTGATCAGCCCGCCGAGATGTTCCTCGCAGCGGATTTCATCGAGCTTGATCGTCTCAAATTCCGGGGGCGGATCGGTAGAGCAGGGTGGTAGATATTCTCGCGAGCTGTGCGCTCGATGTTTGTTGTAATAATCGACAAACTCCGAAACAAGATAATCGAGATGCCGTTGGCCGAAGGCGATGAAATGGTTTAAGGCTTCGTGTTTTATAGTCTGGACAAACCTCTCGACCCGTGCATTGAGATTCGGAGACCGGATTGGCAGCATCTTCGGCTTGATACCTTCGTTCTTCAAAAACTGCTTGAACTCGGCAGCGAACTTCGTGTCCCGGTCGTGAATCAGATACGTCGGCTTCTCATCCCGGTCAGCAACGTGATTTATGAACGCTTTGGTCTGTTCCGTGACCCATGCAGAATTGGGATTTCGCGTTGAGGGGGTGGCAAAGACTTCACGCGTTTCAAGATGCATGAAAATCAACACATACAAATCGACGAGCCCCCGCGGTGTCACGGCTCGTTTAGTAAAGAAATCGCAGGCCCAGAGTGTTTCCGCATGAGTTTTGAGAAACTGCTCCCAGGTGCCGGTACTTCGATTCGGACTCGGCCCGATCCCTTCTTCCTTGAGGATATTTTTCACAGTCTGACGGCAGATCCGGGAGATGCCGAGTTTCCGAAGTTCGCCAAGGATACGAGTGTAGCCGAACCCCGTTTCACGGGCGATTTTGAGAACCAGTTCTCGCAGTACGGCACTCTTTCCTGGTCGACCAATGAGCTTTTTCCTACGGCTTCGTTTCTCTTCCCGTACCCAGCGATGAAAGGTCCCGGGAGTGACGATTGTGATCAGTTTGTTGATCGCTGTTCCGAGTGGTTTGCCATATTTCAAGAGCTGCGCACGTTCGTGAGGTTTTGTATGAATCTCTCCTGGGGTACGATCCCGCAGAATCCGGTTCTCTTTTTTCAAGTAGAGGACGTATTTGGCCAACAGGCTGTCGGAAGCAGTCGCAATCAGTGTCAGCAGGGGATGAAAAAGATTGATCATCGTGGTAAAATCAGTTTTGGTGGTAACATGATGTAAAGTAGGGAGATGTCACTTTTATTTGTACCCCGCTAACACACGGTTCACATTCGATTGACGACCGCTTTCAATGCTCTGTGGAACCTTCGCCGACTGCAGGGCCGTAAAGTTTACGCAGTTCACCTTATATATTAGTGTCGCGCCGCCTGTTAACCTGCATCAGAAAAGTCCGAAAGCTGTTAGTTACCTCCGAGTCACCGTAGAGGACTCGGGATTTTGTAAGTTCTTTTGGTTTCACAACTTCCAGAATCAGTCCGCGTACGAGTCGTTACGAAAAGTGTTTTGTATGGGGAGCTGGCAAGCGCTGGATGACTATTTGACACAACGAACGTGAAAGGTATCTTTGGGGAGTAATCTCGTAGATACTGCCTCTCGTACGATATAGAATTGTACCCATCATCAGAGGGCTGAAATGGAACGTAAACGACTCGGCCTATACTTTTTTGTCACGTTTCTCTTCGCAACGCCCCTGTACGCTACGGAACCCCTTCCCGGCACCAAGCCACTAAAACCGATTGGCAACGTGGTTGCAACGCAACTGAAGCAGGTGACCGATTACTTCCAACGTCGACTCTCTGCAGCTCGAACAATTTGCGACCAAGCCTGGAAACCGAACTTTGCATCGAAAGCGGCCTACCAGCAATCGATCAGCAGGCATCGAGTGCAGTTGCGGATAATGTTGGGACTGACGGATGAAAGCAAAAATCGGCATGTACCCCGTCTGGAGAAACTTGGCAAGGAAGTGACTTGCCGTATAGAACGGGTCACGATTCCGATAACAGATGGACTTTCTGCACGGGGACTACTTTTTACGCCCCGTTTATCTGGCAAGAAACCCGCTGTGATTGTCTGCCCGGATGCCGACACCTGGCCCGAGCAACTTGTGGGGCTGGCCGATGAGGAACCGGCAGGTGGCTGGTTAACAACGCTCATTCGGCGAGGTGTGGTTGTGTACGTTCCACAATCGATTGAGCGTTTACAGGACCATCCGTACTGCCAGCAGACGAAGAACAAGGACCGGCGTTGGATACTCTATCGACTGGGATACTGTGTGGGACGCACGATGCCCGGTTTCGACGTGCAGGAGGCTCTGGCCGCTGTCAAATTTATCGCAAACCAAGACGATGTCGATGCAGATTGCATCGCGTTGGCGGGAGTGGGTCAGGGTGGAATGACTGCGTTAATGGCAGGATCGCTCGACAGACGCGTTAAGGCTGTCGCCATCGGTGATTACTTTGATAATCGAGACCGATGCTGGGATGAGCCGATTGATCGACGATTACGTGATAAACTGCTCCATTTTGGCGATGCTGAACTGGCAGCCTAAATTGCACCGCGTCAGCTGACAATTATTGCTTCAACAAATTTTCTTCAATCAGCAACAGGCTTCAGTACCGAAACTAAGAAGTCCGCGCAGTTTTACAAAGGGCTTGGTGTCTACGACCACCTCATCACTCTCAAAGACATTGCTCCTACAGCTTTGTTCGGCAAAACAATACAGGCTGCTGCCGATTCCATAAATGCAAGCGATCCCTCACCATCCAAATTCAAGTTCACAACCCGTATTTCAAGCAAGCAAGTACAAACCGAGCGTGACCAGCACTTTGAAGAACGCTTGCGACATCTTCGGGGATTGATCAAGGCCAGCGAAGCCAGGCGTTATGAGCGATGGAAAATTCTCGACCAACCACAATCCAAATTTCCGGCGATCAGAAAACGTATGTTACAAGAGTATCGTAAGCTTGTCGGAACTGTTCCACAAGATGGAACGACGCTCAACGCGCGTATCGAACTTGCTTTGACAACTGACAAGTATCGTGCTTACCGGGTGACACTTGATGTCGTCCAAGGCGTTCAGGTTTACGGCAACCTGCTGGCCCCACGTTCGATTAACGGTCGGCGTCCTGCGGTCATTTGTCAGCATGGGCTCACAGGCACTCCGGAAATGATCACCGGCCTGGGAATGGAGAAAAAGACGGTCTATCATGAGTTTGGCCGGAAGCAGGCAGAGCGAGGCTACGTTGTTTTTGCACCACTTCTGCTGCATCACAATCCTGTCAAACAAATCAACGATCAAGCACGTCAAGCCAACGCTGTGGGAATGATGCGAGTCGCGATGCCTGTAGCGAAGACTGAACGCGTTATCGATTTCCTGCAAACGTTACCTTTCGTCGATGGGAAGCGGATTGGCTACTACGGCCTTTCATATGGTGGGTACTCTGCGATTTGGATGATGCCACTCATCGACAGGTTGGCTGTTAATGTCATCTCCGGTCACTTCAATGACTAGCGGACCAAAATCACATCGGACAAGTTGGGCACCAGTTTCCTACTTCATCCAGCCGAAGATATGTACAACTGGAATATCTTGCATCGTTTCACTCACCCTGAACTCATTACGATGACTGTTCCGCGTCCCTGTTGTATCGAGTTTGGAACACGCGATGGCATCACCACACCAGAGTGGACAGCCTACACATGGAAACAAACAAAAATAATTCGTGACCACCTGGGACAGACAGACCGCATCATCCTGGTAGAATTTGATGGCACCCACGAAGTTCGCGGCGAAGAGACGTTCGCTTTTCTGAATCGATTCCTATGGCCGGAAAAGTCGGTGAAAAAAGATAACTGAAATAAACCGGAATAGGCGATAATCTACAGAAATTATTTGTGGCAGTTTTGTGGCGTTCATATCTTGCAGTAATATTAATTGTTCAAAATACGTATCTTGACGAAACACTGTAATAGCCTACAATTACAGCCGTTACCATGTGGGAAGCACAGCATCAAATGAGCGTTCAGAGAGTCCCCCTCTCTCCGCTTATCAAACTGACCAAACGCGCTAAGCTGTTGAAATCAACAGCTTAGCGTTATTTTTTGCGCGACATAATAAATCTCCTGGTGCACAGTTGGTGCACACATTGTGCACAGGAGGTTTTTATGAGAC
>JBDNHJ010000278.1:0-5670 GCA_041688835.1 Fuerstiella sp.
AAGCTGCTCATTGAACGCATCGAAATCCATCGCGACGAAGTCCGACTCGTGTACAAGGTGCCCCCAAACCCTTTTGCCCAAAGCCCCGATAATCGGGGCTTGTTACAACATCGATTGTCACGACATGCGATCGCCTCGCGATTAAAACGCGGAACAAAATTCTCGCAACCCGATATCACTGCAACACTAAAGTTTCAGCGGCAGTCAACGTAGCCGCACCGGTTGTTGAATTGCGGACATGAGCGCTTAAAAAAGAATCCCGGGTAGTGAGGCCGGGATCCTTCAGGAGAAGTTTCGTTGAGAAGCTTTGGTAGCAACAGGTGACGTCAGATTGCTTCTGCTGCGGCTTCTGTGGATGTGATGTTCAGGTCGCCGAATGGCAGAGAGATGTGCAATTCGTACTCGCGATCGCCGCCCAGACTTTCGGCAAGATCTGCCATTTCGTCGCTACCGCTGCAGCGATAGCACGTCACCAGTTCGCTCCACGCAAAGCGTCGAGCTGGTGACGGCATCAAGCGAGCGGCTTTTTCGAGGTGTGTGATTGCGGCTTCGTGTTCGCCGCTGCGTTTGAGTGCCAATCCCAACAGCAGCCGACGCGGGCCTTCCAGCGGGCCGGCGTCGTCGATTTTGCTGAGTTCGCCGATCGCCCGTTCAGGCATATTCAATGCCATGTAACCGTCAGCAGCAACCAGGCGGCGAATAGTTTTTGGTGTGACCTGACTTCTCATGGCTATGTCCTTCTCAATTTGATTCGACTGGGGAGAGCTTTCGACTCGTTCTGACAACACTCTAACGCAAGTGCCGCGCCAAAACTAAAGAAATGATCTACGATTGTCGTTAAGTTGTTTATTGATAAGGGTTTGCGAACATACGTGTGGTTGGCCTGCCAGTTGGTTTCTGCTGCCAAAAACTACAAAATGGGCGTTGCTGCAATGCCCATTCTTTCAAAAAGGGGCATGGTGATGTCCATTTGCTCACCGACAGCGGCGTCAGTTACAAAACCGGCTAACGTGCTGGAACGTGCTGGAAATACGGGCAAAGCCAGCATTCGCTTTGGCGACTCAGCTGTCAGCGGCGTACGCACAAGTGTCGAGGTTCTGTCGAAAGCCCGCTGGTGAGTTTATGCTGAGTTTCGTTTTTGGAAGTTTTCTGTCTGCCTTTGTGGCGTCGTGGCTGCTGACGCCGCTGATTCGGCGAATGGCACCTAGGTTGGGCTTGGTCGACGAACCGGGCTTACGAAAGGTGCATGTGACTCCAACGCCGATGGGTGGTGGGATCGCCGTCTTTTGTGGGCTCGTCATTGCAGTCGTCTTTTTTTGGCTGACCGGAGCCACTTTCGCTGCGGAACCTTTTGGTTCGCTGATGGCCGAGGTCAGTACCAATGCTGAGCTCAGGTGGCAGATGTCGGGCATTGCGGGTGGTGCCGTGATTTTGTTTCTGCTGGGGCTGGCGGATGATTGCTGGAATTTGTCATGGAAGCTGCGACTGGGCTTGCAGGTGCTGGTCGCGTATGGCGTGACATGTACGGGCGTGCAGGCGACTGTGTTTGTGCAGCAGCCGTGGATCGGAATGGCGATCACAGTGCTGTGGATTCTGGTGCTGACAAACGCGATGAACTTCTTGGATAATATGGACGGGCTGTCAGCCGGAATCGGCGTGATCGCGGCGTCGATGTCCGCTGGGATTTTATTGCTGATGGTTCGTGAGGCCCATTGGTGTGTCGCGTTCGGGCTGCTGATCCTGAGTGGATCGCTGAGCGGGTTTCTGGTGTGGAATCGTCCACCCGCATCGATCTTTATGGGAGACAGCGGCAGCAATCTGATCGGATTTCTGTTGGCGACGCTGACTGTGACCGGTTCGTTTTATCAGCGTTCGGGCAGTCGGCATGTGATTTTGGCGCCGTTGTGTATTCTGGCGATTCCACTGTACGACTTCGTGACTGTGATTTTGATTCGACTCAAAGCTGGTCGCAGTCCGTTTCATGGTGACAAAAGTCATTTTTCACATCGCTTGGTAGAACTCGGACTGCGGCCAGCCCGCGCCGTGTTGACGATTCATCTGGCGACTCTAATGACGGGACTCGGCGGTCTGCTGTTGTATAAAGTGGCGGACTGGACGGGAGCTTGGCTGATCATCGCATTGATCTGTTGTATTTTGTCGTTGGTTTCGATTCTGGAAACCGTTGGTCGTCGGTCGATTTCCACAGCAGAAGCGGCGGCACGTGAAATCGAGGCTCCCAACGTACCCGAGGTACCCGATGCGACGTGATGATTGAACGCGTCACGTGTGCTGGTCTTCTGCTGAAGTGGTTCCGCTTTCGTTATCATTTGCCAATGAACTCATGAGTCGCCTTGTCATTTTTTTGTTTGCCCTGTTGCTGACGGCCAGTTTGATGTGGCCGTCTGAAGGGGCGCTGCATGGAGACGGGCTGCATTTGGCGATTGGCTGGCTGATGGCAGCCGCTTGCACGGCAGTTGTCAGTGCTGGGCGTCGTAGCGTAGGTCTACGGTCGAACTCAGCTGGCCTGCTTGATGCCGCAGTGGTTGCTGCATTGATCGGTGGGTTTTGGCTATCGACTTGGCATGTGTTTCGAATTCAGGGAGACCGGCGGGCAGCACTCAATCTGGCCTTCGAATGGACGGCGATCGGAGCCGTGTGGTGGATTGTGCGGACGCTGATCCAGCACGGTCCAGTTCGACAGTGGATTGTTCCGCTACTGATTGCCATTGGCGTCGGCACAGCCTGCGTGGGGATTGCGCAACACCATGTGTCTCATGGACGCCAGGCGGAATGGTATCAGCAGCAACGTAGCCGGATCGATCGTGGTGGAGTTGACGCGGTGCTGGCGACGCAGGAATTGCAACGCGCCGATGTCCCGTTGAGCGGTACTTCGCGCGAATTGTTTGAGCGACGGTTGCTGGCGAGTTCTGAGCCCATCGGGCCGTTTGCTTTGGCGAATACTTTAGGCGGCCTGCTGGCGGTGGCCTTGGTTCTCGTTGTTGGCGGCCAGATTTCTGTGCTGCGTGCTGATCAGCACAGGACATCGCTGTGGTGGTGGGGATTGCTGATTGTCATTGTGTTTGTGCTGGGTTACTGCTTGCTGCTGACCAAAAGTCGGACGGCGTGGGTCGGATTGTGTTGCGGTATTGGAATGGTGTTCGTGCAGGGCCGCATGCGGCTGTCTTTTGGGCGCGTGAAGCGAGTTCTGTTTGTCGTCGTGGCGTTGTTGGCGCTGGCAGCTGCCATCGGAATCGGTTCTGGGGCGATCGACAAAGAGGTTGTCTCAGAATCGCCTCGATCACTTCAGTTTCGATTGTTCTATTGGATGGGCGCGGCTGGGGTGATTGCTGATGAGCCGATCTTTGGGGCTGGGCCGGGTAATTTTCGCGGCGTGTATTTGGCTCATAAGGTGGTCGAATCCAGCGAAGAAATTCTGGACCCTCACAATATTCTGCTGGATGCTTGGTGTTCGGCTGGGCTGATTGGCGTCCTTGCTGTGTGTGCGATGCTGTTGACGATTGTTTCGCGAGCATTTGCTGCGCGTCAGACACCGATCCCGCCGCCTGTACGCCAAGCAGAACGGTCGCTGATGACGACGGTGGGGCTGGGAATGTTGGGTGGCTTGCTGCTGCATCTGAGCTGGCGATGGCTGAATGGCGGCGAGTTCATCGACCTGTCTCGTGATGTGTTCGATACCGAAAACTTGGTGGTTGTGATTCCGTTGGCTGGATTATGTTCACTGCCGGCGATTTGGGGGCGTGTCTTGTCTTCTCCGGATGTGATCCGCGCGGCATTCGTCTGTTTATTCGTACATTTGCTGGGTGCCGGTGGGCTGCAGATCTCAGGATTGGGGCTGCTGTTGATCCTGCTGTATGCGTTGTCTGCTGACGGGGCGGCTAATGGCACGCTTGGGAATACGGGCTCTGACCGTTTTCGAACTTGGTTCCCGGCGATTGCGTTCACTGCGCTGGCGATTGTCGCTGTTTGGCGGGGGCTGTTGCCAGTGGCTGCTGCGGCACGTCATGCTGAGGTCGCCGCGCTGTTGAATTCACAGCACAAGTATGAAGCCGCTGTTGCGCAATTCGATCAGGCGATTTTGCAGGACGCATACGACTTGAAATCGCGCCAACGGAAGTTGGCAGTGTTGTCGTATCTATTTGTGGCGGCTGTGGATGGTAATGCGCTGCGAAAAGACGACGCTGCTGAGCCGATTTCGGACATTATGGCACTTTTTGAACGGGCTGCCTTGGCCTGTGAGGAAGTGATTGCTGGTAATCAACAGTCATATTTGGGTTATTATTATCGGAGTCGTCTGCGGCAACAGTTGTATCGGGTGCAGCCGAATGGGGCTTTGGCTCAGGGGGCTCTGGCTCATGCGGATCTAGCCCAAGGGGCTCTGGACGACATGCAGCAAGTGCTCGTTCGGTATCCAGAAAACTCACTGTTTTGGTTCGAGTATTCAAAGTTGCTGCACAGGTTGGAACGGTTTGATACGTTGCACATAGCTGCTGCTAGAGCGGTGGAAATCGACGATGTCAATCACCGTTGGGGGCATGTCGATCGGTATCTTCCTGATGATCAGGTACAGTGGTTGAAGAGCAAGATGAAGTTCGGTGATTCAGAATAGATGGTGTGGTGGTCGCGATGTGGCGGAAGGTGTGTGCGATGAATAAATCTGATCTGTTAGCAGTGCTTGGTGCGTTCGCAATCTGCTTGGCGGGGTGTGCAGAAGCCCCGGAAGAGGAGACCGGTCTGGGTTTCCCGTTGCGTCCACAGACAGCAGCTTTGGATGTCCCGGAAGAGAAGAAGGCGGCGGTTGATGAGCGACCTGTTGCTAACGAAACCGGTCCTTGGCCGGCGGCCACAGTCGAAGATACGGAATATCCGTTTGGGAAAATGTCCGTGGGAACAGAACTCGACCACACGTTCATGATCGGAAACAGTGGCGATTCCGAGTTGGTGCTGCAACCCGGCAAGCCAACCTGTAAGTGTACGGCGTTTGAGATCACGCCAAACAAAATTCAGCCTGGCGAGTTTGCGAAATTATTGGTGCGGTGGAAAGGCAAGTTCAAGGATCAAAATTTTCGCCATGGTGGTCCTGTGTATACGAACGACCCTGAGCGGCCGGAAATTAATTTTTCAGTGATGGGGATTGTGGACGCGAATCTGGACATCCTTCCAGAAGAAACATGGAGTGCCGGAGAAGTGACCGATTCCACGCCCGGAATCACCGTGGGCTACGTGTTGTCTCGAATTCACCCAGATTTTCAGGTCACGGAAGTCAAGTGTGATTCGCCGCATATCAAGACAGAGGTCATTGAAGTGTCGGAAGACGAGTTGCAAAAATACGACGCGATTCGAGCATTCAAGGTGCAGGTGACTGTCGATTCCGCGATGCCACCTGGGCAACTGGAAGAGTCGCTGACCATCACTGCGGACTGTGAAAAAGGTCCCGTGACGGTGACGGTGGTCGCGCACAAGACGGGGCCCATTCGGATACTTCCGATGCCGGGCGTGTTGTGGTCGGAAAAGAGTGGGGTGCTACGTTTCGGCCAATTTTCTGCCCAGACAGGTGGCGAAGCAGAATTGATGTTGCTGACGACGGAGTCTGAAGGCGATGAGCCTCTGCAATTCACCGAAGTTGATGCCTCCCCGTCTTACCTGTCCGTG
>JBDNHJ010000279.1:0-85369 GCA_041688835.1 Fuerstiella sp.
CTGAGGTCTATTCGTCCTCTCCGCCGCCCTACTCCTGTGAGGACTTCAGATTTCTCATTCGTGTCATTGCGGCAGCTGCATCCGGATCTTCCGGATTTAGGTAGAGAATGCCGTTCCACTCCTGCATCGCATTTCGGAATTGACCGTCCCATTCGAGCAGTTGGGCATAGTGCTTTCGCAGTCTGTTGTCGTCGTCATAGGATTTGACAATTGGCTCCAGCCAGGTGAGCGCTTCCTTTCGACGGTTGTGTGCGAGTAAGTGCTGGAGACGCACATTCGCCACATCTGCATCGACAGGGTCTTCCACTTTGGCCCAAAACTCTTCACTTTTGCGGTAGAGTTCCTGTCGTAAATTGACGGCGGGACAACGCTCCGCGGCTTTCACACAGGCGACGTAATCGCGAGGGCCGAACAGGTCCATGGTTTCTTTAAACGACCATTCTCTCAGGGCATCCACAAGGATGACTGATCGGAAGTCGCGTGTCAGAGTCAGGCAGCGCTGCCATGTCGCGACTGCGATATCGGGCTGACCGATGCCAAGTGCCTGTGAACCCAATTTGAACAGGGTGTCTGCATTGGATGGGTCGACGAATTGTCCAATGCCCACCTGTGAATCGAACAGCTCTGAGTCTTTTGTCAGGACAGCGATCTCTGCTCGTTCCTGTGCGATTCGCGGCATCATCGGAAAACGCTGCTGAGTCAGCGAAAGCAGTTCCGGTAATTCGGAACTGTTGAGTTTTTTAAGCATTTCCTTTCGCAGGCGATTCGCCGTGAGTGGCTCTCGCATTTCAATGTCAGCGAGCTGGATCATCAGCACCCGAAGGTTGATATTGCTCCAGAGGCGATCGAATTGAGGATTCTCTCGCAACGTTTCGCTGCCTCCAAGTTGAAGAATCTGCCAGCGAAATTCGGCCTCCGCCAAACGCGTCAACATCCGCCAGCCTTCCGGATCATCCGGGCGAAGTTCGAGCGATGATTTCAATTTGGCTTTCACCGCACCCAGGCCGTCCAGTCGTGAAGGTGCCACCGGCGGGTTCAAAATGCGACTGCCATCCACAATCACGTTGTCGATGTTTGTGGCTGCCAATTGGTCCGGAATCTGAGTGGCGGCGGCGGCAGCCAGCAGCAGTTGCAGTGGTATGACCACCAGTCTCCCCAATCGAATGGAGCCAGCTTCTTTCACATTGGCCGACACCCTGCCTTCGACCAGAAATCCAGCCGTCGCGGCGATCAATAGAATCAGCAGAGAACTGGCTGCGGGCAGTCCGACCCCATAGTCTAGGAAGCCGGAGACCGCTTGCGAAATCGTTGCCAAGACCACCGCCGTTCCCATGCCAGCCAACGCTCGCCGGGACAGATGGGGAGCTTCTGTGATGCGAGACGTTGTCTTCGTCTTACTTTGTCTCCAAGCCGCGAACCCGGTCACCAGCCCGAGAATTCCGATGGAAATAAACAGTAGTAACCCGATCACGCCCCCTTCGACAATCATGTCGACGTAGTGGTTGTCCGCGTTTCGAAACCATACGCCCGTATGATGCGTGCTGTAGGCAGGGGTCGAAAATCGATAGCTGCCAAGGCCGGTTCCGAAAACAGGGAAGTCCATCACGGCGTGCAGCGAATCCATCCAGTGCGCTGGTCGCACGCCTGCCGCCTGTTCAAGGTCTTTGAGTGTTTCCATTTCGCTGACGACGCCTGCGTCAAGATCCAGCCATTGCAGCACGCCGAATGTCGTCAGCCCGGCGGCCACCAGTAACACAATGACCAATGGCAGATTGCGTACAGAAGACCGGCAAAGCGCCGTGACGACAACGGCAGTCGCAAGGGCCACCGTCCCGCCTCGTGACTGCGTGGCCGCCACACCGGCTGCCAGCAGCGCGGCCCCCGTCAGTGTGATGATCCGCCAAACGGTGAGGTCGGCTAAGAATTCCACCGCACGCTGCCACAGTCGACCAAAGAACGAAATTCGCAGTCGTCCTCGGCGCAGTGAAGGAGCTGTGCTGCTCGGCTTGACGTGCCAAGTGATCCATCCAGTGGCAACCGCAACACACAGGCACAACCAGCCAGCGGCATTGTTTGGATTGACGAATGTGGCGAAGACCGTTGCCAGCGCTTTGTTGTCGCCCAGTGACCAGATTTGATTCAGAGCGAACTGCTTTTCCTGCAACATCTGCGTCATACCGACCGATGCGATCGCAATGCCATTCGCAAAAATCAACAGGCTGGCCGCCATCACCGTGCGGCCACTGCGCAGTTGTTCGAACGCCACGCAGGACAGCAGAGCCAAGGACAGCAGTATCGTCACTGTCGATCGGGTATCTGCTGGAATCAGCGTATGAGCCAGATCTGGAATGCCGGCTGGCAACGCCACTTCCTGAACTGCGTGGTGCATGTGAGCGGCCGGGCTTTCCGACGCTGGACGCAATTGGAAAGTCCCCAGTAATGCTAATCCGAGCACGGGCAGAAGAACGGCCGGTACAGACTCTGACGATTTTCCCCGCAGAGCATTCGCAAGCACGGACAGTACGACAGCCACAATTGCACCCACCAGCAGCACCAGTCGCGCCAGCGGCACGACTCCGCCGAGCATCCACGGGAGGCTGAGGACCGTGATTAACATGATAGAGGCTGAGAGAAAGCTCAGCACGCTGCCTATTTTTTGCAGCACTGGACGGGTTTCCGGATAAACGGGACGAATCGATCAACACCGTTCTCTATGCTATCCAGAAAGCCGGGGGACGTTGAGCAAATCCTGCGAAATTGCCAGTCCCGTGTCTAGGTGTTAATGATTGTGCAGGCCAGATGCATCAAGAGTCAGTCCTGCAACTGGTCTCGCAGCTGACGGATTTTGTGCTCTGCAGTCGACGCATCATCTCCGAGCAGTGTGATGTGTCCCATTTTTCGGTTTCGCTTTGATTCGGGTTTCCCATACAGATGCAGATGGAATTCCGTATCAGCCAACGCAGTCAGCGTCTGAGTCGTCCATTGTGGGGGCAGATGCTGACCCAGCAGGTTGGCCATGACGGCTACGGGTGATCGGCGTTGCAGCGGAACCGCTGGTAGATTGCAGATGGTTCGCAACTGCAGTTCGAACTGACTGCAATTGTAGGCCTCAATGGTCAGATGCCCGCTGTTGTGCGGGCGGGGAGCGATTTCGTTCACCAGCAATCTACCACCCGCTGTCAGAAACAATTCCACACACAGCACTCCCACGACATCGAAGTGTTCCAGAATGGCGCGGGCGACCGCTTGAGCCTGTTCCGCAAGCTGGCTGGTGACTTGTGGAGCCCCCGAAATGCTGACGTCCAAAATGTGGTTGGCATGGTGATTTAGCGATGGTTCGAAGAAACTGCAGGTGCCGTCTGCATAGCGGCCGCCGACGACGGACAGCTCGTATTCAAACGGAACTCGTTCTTCCAAAATCGCAGACTCAAGCCCCGCCTGTCCCCAAATGACTTCGACATCGTCGTCCGGTGAAATGGCCCACTGCCCTTTGCCGTCGTAGCCATCGGTGTTGGCCTTCAAAATCACATGTCCGCCAAAGGCGTCTTGAGCGGCCGACAATTCGTCGGCGGAATGCACCATCTGAAAGCGGGCCGTGGTCAGGCCGATTTGTGTGAGAGCCGTTTTTTCGGCAAACCGATTCTGTGCCGTGCGCAGCAGTTCGACGCCGGGCGACAACGGCGCTTGTGCCGAAATGATGGCCGCCGCAGGTGCCGGAATGTTTTCGAATTCGTACGTGACTACGTCACACGCCGCCGCGAATTCGCGCAGTTGCCGTTCGTCGTCGAAGTTGGCATTCCACGTGCGATCACTGACTTGGCCGCAGGGGCTGTGCTGGTCACCTCCGAAGACAGCGACTCCGTAGCCCATTTGTCGAGCACTGACGGCCAGCATGCGTCCCAACTGCCCTGCCCCAAGAATTCCAATCGTGCTGCCGGGAGCAATCACACTGTTCATAACCACGAATCCTTGAGCACCGTGTCCGTTTGTTGGGTCTGAAAATCAACGAGCTTCGCCGACAATTCCTCGTCATTTGTGGCGAGGATCCGGGCGGCCAGCAGGGCGGCGTTCTTGGCACCGGCTGTGCCAATGGCCAGCGTGCCCACCGGAATCCCGGCGGGCATCTGCACGATGCTCAACAACGAATCCACGCCGTTCAGCACGCGACTTTGAATGGGAACGCCCAATACAGGCAGCGTCGTCATGGAGGCCACCATGCCCGGCAGATGGGCCGCCCCCCCAGCGGCTGCGATGATGACTTTTAGACCGCGTTTCGCAGCCGTGGACGCATATTCCACCATCCATTCGGGCGTCCGATGAGCCGACACCACGCGAGCTTCGAACGGGATGCCGAAACTCTGCAGCAATTCCGTGGTGCCCTGCATGGTTTCCCAGTCGGACCGACTGCCCATGATGACTCCCACGGAAACGGGTCCGTCGGAGAACTTAAAATTTGTGTCGGCTGCCGACATGTGCTCGCTTTCGGTGTGACGCGTGGATCGCCCTAGATTTCGCGAGTATGGCCCCCAAGCGTCAAGAAATCAGCGCACTTGCCCGAGTTTGCTGCGTTTTCCTCACAGGTCGCTGCGCACCGCCGGTTCGCCGGTCGAATTCTTGGTCGACGGCTGCGCCGAATTGGCGTGTTGCGAGGTTGCCTTCGCGGGAAGGTCGTCAAAGATGAATCAGACATGTGCTCGTGTTGGCTGTTCAATCGAACTAGACCTGTTCCAGAAGTCGATTTAGCAAATCGGCAACGCCAACAGATTCGGCCGCGTCTCGCAGATAAACGAGATCAATCGATTCGCCCATCAGACGAGCAAGGCGAGAAACGTCGTTCCACTGTCGCTCAGATGTTTCGTTCCCTTTGCGGAACCACTCCAGCTTGCTGATAATAACGTCTTCCAGAGAAGTCATCGGAACCGATATCACACGATCCTCACCCAGGTCTTCGCGAGTCGCTCGCTGCATACGGATTGAGTCAAACGGTCTACCCTCACTAACGAAGACGTCAATTTTGAACGCCGTTGGTATATGAATCAGATTGAAGCACGACCGACGCTCCACGGCATCACGGACGGCGGGTTCGCTGACATAGTAGTCGGTACCAAAAAACTTAAGAAAATCGGCGATCAGATCTTTCGAAATATCGCAAAGCACATCGACATCCATTGTGGCACGCGCTGCCCCGTGAAAGGAACTGGCAATACTGCCTCCGATGCAATGCGAAATTTGCAACTGTTCGAATGCGGCAATTACGGGAGCCAATGCTTCGACGAGTTCGTTGGAAGAATTCAAAAACTTCGTTCCTGCTGCCAGCGGCGGACATCATCGGCAAGAGATTTGCCGTAGGTCACTTCGATGAACGCGAGTCGCGCTTGGTCCTCGGTGTAGTCCGGATGCCTGCGGTAGATCGCATCAAAAGCCATTCGACGCAGGTTAGCAGAGAGTCCAAAAACTTTTGCCATCCGCTGCTTCGGTGTCATTCGCCGCAACAGGTCGAGCTGAAATGCATCTGCATCGGCAGAGGTGTCTGAAGTGCCAAGGTTGACTGTCATACGCTGAGTATATCAGAGTGCTGCATTTGGAAAGGCCAAAATTTGTCCAAAAACCGGTCGGTTGTCGGTCGGTTATCGTTTTGCGAGCGTTGAATCTAAGGCAATGATTCCCCGGATCTCAAACGGTTGATCAGGAATTTGATTCGGTTCGGTGATAAGGATTCTTGCTCCGTCTTTCATCACGACAGCCTGCGTTTTTCGACTCAGTCTCAGGTCAATCGCCTGACGATCGGAGAGACCAGTCGCCCGATCCTTCGTCGGTTACTTGACCCACTTCGCCCCGACGATCTTGCCATCGTGCCCGTTGCCGGAGGAGTCTTTGAGGACGTCGCCGGTACCTTCGTCGAAGTGGTACAGAGCTGTTGTCTCGTTGTCCTTTTCAAAGCGACGTTGTGGCTTGAAGTCTTGTTGATACCGGACTGATTTTGAGATGCGGATTTCGTCAAGCCATCCGTTAAATGCGAAGATGTCATTTCCATCGCTTGGCACCCACTGATAGTCAGCGCTGCAAATTTCCAATACACCGTCGCCACGGTGAAATTCGCCTTTCTTGGTAATCATCAGTACACCGTCAAAGTACAGCCGGGTTTCACCTTTTTCCGGATCTCGCACTCCCGCTACATGAACCGGTTGCTCGCTCCCCAAGCGGTTTCCCACTTGCGAGGTCGCGCCATTTTTCAATGATTCCGATGATACTTTGACCGCATCATGATTGCCCATTGGAAAGTCGAACGGCGCTTTAGTGTGAATGCCGCTCGAAACACCAAAACCGGCAATGAATGAATGAGATTGCCGGGTTTTGTCATCAAGCCGTAGCCACACCTCGATGGTGAGTGCATCGGTGTCATCGAATAAAGTCGGAACCGTCACTTCATCGCTACGCTTTGAAAAACGCAACGCCGTTTCTAGAGAGGTCCGTTTGCTGCTTGCCGATGGGGATGGAGTTACTGAGGAAGGTGGTTCGGTGACACCACTCGGTTGTCCGTTGTTAGCACTGGCGGAGTTCGCGACTGGTTGCGGCGGCATTCGGTCCTGTGGTTTCTCACCCTTCTGTAACGCATCGAGCTTGCCGTTGACGATCGCAACCGTAACCGCTGTCTTGCCATCTTTGGTCACGGTGAATTCTTCAACTTGAGTCTTGAAGCCGTCTTTCACTAGCTGCAGTTTGTGCGGACCTGCAGAGAGCTTGTAGATATTCTTGCCGTCTGTGATGTTGAGGACTTCGCCATCAACGCTGAGCGTGATGGTTGGATCATCAAGAGTGATCTGCACATCGTACTTACCAATGCGAAGCAGGAAGATGATGCCCAGCAGCAACGCAAATCCGCCGAGGCCGCCAAGTTGCACGAGGCGGTTCTTCCACCACGGCGGACCCTGATTAGAGCGTGACTGACGGGATCTGGATGTTCGCGGTCGGTAAGTCTCAGATTCATCGACCTTAATCGCCACGGGCGACGATTCGATCACGGTTGGACCGAGGTCGTCGGTCGCAGGCGCATCCGGGCCGCTCGGTTCCGTCGCTGCTTTCGATTTGTCGGTTTGCTCCGGTACGACGTCGCGTTCGGCGCGGTCGGGAATGACGGTGGCTTCAAAAGCCGATGCCGAAGTTGTGGTCTCCTGACTTGTCTGCTCCTGACCGGGCAGTTCGGAAATGCCTGACATGAATGCTGACGCGCCAGAACCTATATGTGTCGATTCTCCGGATGATTTATGTTTCGAGGGTTTCGTTTTTGACAACCCTGCCAGACTGGTTTCGCCGCCGAATTCGTTGAGCCATGCTTCCAGTGCTGCAACCAGTTCATCGGTCGGTTGAATGCGATCGTCTGCTTGCTTGGCCACCATGCGTTCGAATAACTGCTGCAGTGCCGGATCGTCGACAGGCAACTTCGGAATGGGGGCCGTCTGGTGGGCCATGATACGTTTCATCATGGTGTCGTCGGCGTACATGGCGGTTTCAGATAGCAGCCGATACAGCGTGCAGCCCAGACTGTAGATGTCGCTGCGATGATCGGCTGTCTTGGAATCCATCGCCTGTTCGGGCGACATATAGTTCACCGTCCCCATCAGCACACCGCTGCCGGTCAGAGTGGCACCGGCGGCTTCGTCGGTGACCGTGGCGTCAATCCGCGCCAGGCCCATGTCCAGAATCTTGATTGTACCGTCATTGTCCAACAGCAGATTCGATGGCTTGATATCGCGGTGAATGACGCCTTGCCCATGAGCATACGCTAGGCCGCGAGCTGCCTGCAGCACACAGTTGACCGCCTGACCAACAGAAAGCGGGCCGTGTGCCTTGACGATTTCACTCAAATCTCTGCCGCGGACATATTCCATCACCAGATAATGCGTGCCGCGAACTTCATCAGCATCGTAGGCCGTGACGATGTTCTGATGATTCAGGCGAGCCGCCGCTTCGACTTCACGATGAAAACGTCGCAATGCGGCTGCATCTTTGACGAACTGTGGAGCAAGGACCTTCAGAGCCACTTCACGTTTCATGCGTTTGTGACGCGCTTTGTAGACCTGCCCCATGCCACCTTGACATAGCTGCCCATCAGCAGATTTTTGGCTTTGCCGCTGTACGCCAAAGATGCCTGAAACCGCGTCAGTCTGCCCTGCTTCACTAGCAGCTTCGCCAAGGTTTCAGCCGACGCATTGTCGTCCGTCATTCCGGACCGGTTGCGCAGGTCGGCGATTTCTTCCGCCGACATAATCGCGCTTTGCTTCAGCCCCTCGGCGAGTTGGCCCGTCGTCAACGCCATCGTGTTCTTTCGTCAATGCAAGAGTTCGCTCTACCAGCAACACGACTGAATTGTAACACCGCGAGAATGTTAACGTGTATCTTCTTTTGACCGCCGACAAGTAACGAAGAAGCAAATTAAGTCACTGCGTTCGGGTTATCGTTTCTGCTGGGGTTTGTTCACCCCTACGGTTAGGTGATTCAGGATAATCTCAGAAATGCAGGTGCCCGATCAGTAAGAGTCTGTCCGGGAAAGAATTCCAGCTTTTCCACGACGATTCAACTTTCGAGGTGACCTTCAAAATGGCTAATTCGTTTAGTTTCACTCGAAGTGGCCGTTTGAGCCCGTCGGGAGACTTCACTGATGCCAATGTTTTTACTGCCCATATTTCCGGAGAGACTCTAAGACGATGCGGCCACCAACGTGGACTCACGGTGCGATGTTGATCAGTATGCCGCATTGATCTCTAGTCGTCTTCCGGAACGCCGTGATGCGTGAGTTTGGGAAGGTGGAGGCCGCGAGCGAACCAAGGAAAGATGCAGGGGACGACGACCGATGTCAGCAGAGTCGACGTGATCAGGCCGCCGATGACGACGGTGGCCAAGGGGCGCTGCATTTCTGCTCCATCGCCCGTGGATAAGGCCATCGGCAGGAAGCCTAAGCGAACGGACGCTATCATGTCACCGGTCGCGGCGGCCACTAAGCCAGAAGCAAAGCTCACTGAGTCACTGACAATTCGGTACCAGAAGAACGCCACGAAAATCGCGTGGCGTTTTTTCGTTGAGTCCTAAGAAATGTCCGCTGGCATTGCTCGAAGCTCTATTGCTGACTGAACGTGAGTCCTCGCAGGCTGTCGTCTCCGCTGCGGTCGACAACTGGATCAAGTCGACCGGTCAGCACAAAGCCATCCACTTTGGATTCTTTTTCAATTGATGAATGAACTGTAAACCAACCGTGTCACTCAAAATTCAATCACAATCATAGTGATGTCGTCCAGTTGCGGCCCCGAGCGAAAGGAACTCGCAGCGTTGTTCATGTTTTTAAGGACGACTGAGGGCGCCAAGTTGGAAGCTTGATTCAAAATTTCCAGGACGTTGTCTCTGCCAAACATTTTTTGGTTGCTGTCGAACGTCTCCGTCAGACCGTCGGTGAATAGAAATAGGCGATCTGCTTTGGAAACCCGGTATTCGTCGACTTCCCATTCCGCGGCTTCCATAAATCCAAGAAAGAGGCCTGAGGACTTGAATTCCCTGATCTCGCCGCTGGTACTCAGGATCACCGAATCGTGACCTGCATTCAGAATCTGGATCAGGTGTGTCGTGGGTACGTAGCGGATGAGAACGCCGGTTGCAAAATCCTCCGGAAGGGTGATATTCACAAACCGACGGTTGATGTGCTGAGCAATATCTTGGACGTTGTCGCACCGATCGCAGGCATCTTCAAAGTAAGTTTTCAGCAACGCCGCTGTCATGGCGGCTGGTATGCCGTGACCTGTCACGTCTGCAAAGAAGATGATCCAGGAGCCGTCTGGCAATTTTTGGACGTCATAGAAATCCCCCGCGACTTCGTCTGCCGGAACATAGCTCGCTGTAAACGTCGCTCCGGAAAGATCGGCCTGTTCGGGAAGCAGACTCAGCTGCAACCGTCGTGCCTTGGTCATTTGAATCTGCCGCTGAGTTTCGGCGGCAGCCAACGAGTCGCTCATTCGATTGATCGCCTGCCCGAGAAAATACAGTTCACGGCTGCGAAACCCATTGATCTGCCGACCATATCCCCCGTCTCCGATTGCATCGACGGTCATTGCCAGCCGCGAAATCGGACGAACGACGACGTTTACAAGGACAAGGTTGACAATAAATCCCGCAATCATTGCCAGGATCATGGAACCACCTAAACGTCGAAAGCTGTCCAGCAGAACCTCAGATCGAACATCGGCGACGAGTTCAGAAACATAAACGCTCAGGCGTTTTCCAGAACGAACCCCGACAATCATGTCTTGGCCCTGATAGCTTCCGAGTTGACTTTCGTCGTCGACTGCAACTTTCATCGACTGTAGCATTTGATCATCAGCACGGCCGTGTGAGTCTGCCTGGATCACGTGGTCACTAAATTCCAAAAGAATGTGGTGGCCCGGTGAATGTGTCTCTTCCATTTGCGCACACGTACGATCAACAAATGGCTGCAGGTCTTCTACGCCGTGGCTGCGGAGGTTTTGCACGGCAACCCAAAGGATAGCGCATTCTTCCTGCAGCGCAATTCGCTTGTCGCTCAGCCGTCGCGTCATCTCTTGATGGTGGTCATGGACGATGAACACGAGCAACAGCACCAGACAGATGCTGTTGACCGTCAGTAACAATCGTGTACTGATTGACCAGCGTGATATTTTAGGCAACCGTGTTTCGGTGATTAACATGCGAGTATCAGTCAGTCTAATGGTATCTGAAGAGGCGCAAATTCGTTCACGAATGTGCGCCGCACGACTTCTCTTCGTTTCAGGAAGCGAAAGTTTCAGACTGCGACACCAAATAGTTTTCCAATACCGGCCGTTGCGGCAAGCGCCAGCATGCCCCAAAACGTCACGCGCACAACGGCTTTCACAATCGGTGCGCCGCCAGCCGAAGCTGAGATGCCACCGAGGAGGGCGAGAAAGCCAAGTGATGTCACCGAGACGACGATCGGAATCTGATTCACAGGAAGCACGAACGCCGTCCCCAGCGGTAGCGCAGCACCCACAGCGAACGTGGCTGCCGACGTTAGGGCGGCCTGAACGGGACGGGCACTTGTGATATTTGAAATGCCAAGTTCATCCCGAGCGTGTGCGCCCAGTGCGTCATGAGCTGTGAGTTGTTCGGCGACCTGTTGTGCGAGTGGTTCGTCGAGGCCTCGACCAACATAGATCGCCGCCAATTCGGCCAATTCAAATTCCGGGTCGGTGGCCAGTTCTTTTCGTTCACGGTCTTGGTCGGCGTTTTCTGTGTCCGACTGAGAACTGACCGAAACGTACTCTCCGGCCGCCATTGACATGGCTCCAGCGACAAGACCAGCTACGCCTGCGACCAAAATGCTCTCGCGGCTTGTCTCAGCAGCAGCGATACCCACAACCAGACTGGCCGTGGATACAATGCCGTCATTCGCTCCCAGCACGGCGGCGCGAAGCCAACCAATATGTTCGGTGCGGTGTTCCTCTTTGTGTTGCATCAGTTTATTCGTCGTCTGGAACGCCGTGATGCGTCAGTTTGGGAAGGTGGAGACCGCGAGCGAACCAGGGGTAGATGCAGGGGACGACGATCGATGTCAGCAGAGTCGACGTGATCAGGCCGCCGATGACGACGGTGGCCAAGGGACGCTGCATTTCTGCTCCATCGCCCGTGGATAGGGCCATCGGCAGGAAGCCGAGACTCGCAACAAGGGCGGTCATTAAGACGGGGCGAAGTCGAGCTAAGGCGGTTTCGTGGCTGACATTCAGCAGCGGGATGCCCGTGTGACGCAGATGTTCGGCAGCACTCACCCAGACCAGCCCGTTCAGCACCGCGACTCCGAACAATGCGATAAAGCCGACTCCGGCCGAAATACTAAACGGCAGGCCGCGCACATAAAGTGCAAAGATTCCGCCCGACGCCGCCATGGGCACGGCAAAGAAGATCAGCAAAGCCAGTCGCGCGGAACCCAGACTTGTGTGCAGCAGGATCAGGATGATGACTAGCACAATCGGTGTGATAATCATCAGTCGCTTGCTGGCGGATTGGAGATTTTCGAAGTCGCCGCCCCACCGAATTTCGTAACCAGCGGGCATGTCGATTTTTTCGTCCACCGTTCGCTGCGCCTCCGTCACGAAAGTGGCGACGTCGCGGCCTCGCACGTTGGCGGAAATGAATGTGCGGCGGCGGTTGGCATCGTGTTCGATCGTGGGCGGCGTTTCTTCCATCGAAATGTCAGCCAGTTCGCTCAAAGGAATCGGCTTGCCACCAGCTTCAGACACGGGAAGCTGCTTCAGTAAGGAAACCTGACTTCGCCACTCTTCCGGAATACGAACCATCACGGGAAATCGAGATCGACCTTCGAAAATCTGCCCCACCTGATGACCGCCAAGTGCCGAAACAACATCAAGCACCGTTTGAGCGTCAATGCCGTACAGCGCAAGTTTCTCGGGTTTGGTTTTAATCGTCAGTGTTGCCAAGTTCGCCTGATAATCGGCTTTGACGTCCACGGCTCCCGGAATGTTCCGGAGCACCGATTCGATTTCTTTGCTCTTGTCGGCCAGCACCTGCAGATCATCTCCATACAGGAGTACAGCGACATCTGCTTTCACGCCGGCGACCAATTCGTCAACTCGCATTTCAATCGGCTGAGTAAATCCAAATGCCACGCCGGGCACCTGAGCGTTCAGTAGATCCGACATTTCCTGGATCAATTCGTCCCGTGTCTTGGGCTGCGGCCATTCGTGTACCGGGTTCAGAAGCACCCACACGTCCGTTTGATGTACACCCATCACGTCATTGGCGATCTCCGGACGACCGGTCTTGGAAAACACGGTTTGAACTTCAGGAAACGCGCCGACGATCTGTTCGATTTGCGTCGACATTTCAATCGAACCTTCCAACGTAGCACTTGGCAGTCTCGACGCTTCGATTAAGAGGTCACCTTCTTCCAGTCGTGGCATAAATTCGGCACCCAGATTCATCGCGACAGGAATACTAACCGCGAAAACGGTCACTGCTGTGGCGACAGTGACAAACGGATGAGCGATTGCGCGGGTGACGATCGGTTCGTAGACAAACTTCAGCCATCGAATCAGAAAGATGTCTTTCTCCTTCATCTTCTTCGGCAGGCACAGCGAAGCCAAAGCCGGCATCAGCGTCATCGATAAAATCATGGAACCGGCCAGAGCAAACAACACGGTCAGCGCCATCGGGCGGAACAGCTTTCCTTCCGTGCCCTGCAGCAGCAGAATGGGAAGGTAGACGACGGAAATGATCAGTTCGCCGAACATCGTCGGTTTACGAACTTCAACTGCCGCATCACGAATGACGTCAATGTGCGGTGTGCCTTCGTTATTCTTCGACAGCCGGTGAATGCAGTTTTCGACCATGATGACGGAACTGTCCACGATTAGACCAAAGTCGATCGCCCCGAGACTCATCAAACTAGCGGTAATACCAAAGAAGTGCATCAGGTTCGTCGCGAACAGCATCGACAGCGGAATCGCTAGAGCGACAATCAGGCCCGCTCGGAAGCTGCCCAGCATCAGCAGCAGAATCACAATGACGAAGATGCCACCTTCGAGCAGATTACGAACGACTGTGTCGAGTGTTCGACCAATCAAAGCGGCGCGGTCATAGGTCACTTCCAGAGTCACACCGTCCGGCAGCGTCTTTTCGATTTCGATCAGGCGTTCTTTGGCCGCGACGACGACTTCGCGGGAGTTCTCACCGATCAGCATCATCACCAAGCCGGTGACGGCTTCTCCGCGACCATCCCGAGTGACGGCTCCCTGGCGTGTCATCGGAGCAATCGTGACGTTGGCAATGTCCTGCACCAAGATCGCGGTGCCGTCTGCTTCGCGGCGCACGACGACGTGGCGGATGTCGTCTTCATTCTTCAGCAGCGACACGCCGCGAATAAAACGCTGTTCGCCGTTGTGAACAACGTAGCCACCGCCCGCTGTAGCGTTGTTTTGCTGCAGGCTTTCAAACAGCTGTTGCAGGGGAATGCCGTAGCTGGTCAGTCGATTCGGGTCGGGTTGGACTTCGAACGTTTTGTAGAAGCCGCCGTGTGTGTTGATTTCCGTCACGCCGGACACTTCTCGCAGCTTGGGGGCGACGTCCCATTCCAGCATCGTGCGCAGTTCCATGGGTGTGTGATTGTCGCTGCGAACTTCGAACTGCAAAATTTCGCCCAGTGCCGTTGTCAGCGGGCCCATGGCGGGTGTTCCGTAGCCAGCGGGGATGGCGTCGGCGGCGTCGGTCAGGCGTTCGGTGACCAGCTGGCGAGCTCGATAAATGTCCGTGCCTTCTTCGAACACGATCGTGACGACGGAGATGCCGAACTTCGAGACGCTTCTCAGCTCTTCGACGTCCGGCAATCCACCCATCACGGCTTCGACGGGATACGTGACATACTGTTCGACTTCAACGGGCGACAGTGACCCCGCGTCGGTGACCACCTGCACCTGCACATTGGTCATGTCGGGGACCGCGTCGATCGGCAGGTGAACGGCGGAATATAGGCCGCCGCAGGCCATCAGAAAGACCAGAATCAGCACCAGCATGCGGTTGGTGAGTGATAGTTCGATGAGTTTCGTGAGCATGGGGAGGGCCGGTTTTTAGATTGAAGATTGACGATTGCAGATTTGAGATTTGCCGCGCTGGGGCTTCATGGCGTTCGGATTATTATTCTTCGCCAGCTAGCAGCAGTTCCGACTTCAACAGAAACGCGCCGTCGGCCACGACCCGATCGCCTGCGTTCAAACCGGCTTTGATTTCAACCCACTCTTCGTTGTTGACGCCTGTCGTCACGTCGACTCGGCGGAAGGAATTTTCGTTGATTGAGACAAAGACGAATTTTTCGTTTTCGTGCTGCATCACGGATTCTGATCGAACGGCGACGACATCGTCTGATTCGGCCACCGGAATCGCGACGCGCACAAACATTCCGGGACGCAGCAATCCATCCGCGTTTGAGATCGTGGCAACCAATGGCAGAGAATTGCTCTCTACATCGACCTCACGACCGATGTAGTGAACCTTGGCGAGAAACGTGCGGCCGGGAATCGCGGGAGCCACCACGGTGATGTCCTGTCCGGGTTTCACCGACATCGCCGCCCACTCGTTTTCACGAATGTCGGCCGACACATACAGCGTTTCCGTGTTGGCCAGCACAAACAAAGAATCCGACTGTGCGACGCGTTCGCGTTTCGCATACGACCGGGCTTCGACTGTGCCCGCAAAAGGAGCGCGGACTTCCATTTTGGAAAGGGATTCGCTGGTGGCTTCCGCACCCGCTTCATCTGTGAAACCGAGCAGTGTGGTCAGATGATTCTGAGCAATCATGACCTGCCGCGTTGCGTCGTTGTGTTCGGCTTCCAGTTGCTGTTTGCGAATTCCGATGTCGTAGGCCGTGATTTCGCGAACGGAACGGAACTGTGCGTCGGCCACGTGGCGCGCGTTGTCGCGTTCCTGCAGAGTGCGTCGCGGCATTGATCCGGCATCCACCAGTGGGCGAGCTGCCGTGGCCAGTTGATTCGATAGAAAACGTTCTGAGTACGCGGCCATGATTTGCTGGCGGTAAGTGCCCAGTGCTTTATCGTTGAATTGCTTCTCGATCTCGTCCATCGGCCTGTTCTGATCCAACGACGCAAACAGATTTCGCAGGTTGTCGGTGACTTCCTCCATGCGTTCCATCTGTGTCACGATGACCCGGAACGAGGATTGTTCGCTCAGCACGGCCGCGCGTGCTTTACCGACTTCCGGACTGTTGATGATCGCCAGCAGCTGGCCTTCGTCGACAACATCACCTGGCTTGACCAGCACATCCACAAGGATGCCGGACACGGGGGCTTTGATTTCGATGTGCCGCGCTTCGTCATAGGTCAGTCGACCAGAGACGTGGCGAATGTCTTCGATGCGTCGGATGACGGACGGTTCCGTGACGAATTTCGCCTTCGCCACCTTTGCTTCAGACAGAGTGAGTTCTGATGCTTCGGGTGTGACATCGCCTTCACTGTCCGCCGCAGTTTCCTCTGACGGCGTTGAATTTGAATTCAGCTGCAGCACGACCAGCCAGCCCCCACCAATCACGGCGACTAGGAACAACCCGGACATGACTTTCGAAGCCAAGGCTGAGCGTTGAGATTTCGGTTGCGATTTTGGTTGGGCGGTGGGAGCAGTCATGTTGGAAGCACCTTGTCCGGCTATGGGAGCCTGTGGGATTTGCAGCGGCCGTTTCATTGGTCCGCTAGGCTGTCTGTTAGAGCCTGACAGCCGTTAGTTAGGTCTGTTAGGCACGTTTGATGCCAAAAGCCAAAAATCAGACAACGATCGTGCTGGGCCCGCCAAGCACTGTTTTTCCGCAGAAAACGGCGAGCCGCCTGAGGATTTGCGACACGTTCGCAGCAGCGACAGCGAATGAGGTGGAAAGATTCTTTCCAGTGCTGGATGATTCCTTTCCATGCGTCTGTCTTGTTCGCCTACCGCGATTCTTTGTAAACTGCGTTCCATGAGTACTGCACCCCACTTCCAGCCGGTATCCGCACAAGATTACCTCGAAGGTGAAGCTCTGGCTCGCCGGAAGCACGAGTTCGTCGCTGGTACGATCTACGCGATGGCGGGAGCAACCGCCAACCACAATCGTATTGCAACCAACGCCACCGGAACGCTACATGGCCAGCTTCGCGGCCAGCCGTGCGAAGTGTTCAATTCGGACATGAAGGTTCGCGTCCGCCAGACGCATGAGACACGATTCTACTATCCAGACGCTTTGGTGGTTTGCGAACCGAATGGTCCCAGCGATCCTTACCACGATCGGCCTGTGGTGATTATCGAAGTCATTTCCGAATCCACGCGCCGCACGGATGAACATGAAAAGCGGGCTGCTTACCTGTCCATCGATACGTTGTGTGTGTACGTGTTGATCGAATCCAGTTCTGCAGCGGCCGTGGTTTACCGCCGCACAGCTGAAGGCTTCGACCGCGAAACCTACGTCGCTGCGGATGCCGTGGTTCCTCTGCCCGAAGTCAATTGCAATCTCTCGCTGGCCGAGGTTTACGCCAACGTGATTTTCGAGCCAATCGTCGAAGAGGAATAATTCACTTCCAGCACCATTGTTGGCAACCGAGTCGGTGGTTGCCGCTCGTGAATTGTTCGCCAGAGATCGAGCCGTTTGGGCGCTAGCCCCGGACTTTCCAGTTTTAACATCCAGTCCGGGCAACGCCGTCAAGTATTTTTTTTGTAACCCGCATGCGTAAGCGAGGGATATGTGCGCCGATGAGTATCCCTCGCTTACGCGTTCGGGTTACGATATCCCTGCAAAACATGGGAAGATAATCCTTAACGGCGTTGCAGTCCGGGGCTAGCGCCCAAACGGCTGGGAGGCTGTGGGGACATCAGACCAAAGTTTTTTCTTCACCAGTAACGCAGTGACTGGTCACGATCTTCTCACCTTGTGGATCGTTTCTTTCCAACCTCACCCGTTAACTGAGTGAATATAGCCGCTAATCGGCCACGAAACACGGCTGGCACGTGGATTGCAACAAAGTTGCCATGCGCATCGCCCGGTGCGCTGTGAGCCAGTCGTCGTTGTCTGGCTCGTGCGGTATGCTGTTGCAGCCTGGAGTACGGAAATGTCCGGACAATTCTCAGACCCATTCTTACACCCATTGATGCTCCCCCCTGACCCGGATTGCGGATTGCGGATGCGAACCGAATCGTCACCACCATCGAACGCAGGCAACACCATCCTGCTAAAGCTCTTCAAAACGCCTTGGCGAATTTTGGGGTTAGTGTTGATCGTCGTCTTCGCGGTCGAAGCGTTCGTCATGTTGCTGCTGCCGAGCCTGTTGCCAGCCGACCTGCCCGTGGTCTGGGAAGCGTTGATTGATTCTGCTTTGCTAACCTTCACCTGCGCCCCGTTGCTGTGGTGGGTCATCATCAGTCCGTTACGGCGCATCGCTCTGGAAGCGCAGGCGTTGTCCAGCACCATCGTTGAAAATGCGGGTGACGGCATCATTACCGTCGATTCGTCAGGGATCGTGTTGTCGTACAATTCTGCGGCCCATCAATTATTCGGCCACGCCGCCAAAGAAATTCTTGCGAAGCCTGTTGGTGATTTACTTCCGACGATCAGTCTCGCGTCGACAGCCGTGGGGGAAGCGGCGGAAACCAGCGGACGACGACGTACCGGCGACACGTTTCCGGCGTCCGTTTCTGTGCGAAGAATTGGCAACGACGATCAGTCTCCCGTGGTCATTGTTGTTCGCGATCTGACAGAATCGCAGCGCGCGGAAGAAGAACGGACATCGGCCATTCGAGAACAGGAAGCCCTGCGAGCTCAGCAGATGGCGACCTTGGCCCAGCTGGCAACCGGAGTGGCTCACGAAATTCGCAACCCACTGACCGCCATCAAGATGCTGGTCCAGAGCACTCAGTCAGACGGCAACATGACAACGTTGCCGACGGAAGACGTCAGAATTGTGGAAGACCAAATCCGCCGCATGGAGCAATCTGTGAATGCTTTGCTGGACTTTGCGCGCCCATCTCCAGCGGAACGAAAATCGCTGGTGCTGCGAGAAATCATTCCCGACGTGCTCAGGCTGCTGGAAGGTCAGGCACAGAAGCAAGGTGTCAAGCTGACGTTCGAAGAAAGCGTGGGCGACTTGGCTGTTGAAGCGGACCACGATCAAATTCAACAGCTGGTCCTGAATCTGGGACTCAATGCGCTGAGCGTCATGCCGCATGGCGGCACCGTCACGTTTCGTGTGGAAACTCATTCAGCAGGAATGGTCTGCGTGCTGGTGTCCGACACCGGGCCGGGGATCGCTCCAGAAATTCAAAGCGAAATTTTTAAACCGTTTTTCACCACTCGAAAACAGGGCGTGGGCCTAGGATTGAATATCTGCAAACGCATTGCCGAAGATCACGGCGGTCAACTTTCCGCAGCGAACAATTCGGCGGGGGGAGCGATCTTCGAACTGTGCCTACCGTCCGCACCATCCGCTTCCGCACCATCCGCTTCCACACCATCCGCATCCACACCATCCGCATCGGTATACGAAGGAGGCGTCTAAATGCCCCGGCTGCTTGTCATCGACGACGAACCTTCCATCCTGCACGCCTTTCGTCGCGCATTTGATGATCCACAATTGGAACTACTGACCGCAGAAACAGCGGCGGCTGGCGAACACATTGTTCGCGAAGATCATCCAGACGTCGTGGTGCTGGATCTGAATCTTCCGGATCGGTCCGGCTTGCAATGCTTCGAGCGGATCAAGGAGATCGACCGGCATGTCCCGGTCATCTTCATCACCGGTCATGGCACGGTAGAAAGTGCGATCGAAGCCACCAAGCACGGTGCGTTCGATTATCTGTTTAAGCCGCTTGAACTTTCGGAATTGAAAACACTGGTCGGCAAGGCGCTGCGTCTGAGTGAGATGACGAAGACAGTGCCGGAACTGAATCCAGCGGAAGGCAGCGACACGGCGGGTAAGCCGGCGCTGGTCGGTCGTTGCGAAGCGATGCAGGAAATCTACAAAGCGATCGGTCGAGTTGCCGCGAAGGACATCACCGTTCTGATTCAGGGGGAAAGCGGCACTGGCAAGGAACTCGTCGCCAAGGCGTTGTACAAACATAGCCTGCGCTGTGACGGACCTTTTCGAGCTCTAAACTGCGCCGCGATTCCGGAAACACTGCTGGAAAGCGAACTGTTCGGCCACGAAAAAGGGGCGTTCACGGGAGCCGATCGGCGCCGCATTGGTCACTTTGAACAGGCCGATCACGGCACGCTGTTTCTGGATGAAGTTGGTGATATGTCTCCGATGACTCAATCCAAACTTCTGCGTGTGCTGCAAGAACGAACGTTGGAACGCGTCGGTGGCAGCGAAACCATCAGCGTTGATGTGCGAGTCATTGCTGCCACCAATCATGACCTTGAGAAGCTAGTCGAAGACGGTCAGTTTCGATCGGATCTGTTTTTTCGGCTGCGTGATTACATGATCAAACTGCCACCTCTCAGAGATCGTGGCGACGACATCCAGTTACTGACGGAACACTTTGTCCGTAAACACAGTGCAGCGCTCGGCAAGAATGTGACGCAAATAGCCGAAGGCACTCTGAAGGCCCTGCGCGCCGCCCCGTGGCCGGGAAACGTGCGAGAACTGGAAAGCGTGATTAAGCAATCGCTGCTGAGCGCGCCGGGTTCCGTGCTGTTGCCTGAGTGTTTGCCACAATCGTTGGGGGGTTCGGGAACGTCTGCCGCGGGGCATTCGATGCAGTTGCAAAAGCTTATTGCAGAACATCTGAACAATGACGACGCAACAGACCTGTACGCAAAAGTGATTTCCAATGTCGAACGCGAGTTGTTTACCACGATTCTGAAACATACCAGCGGAAATCAGGTCCGAGCCTCAGCCATTCTCGGTATTTCCCGAGTGACACTCCGCAACAAACTCCGCAGCTATGGAATCAACGCCGCCAACTTTGACCTAACCGCCGAATGAACGATTTGAACGAGTCAAATTGGCAGCCGTGTCGAAACTTGTCGCGGCCGTGGATGCTTGGAGCTTCATTGTGAAAGCAGCATTGTCGCTCGGGTTTTCGCGGCAATAATGTTATTGCCAAGAGAAATCGCATGCCAGCGAATCACACTGGCATAACCTTTGCTGCGTTGAGTCCCAACGGCCAATTGGAGGAGCACGTTTTATGTTCGATATGAAGTACATTCTGTACGTGATGATTCCGGGAATGATCATTTCCGGTGGTGCCAGTCTGCTGGTCAAAGCCGCGTTTTCTCGATATTCGAAGGTTGCCAGCCGGCGAGGCTTTACGGGGGCTCAGGCAGCCGCGCGTCTGTTGCAGAATGCGGGCATTTCAAATGTGCAAATCGTTCCCACCAGCGGATATCTAAGTGACCACTACAATCCGCAAACCAAACAGCTGGCTTTGTCCGAAGAAGTCTACGGCAGCAATTCGCTAGCCGCGTTGGGTGTGGCTTGCCATGAAGCGGGGCACGCGATTCAGGACGCGACGAACTACGGTCCACTGGGACTGAGGTCGGCGATTGTTCCGGCGGCTGGCATCGGGTCTAGCATTGGCTACATGGTGATGGCGGTGGGCTTGTTTGTACATCCGCTGGTTGTCGGGATCGGTGCCCTAATTTTTTCTGCGGTGCTGGTGTTTCAGCTGGTCACACTGCCTGTGGAATTCGACGCGACTGCGCGCGCCAAACGGTTGATCGTTGAGGCCGGCATTGTTGACGAAGACGAACGCTACGGCATCGATCGTACATTGAATGCAGCCGCCCTGACCTACGTTGCGGCTGTCATCACGACGTTGCTGACACTGATGTACTATCTGATCCGCTCCGGACTCATCGGCGGCAGAAATAACTAGCGGACTCGTACCTCGGCGGTCTCCGCCGAGAGATCACGGTGGAGACCACCGAGCGACATTTTCCCAACTCAGTTGCTTTCAAGTATTGCGGCCCAGAGTCCAACCGTCGTAGGTAAAGTCGCGATTGATGTACACGCTGGAGTAGTAGAAGAAGACCGGTTCGCTCCAATCGCCCGGTCCAGCATCCGTGATTGCTCGCACACGTAATGAAAACTCGCCACGCTGGAAGTCCGCGGCGTAGAGGTTGAACGACGCCGATGTTGTTCGCCGCGACGTTCCTGATGTTGTCTCTTGACGATTGTGGTCTTGAGTGCCTTCGATCAGGTATTCATAGTCGTTGGCGTTGTCCACTGCGTTCCACGAAAATCTTGCGACCAGCGTTGAACTACCATCCAGTGGTGAGACGCCAAATGTCACGGCGTTTGACGATGCGTTGGCCGCAACGGTGAACGTCGCACTGCGGCTCCACAGTCCCGAGCCGGCATCATTGACTGCTCGGACACGAACATCGTAATCCCCATCCGCAAGATCAGTGCTGGTCGTGTATGAGTTCACACCGCGGACAGAATCCGTCAGTAGCAGTCCGCCGGTTGCGCTGTTGATCAGTTCAACCTCGTAAGTTTCTGCACCCTCAACGGCAACCCAGCGGACTTCTGGTCGAGCGTTCTGTGTCGCTGTTGGTTCGATCAGTTGAACCTGTGCTGGAACTTCAGGAATGTTGGCATCGAAGCTATGCGCCGCACTCCACGATCCCCAACCCTCACTATTTCCCGCTCGCACCCACATGCGGTGTCGCCCATTGTTCAAAACAGTGTCAGCTGTAAACGTTGTCCCGTCAACGGACGTGCTATGGACGACACGTTGACGAGTCGACAGGTCTTTCACCCACAACTCATAGCGGTCCGCCCCAGCGACTTCGGTCCACGTGAACACCGATGCTGCAGGTGAGTTCGTCACGTTGAGTCCTTCAACGACACCGGGCTGATCTCCCAGAATTGTGAATGTCACTGGCATGCTCCATGGGGCTCGTTGCGAACCGTGGGACGACCTGACCCACACGCGATACCAGCCTGGCGAAAGATTCGATTCCGACGTAAACGATGAGGAACTCAAATCCGTGCGATGCACGACTTTTTGTCCCCGTGTGAGATCGTTTAGCCAGATTTCGTACTGAGTTGCCCCGGGATCATTGTTCCATGTGATGGTCGGTCGCGGTTCGTTGCTGCGAGCCACTGCGTTTAAGCGGACTTGCTCCGGCGGCGGCGTATTTGAGATCACGTTAAAATGATTCGCCGGACTCCAACTGCTTGAACCCGCTGAGTTGTGGGCGCGAATCCAGTATGTCACCCGGCCCGCAGGAAGCTGTCTTGATGGCGTGAACGACGTTGTGGTGAGGGCTGTTTCGTGAATGAATACGCTTTGGCCCGACACGTTGACCCATAGTTCGAATGTTTCGGCGGTGCCGTCGGTCGTCCACCGGAAAACCGGTTGTTGATCGGTGCTGTCTTCCGTCGTTAAACCGGATGGGCGAGACGGCGGCGCGGTGGGCGTTGGATTCGGATCTGGGTTCGACGTTTCCCCATGAATATTCGGCGACTCAGCGGCACCGGCTTGTCCTGGCAGGCCCGGTTCTCCCTCTGGTGCATTGACTTGCGCCCGTCCCCCAAATCCTCCTTGCGTCGCCGACGGACCTTGGCCAGCGAACACTTGGTTGCCGTTGAAACTTAGGTTGTCCGTCGACAGACTGCCCGCATTGAAGATGGCTCCTCCCAGTCCGTTGCCAGCCGTTCCTCCATCACCGCTTCGTCCTCCAACGCCGCCAGCCACAATTCTCAGGCCAGATCCGCCTTGACCTCCGCGGCCGCCCGCACCACCGGCCCCACCAAAGGCGGAATTGTTTTCAAAAATGGTTCCTCGTACGACCAATTCTCCGTCTGCTGAATTAAAGATTGCTCCGCCTTGACCGTCTCCACCAGCGCCGCCATCGCCCCCTGCTCCGCCGCTATAGCCTCTGATCAGGTTCCGACCTCCTCCGCCGCCCCGACCTCCACTGCCGCCCGGCCCGCCTTGCACCGAGTTATTAGCAAACAGCGCATCTGTAATCGTTAGGTCGCCTTCGTTGCTGATGGCTCCGCCGCCGCTATTCGAGCCGTCTGCACCGTCACGCGCATCACCTCCCTTGATGTCGAAATTTGTGAAGCCGTTTCTTCCTCGCGTTCCCGATCGCATTTCCGCAGCATTGTTTACGAACGTAACAGCATTGACCTGCAGAGATCCTGCGTTGGTAATGGCACCACCTGTGGAAGCTCGCCCGTCTTTTAGTGTGAGTCCCGAGATCACGGCATCGACTTCGGACTGCACGCTGAAAATTCGATCGTACGATTGCCCGCTGATGTGCAGTTGCTCCGCGCCTGGTCCACTGATCGTTGTTGTGCCGGATGTGTCTGTCAGTTCCAGCTGACCACGGTCCAGTTCAATCGTCACGCTGCCGTCGGCAAACAGACCCGCCGCAAATGTGATTTGGTCGTCACCGCCTTCGGAGTTCGCTGCATTGATGGCTTCACGCAATAAGATCACGCCATCGGAATCGTCGACGATGTCGTCTGCAGTACTCACAACAATGGCCGACAGCAAACTCCGTCGTTCCAATGACTCAGACCTGAAGCCCGATACCGTCTGAAACGAATTCGCTGCCTTTCGCTTTTTCGCATGACTCGGCTTCCGAATGAAGTTTTCAATCACATCCAGCAGTGAAGCCTTCTTCGCATTTCCGTTTTGGCCGTTTCGAAAGCTATGTTGCTGGTTGGTTCTGGTCATCGCTGGAGTCCTTAGTGAAACGTCGAATTCAGGGTTTGTACACATGATTCAGCAACGCAATTCCTCGCATTTTGATCGCTAATGGTTCCTGCGGATTTCACGGCCAGCATCGATCATAAATTTTCAAAAAAGAAAACCGCGACGCAATTATCGAGGTTTTATTGGGTTTTCGCTGGACCACGAAAGGTATTGCTGAACCGTTGCCCGCAACTTTCTCAAACTGCTGACTTGCGAAAATCGGGGCTGGCGACGAAACGGCTGACGAAAGGCGGAGGCGATTGGCATTCAGTTTTGATGTCCTTGGCACCACTTTCCGTTCTGGGCAAAATGCAAAACGGGCCGTGTTTCGATAGCATCCAGCAAACCTCTTCGGTCGCCCCATCGTGAATTTTCAGTCGAACGCAGATGGGCGAATTCAGGGCGCAGGGCGCAAAGTTTGCGGTCGCTGTCTCTATGTTACTGCACTCACTAGCGACCACCCACTATGACAGACAACAACGCTTCGATCGGTCAATTCACTGTGCTGCTACAAAAAGCCAAAGAGGGCGATGCCAGTGCTTCTGCGACGTCACTCCATCGCAATCAAACCAATGCCCGACCCAAACCGCAGATAAAACCATTGAGAGTTTGACTTCGCGTCGTTGGTATCTGGGCGGTGGATTGTGGAGAAAGCGTTGTTGAACGGTTGATGCTGTCGGCACCTTTGTCGAGCCGAAGCTCAAACTCGCTGTTCAAGGAGCCCGGCTGACGCTCAAACGGGTTCGTTTTCGTGTTGCTTGATCCGCTTTTTCGGACACCGCGCAGCGTTAAGGAACTCGGAACTCGGAACTCGGAACTCGGAACTCGGAACTAGTGTTGCGTTTCGAGTGACCGGATCGATCGGAGAAGTTTGTCGACTAACAAGCGTCTCACCCGGAATCGAGATACTGCAGGCTGTGGTTGGGCAGTGGTCGACAGAACAACACGCGCCCGTGCTGATCCATCGTTTCGACCAGATGCATCGTGCCGCCACATTCGACACATTGCAGCGGTGGCCTCTGAGGCGGCGGAATGTGTCGCTTCGCCAACACGTAACACCAGCCCAGATAAAACCATACCAGCATCCGCACGCGATCCAACGACAGCTTCGAATTCTGGCTGAGGAATCCGTAGTATCGAATGCGATGAAAATTCGGCGGCAACGTGTGCTGCAGAAATCTCCTTACAAACTCCTGCCCCCAAGAAGGCTGGAGACCGGAGGCTGGAGACCGGAGGCTGGAGGCCGGAGGATTGGCGGCGGAGGCTGATCATCGACTGCGAAGTGAGCGAATGAGTCCGTTGAGGACATTGCTCGTTTCGTTGGCAATGGCCGTTGAGGCGGCGAGGGATTCTTGGTTGCCGAAGTGCAGGCGTGATGCCAGTGACAATTGATATTCCAGCTTGCGTGCCGATCCGTACGCGATGTCTATTGAAACCGCATGGGGACAGCACTTTGTTGACTGGGAAAAATGCAAAAAGGGACATTGAAAATGCAAAAGAAAAGGTACCAAGGGAAATTCTACTTTTCACTTAAGTTCGTCCTGAGTGGCAGGCGGCGACCTCGTCGTTTCCGACTCTCGCCAGTGATTCGCCGGACGTCGTCTATGGGACTCGGAACGCGAAAACGTGGCCTAAGTTGTGGTGCCAGCGAGGGTTTCTTGGTTATAATCAGCCGTTTGGGGTCGCCGAACTGTTCGCCGTCGACTGCAATGCCTGTGATGTCTTGTCTTTGAAGAAGCTTCAGTGAAATCTATGCCCAACGCCCTGCCGCCTGTTGCCTTTCCGTCCCCGTCTGCCGTGTTGCTCCGGATTCGAACCACCATCGTCGCCATGTTGTTCGTGCTTTTCGTCTTGCCATGCACGGTCATGGCTCAGGATCAGGGTGCGGAGCCTGAAGTGATTACGACCATGACTTCGGAGGAACAGCAGAAAAACGATCGGTTGAGACCGACGTATCTGCAACCGCTTGAGGTCAGTCAAAAGACTGACACCGCGTTGCCTCTGCAACCGCGTGACGGCGAGACGATCGTGTTCCTTGGCAATACACTGGCGGCTCGGATGGAGCATTACAACTTCTTCGAGGCTGCCTTTCAAAAGCAGTTCGGGGCAAAAAAAGTGACGTTCCGCAACATGGGCTTTCCCGGCCACACGCCCGCGTTTCGTCCGGAAGCGGGGTCGAAGAATCCTTGGGCGTTTCCCGGTGCCGAAAAATTCCGACCGGAAATTAACGCTCACAACGGCGAAGGCCATTATCCATCGCCCGACGAATGGTTAACCATTATCAAAGCCAGCACCATCGTCGCGTTCTTTGGTTTCAATGAATCCTTCGACGGAATGGCGGGCGTTGAGAATTTCAAGAACGAACTGCGCGCCTTCGTCGACCACACGCTATCGCGATCTTACGAACGAGGCGCAGCGGCACCGCGATTGGTGCTGGCGACGCCGATCGCAATGCAGCAGCATCCCGACTATCTGCTGCCCGACGCAGCAGAACGCAATGCCCTGCTGAAAGCCTATGCCGATGCTGTTGGGCAGATTGCTGGTGAAAAGCAGGTGGGATTTCTGGACCTGTATTCGCCGACGCTGGCCTGGTTCAAAAACTCAACACAGCCCCTGACGATCAACGGCGTTCACCTGTCGGAGGCTGGCTACCGGAAGCTCGCTCCAGTGATGATGCAGCAGTTGTTCGGGGCAGATAGTGAAGGCGGAGCGTCCGTGGACGAAGCTTCTGTGCTGTACAAAGCTGTTCAGGACAAAGCTTGGTTCTGGCGAAACGACTATCGCATGCTGAACGGCGTTCACGCCTATGGCCGCCGCTGGGCTCCTTACGGCAACTACAACTATCCGGAAGAGATCGCGAAAATTCGACAGATGACGGTTCTGCGAGATCGAAATATCTGGGCCATCGCAGAAGGCCAGTCAGCCACGATCGAAGTTGACGATTCCGTCACACGCACGCTGACACCCGTGGAAACCAATTACCAGGCCAGTGCCAAGAACGGCAGCACTGACTTCCTCAAATCAGAACAAGAATCGCTCGATAAGTTCACGCTGCCGGACAACTATCAGGTTTCGCTGTTTGCTTCTGAGCAACAGTTTCCGAACATCGGTAACCCGGCGCAGATGCGGTTCGATAATCGCGGGCGTTTGTGGGTTTCGACATTGCCCAGCTATCCGCACTACAAGCCAGGTGACCACAAACCCAACGACATGTTGCTGATCTACGAAGACACGAACGGCGACGGTCGCGCGGACAAGGAAACCGTTTTTGCCGACGGCCTGCATATGCCGATCGGTTTTGAATTCGCTCCAGAAGGCGTGTACCTGTCGCAGGAACCATTCCTTGTGCTGCTAAAAGATACCGACGGCGATGACCGCGCGGATGTGACCGAATATCTGCTGGATGGCTTCGATCCTCACGACACGCATCATGCGATTTCGGCGTTTGATGTCGACCACGGCAACGGAATCTACATGTGCGAAGGTCGCTTCCTGCATTCTCAGGTGGAAACTCCGTGGGGGCCGCAGCGAATGGCCGATGGCGGAACTTGGCGATTCGATCCGGCGTCCTGGAAACTGGAACGTGTGATGCAGACGGATGTCAACAATCCGTGGGGCGTGGCTCATGACGAATACGGACAAACATTTGTCAACGATGCATCTGGTGGAGACCAGTACTGGATGCTGGGCTATTCCTTCCAAGTTCCGCACGCTTACGAAATTCCCAAGGTCGGAAAGTTCAACTACGAACATCATATTCGACCAACATCCGGTTCGGAATTTATTTACTCACGACACTTTCCTGATGACGTTCAGGGCGACTACATCTATACAAATTCGATTGGTTTCTTGGGCATCAAGCAATTGGATACGTTCGAAGACGGTTCTGAAATCAAAGGCAAGTTTCGGCAGGATTTGATTCAATCTTCGGATGGCAACTTTCGACCGTGCGATCTGGAAGTGGCTCCCGACGGAAGTCTGTATTTCTTGGACTGGCACAACACGCTGATTGGTCACATGCAGCACAGCGCTCGCGATCCACTGCGAAATTCCGAGTACGGTCGGGTGTACCGCATCACGCACACCGAACGACCGCTTGTTGATCCACCACAAGTTGCTGGAGCGTCCATCGAACAGCTGTTCGAAAATATGAAGCTGCCGGAACTCAATGCTCGCAAACGATCGCATCTTGAACTTCGTGGTCGAGACAAGCAGGAAGTCCTGTCGGCCGCAATGGCTTTTGCGGATCAGAATGCCGACGATGATCGCTTGGTCTTGGAATCACTGTGGGCGACCTGGGGGCATCAGCAACCAGCGGCTGCACTGCTGGATCGATGTCTGAGCGCAGACGACCATCGAGTGCGAGCGGCGGCTGTTCGCGTTGTGCGACATTGCCTGCATCTGATCGATCAGCCGGAAGTTCTGTTGCTGCAGGCGGCCCAAGACAAGCATCCTCGTGTGCGACTCGAAGCGCTGTCTGCAGGTTCTTGGCTGGGCGGCGATGCGGGAGCCAACATTTTATTGACCGTTGCCAAACAACCGACGGATCGCTGGATTCGAAACGCTTTGAACAGTACGACGCTGCTGCTGAAGCCCAACGTCGAATCTCTGATTTCAAGGAACTTGGTCGATGCTGACACGTTGTCGATCGATTATGGCAAAATGCTGGCTGGCACGCTGGAAGGAGCAGTGAAGCCCAAGGACTACAGAACCAAGTCTGACAAGTTCAAGGACAAAGCGTTTGCACAAAAATACGCTCTCGGCGAACGCGTGTATTACGAAGAAGGTTCGTGCCGCACGTGCCACCAAGAACACGGTGACGGCATCCCACGCATCTATCCGCCTCTAGCAGGCAGCGAGTGGGTGGTGGACGATCCAGAACGACTGACCAAGCTGACTTTACATGGGCTGTGGGGCAAGATTCAGGCCCGCGGTAAGGTGTTCGAACCATCGCTGGGTGTGCCTCCCATGACGGCTGTCGGAAATATGTTTTCCGATGAAGAAGTTGCCGCCGTGTTGACGTATGTTCGAATTAGCTGGGGAAATGATGCTAGCGAAATTTCTGCCGAAGAAGTCAAACGCATCCGCGCAGCGACAAAAGGCCGCCGCCGCTTTTATGATCCAGAAGAATTGCTGGAGATGCATCCGTTTGCAGAAGGCAGTCGACCGCCGCTTTTGGACGATGCTCCCAACAAAAAGCTGGAGAGCGACCTGCTGGCAGAACCGCTGGCAGACCTTGTTCGTGATGCTTTGCAAAACGGCGATGCCGCACGCGGGGCGAAAATCTTCTATCGCGAAAAAACCGCGTGTGCGACCTGTCACGATGCAAAGGCGGACTACCAGCTAGGGCCGCTGCTGACGAAATCTCGCAAGGATGTGACGGACGAATATCTGCTGAAATCGATTCTGAAACCTTCCGCCGATATTGTGGTGGGCTATCAATCCGTCAACGTCATGACGACGGAAGGAACGATTGTGTCGGGTTATTTGGTTGAGAAGAACGAGGAAAAAATCACACTCAGCATGGTGGCTCAAAAGGGCAAGCAGCGTGAAATTTTGATGGACGATGTGGATGATATTGCGGAGTCGAAGATCTCCACAATGCCAGCCGGGCTCGTCGGGGTACTCGCTGATCGCGGCGAATTTCTGGACCTTGCCCGCTTTGTGCTCGACGTCAATCAGGGCGGAATGAAAGCTCTGAAGGAGCTCAAACGAAACGCTCAGGTGGAAAGCAAGTAGCCGCTGGTTCTTTCCACCGCCTATTCGATGGCCATGAACCGCACGCAGACCGGGTTCGGCACCGGCACGCTGATCTTCGTAGGTGTCAATTGGCCGGTGGATTGATCGATGCGAAACACGATCACATTGCCTCCGGATTGATTGGCGACCAGCATGTATTGTCCAGTGGGATCGATGGCGAAGTTGCGGGGTGTCTTGATGCCCGCATTCTGGTGGCCGATGGCTGTCAGTGTGTGGGTTTCAGGTGCGATCGCGAAAATTGCGATGGAGTGATACGGATCGCGGTTGGACACATACACGAATTTTCCTGAAGGATGTACGACTATTTCTGCTGTGCTGCCTCCGTTGCGTTTTGTCTGTTCGGGAAGCGTGGATCGCACCTGTGTCTGCGTCAGGCTGCCGAGCGTGGCGTCGTAGCGGCAGGCGATAATCGTGAGATCCGATTCTCCATTGATGAACGCGGTTTTGCCATCCGGATGCCATGCAAAGTGCCGTGGTCCAGCGCCTGAAGGCGTGTGGAAGATGCCGTGCGGAGTCAGCGTTCCTTGGGCAGCGTTGAAGGCGTAAATGATGACTTGGTCTAGGCCGAGATCGCAGCACAGCGCGAAGCGATTGGCGGGATCGACGTGGATGGAATGCCCGTGTTTGCGTTTGCCGACATGTTGCTGGAATGACGAGGCTTCGCTGAGCGTTCCGTCGGGTTTGATCGGCAGGCACAAGCAGCTGCCGCCGGTGTAGTTTGCTGCCAGCACATTGCGACCTGTCGGGTCGACGATCAAATGGCACGGTGCGCCGCCCTGAGATGGCTGCGAATTCAGGACAGTCAGCTGACCTGTTGATGGATCAACGGCCAGCGCCGTGATGGTGGCATCGCCTTCGTTGACGGCATACAGAAATTTTCCATTGGGGTGGAATGCCAGAAACGATGGACTGCTTGTTTGACCGGCGAGTGTCGGCGTGGACAGTGAGCCGTCTTTGAGGTTCAGTTCGCTCTGGTAAATCCCTTGGCTGACTTCATCGGTGTAGGTGCCAAAATACACACGATACTTTTCCTGAGCTTGTGTGGTGTTCATCGTGGTGGTCAGCATGGCAACAAGGATCACAGCAAAGGGCAGTCGGTATCTCATTCGTCGGGTCTCCCAGAATGGTTGTCAAAGTTACGCGCCCAACGATAACAAATCCACAGCTCGAACAGCAGCGATTCAGTCCCGGTTGGGACAGCCCGTTTTCAGTGACTCTCGTCACCGGCAAAAGTCTGCCGCCACTGCCGTGGCTGAATCGCACCTTCCTAAAGGTGATTCAACCGCATCTTTACGCTTGAATCGAGGCTAAAAGCAAAAAACACGAAGAAATGCAGGTCTGCGACGCTTCGAGTAGGGTTCATTCGCATGGAGCCCCGCAACCTGATCTTTACAGGCACAGAATTGTTGTGTTATCCGTTGCCCTCTACACAAGTGCTGCCGGATTATTGTCCCACAGGCTAGATTGCGAATGGAAACAAATTATCTCACGGAGCAGGCGCTCAATGATCTCGGCGAAGAATTCGCGGAGCGGATTCGTCGGGGAGAGAATCCGTCGATCGCGGAATATGCCGGCCGATATTCGGCCGATCAGGCGGAAGAAATTTCCGACTTCCTCGATTCCATTGCGATGTTGGAAGATCTGAAGTCTAACGCCTCAAACGACCAAGGCGTGCGGGCGGAGGAGATTCCGGAAGACTTCGGACGATACCGTATCGAACGGTCTTTAGGCGAAGGCGGTATGGGAACCGTGTACCTGGCCCATGATTCGCAATTGGATCGCAAGGTTGCTTTGAAGACGCCGAAGTTCGCACGAAATTCCGATCCGAATTTAGTCAATCGCTTCTATCGAGAAGCTCGATCCGCAGCGACGTTGCAGCATCCCAACATCTGTCCCGTGTACGACGTCGGCGAGATTGACGGCAGACACTACATCAGCATGGCCTATATCGAAGGCCGCCCGCTGTCCGATGTGATTCGGTCGAAGAATCCGCTGCCCGTTACCAGCGTGGTTCGTATCGTTCGTAAAGTCGCCTTGGCTCTGCATGATGCTCATTCTCACGGTTTGATTCATCGAGATCTGAAACCCGCCAACATTATGATCAGTCGTCGCAACGAACCGATCGTGATGGATTTTGGGCTGGCACGCCAATTCGATTCCGGAGTGTCTGATGAACCGACGGCGGGGCCAACTGAGAATCGACCAGCGACAGCACCCCAGAATGTTGAAGCGCGTTTGACAATGGACGGGACCATTGTGGGTTCTCCAGGCTATATGTCTCCGGAGCAACTGCGGGGCGAACACAGTCGGATTGGTCCCGTCTGTGATGTTTATGCGCTCGGCGTTCTGCTTTACGAATTGTTGACTCGCGAATTGCCGTTTCCTGGGGATGGCAGTCTGATGTCCGTGGTGAATGCTGTTCTGTCTGATCCCCCACCGGACGCTTCTGTCCTTCGCCCGCAGCTTGATGTTCAAATCGTAGGCATCTGTCGCAAAGCCATGGCGAAAGATGCAGCCGACCGGTATGAATCGATGCTGGAATTTTCAGCGGCGTTGACCAGCTTTCTGAATTCGAAGGCAACGTTGGCGGACGCGAATCAACCGAAGTCGAAGCGACGCACCAATCGGCCTTGGGGTTACGCAATCATTGCGGCTGTCTTCACGATTGGAATGTTCGTCTTGGCCCAAATGCTGACTGGCGATTCAGCAATCGATGCGACTGCGTCTTCGCCAACCGGGCTGGCATCGTCTGTGGCAGACGTCGCGAAATCGGAAGCTGTGGAGTCAGTGCATGTTGCGGAAGCGGCCCCCGATCCCACATCTGAAGACGAAACGGATGCTGCTCAAGAAACACGACTTGGCCGCTTCAATCCGGATCGAATACTTCCGGCTGAGCGGTTGCAGCGACTCGACGTGAACAATGATGGCAGGATCACCAAGCAGGAATTGGATATTCCGCGAATTCCTCCGGGGGGAGTGCTCCGGCGTGCGATTGAAGAATTCGATCGCTTTGATACTTCGCCACAAGATGGTGCGTTGGACAGGTTTGAGATCCAGCGATTGCTGAGGTTGCTGACGAGATCGGGGTTGGGAGAAAATGGTATGCGACCTCGACGCGGGCCGTGATTATTCTCGATTGAGTCCCGGCACGTCGGAGATGATTTCTTTCATTCTTTTCATCGCACGGATGTAACGTTTACTTGCTGCCTGCACGTCGATTTTCAGGACGTCCGCAACTTCGTGATTGGTCAGTTCTTCAAAGTGACGCAGGGCGATCACCTCTCGATCAATCGGCGCCATGCGGTTCAAGGCCTGTTCCAGACTGGCGATTTTCTCAACCCGCGAAAATGCTTGGCTGGGGGATGTGCCCCGCCCGACTAGGTGAGCTGCCATGGCGTAAGATGTGTGAGATGTCATGCTGGGGTGCTCCAGCGAGATCTCTTTCCGCGCGTCACGCATTTCGGCTTGCAGGTGCTGACGGTGTAAATCTGCGAGCTGTTGATTCAACAACAATCGAAGCCAGACAAAGAACGGCATTTCTGGTTTATTGCGATAGTGTTTCATCCGCTGACTGGCGCTCAGGTAGAGTTCTTGGATGACGTCAGAGTCTGAAATTCTGCGAGCTAAGCGATGATCGAGACGAAATCGAACAATGCGTTTCAGACGATCATGGTAGAACGAGAACAAATCAGCCAACGCGTCGTCGTCACCTGCTACGAAACGTGCGATTAGATCGGTGGCGATTTCAGATTTGTCAGGCATTGCGTTCAGACGTTCGAAGTAAAAGCTGTGAAAACGTTGAGATTTTCGTTCGATTCGGCGAATTTCAGAATATTAGCAGTTCATCGGTCCAGGGCAGAATGTGTGATCCGTTTAACTACTGAGAACCACTTTAACACTTCCCAAACAGAAGCGGAAAATGAAACACCTTGCATCAATGGCGACGATTCTGGCTGTGGCACTCATGGTTGGCGAATGTTCGGCTGAGCCTCCAGGCCGTGGCAAAGGGGCCAATGGACAGCGGAAAGAAGGTCTGGGGCAGCGTCCGGGGCCCGGCGGTGATCGCGATCGAGATCCAGCTCAGATGATCGCCCGCATCATGACGGAGTTCGACAAAGATGGTGACAGCAAACTCGACGTTCGAGAGCTGACAGAAATGCTGACGGCAATGCGAGAGCGGCGAGAAAACGGCGGCGAACGTGGTGCTCGTGCTGGTGCTGGCCGAAAACCACAGGGGCTAGGTGGGGCTGGCGCAAAAGGAGGCGGACAGGCTGCCGGAAAGGGAGACCAAGCGGCTGCCGCCGGTGGTGCCAAGCCTAAGCGACCACCAGCCGAATAGACTCCGTATCGCCCGTCGCTCTTCCGGTTTTTTGATAGGTCGAACACAATCATGACATTCTTCAGATCCCCAACAATCTTGCTCCTGTGCCTGTTCGTTTCATTGCCAGCTCAGGCAGACGAATTGTCACGTGATGAATTGAACTTTTTCGAAACGAAAATTCGTCCGGTCCTGGTACGGGAATGTTATGGGTGTCATTCGAATCAGTCGGGAAATGTGCGTGGCGGTCTGCGGCTGGACACACAGGAACTGACGCATATCGGTGGCAGCAGCGGGCCGGCGATTGTGCCGGGAGATTTGGAGGAAAGCTGGCTGTACAACGCCATCACGCACCAAGATTACGTGATGCCGCCGAAGCGAAAGTTGCCGCAAAATGTCATTGACGACTTTAAGAAGTGGATCGAAATGGGAGCTCCCGATCCACGTGTCAACAATATCGGTGAGATTAAATCGTCGATTACGAAGCCGGACATTCAGCAGGCGAAAGAAACGTTTTGGGCGTATAAGCCTCCCGTCAAAGCGGCGCTGCCACCCGTTGAAAATGCAGACTGGCCAGCCACTGATCTCGACTATTTCATTTTGTCTTCACTGGAGGAGTCAGGCATTAAGCCTGCCGAAGATGCAGACGCTTGGAAGGTGCTGCGGCGTTTGAGTTTCGACCTGGTTGGCTTGCCGCCGACACCGGAACAAGTCGAATCGTTTGTTGCCGCTTGGGATCGCGATTCAACGCAAGCGATTTCCGCAGCCGTCGATCGAATGCTGGCTCAGCCGCAATTTGGTGAACGTTGGGGGCGGCACTGGTTGGACGTGGTGAGGTATGCCGAATCCACGGGCCGCGAAGTCAACATGACGTATCCTCATGCGTGGCGTTACCGTGACTATGTGATCGACTCATTCAACGCTGATAAGCCGTTTGACCAATTCGTGCAGGAGCAAATCGCGGGGGATTTGCTGCCTGTGAAAACGGACGAAATGTGGGCGAACAATTTGGTCGCGACGACGTTTCTCGCCGTCGGTGCGAAGAACATTAACGAGCAAAACCCCGTACAGTTTGCCGCAGATGTGGCTGACGAACAGATCGATGCGACAACGCGCGTCTTTCTTGGAATGTCAGTTGCCTGCGCACGTTGCCATGATCACAAGTTCGACGCGATCCCACAGACGGACTATTACGCGCTGGCGGGTGTCTTTGGAAATATCACAACCTATTTCGGAAATCCTCAATCTGAGTATGGCACCTTCAGCGCAGCTCAGGCCAAACAAAACAGCAGTCTGATTATCCTGCCGATTGATGATCCGAATCCATTCGACAAACGCTATACGCAGCAGGAACTTGCGGCGTTGACGGAGCAAATCGCAAGTACGCAACAGGGAATGCTGGAGTCGCGTCGAAACAGTCGCGGTCAGGATGGTGCTGCTTCGAAGGCCGCTCAAATGGATCGACTGCGAGGACTGAACGAACTCCAGCAATTGTCCGGCAAGCTGGGCGGCGTCGACGAGGATGGAAACCCGCGCAGCTACACAATGGGTGTCCAAGAGAATCGGTTGCCGGAAAACGCCAAGCTGCTAGTACGCGGCGAAATTGACCAGTCCGCTCAGACAGTGCCGCGTGGATTTCCTCAGGTTCTGTGTGCAACGCCTGCGAAGATCGATGGTGACTCCAGCGGGCGACTTCAGCTGGCGCGATGGATTGGCAGCGATCAGAACACGTTGACTGCTCGCGTGATGGTGAATCGCATTTGGCAACACATGATCGGCCAAGGCATCGTAACGTCGACAGAGAATTTCGGAGTCACGGGGCAGCCGCCGAGTCACCCGCAGCTGCTGGACTATCTTGCCGTTCGCTTTGTGGATTCCGGCTGGTCGATCAAATCGCTGATTCGTGAGATTGCGATGTCTCGCGTCTATCGCATGAAATCCACTTTCAATCAGGAATTTCACGAACACGATCCTGACAACACGCTTGTTTGGCGAGCGAGTCCAAGACGTTTGGATGCGGAAGTAATTCGTGATGCGATGTTGACGATCAGTGGTGAGATTGACCACCAGCGACCGCGCGGATCAGAAGTGGCCAAGGCGGGTTACACTCGAGTTTCCAATGGCGTGTTGGGCAGTCCGCGTGAAGCAGCACGGAAGGCTTTCGAAGACGCCATGAAGAACGCCCGTGAAAGTTCAGCCCGCGGAAGGAGTCCGTTTCGCGGCGGCATCGGGGGCCGGGCGCGCGGTCGGGTGATGATGGGAAGTGGGAGAGGTGAGTTGGCCAGTGAGATTGCTCGCAAGGTTGCCAATCAGCTCGATATGGAAGACGCGAAGTTTCGGAGCGTTTATCTGCCCATTGTTCGCGATGAAGAGCCGCGTTCACTGGAAGTCTTTGACTTTGCCGATTCCAGTTCGATTATCGGCCAGCGTGAGTCATCCAGCACTGCCAATCAAGCGTTGTACATGATGAACAATCATTTCGTGATTCAGCAAAGTGAGGCTCTGGCGAAACGAATTGTTGAGCAAACATCGCGACCGGCCGATCAGATCGACCTCGCATTCTTGTTCGCGTATGGCCGACGACCAACATCAGGGGAACTCGCCGCCACGACCGCCTTTGGTCGCCGGTTTTCACTCGCTTCGGATAGCATCGATCGGCAGGCTGTGCTGTCCGCACTGTGTCAGTCGCTGATGGCTTCAGCGGAATTTCGCTACGTGGATTGACTGTGTTCACGGACCTGCTTTGCGTGGGACCGTAGCTAGCGTCATGAGCTGCATTATGTTGTACTTTTTTTCGACGGGATTTGATCATGCTTTCACGACGCCAGGTTCTTCAAAACGTATCCGCTGGATTTGGTTATCTGGCATTCGCGGGGCTCAGCACATCGATGGCTGATGAGGCAGCTTCGAAAAATCCGCTGGCTGCACAGGCACCGCATTTTCTGGCGCGAGCCAAGCGTGTGATTTTTCTTTGTATGCAGGGAGGGCCTTCTCATGTTGATACGTTTGATTACAAACCCAAGCTGGCTCAGGACCACGGCAAATCCGGAAAATATGGTGGCTCACTACTGAAGTCACCGTGGAAGTTTCGCCAGCGTGGCGATAGTGGCTTATGGATCTCAGACTTGTTTTCTAACGTCGCTGGCATGGCCGACGAGATGACACTGATCCGCTCAATGCAGTGCGATCAGCCAGTGCATCCCGGCGCAATGACCCAGATGCACACCGGCACCGCACAGTTTGTCCGTCCATCGCTGGGGGCGTGGACGTTGTACGGCTTGGGCACAGAAAACGACAGTCTTCCGGGATTCATTTCCCTAAGCCCGCCGTCGGGCAGTTCACGAAACTACGGCAGCTCGTTTCTGCCAGCGATCTATGGTGGTTCAAAGGTCGGACGCGGCAGTCGAGGGACACGATCGGCGGTCGGCAGTGCCGAGAGCGTGCCGGATATCAAGAATCCGAAATTGTCCGAACGACAGCAACGCACGCAGCTCGATCTGATTCAGGCGCTGAACAATGAAAAAATGAAACGTGACCGCGTGCAACCGGGAGTTGAAGGCGTCATTGAATCTTATGAATTGGCCTTTCGGATGCAGGACACAATGCCCGCTCTGATGGATACATCACAGGAAACAGAAGCCACACTGGCGATGTACGGAGCCGACGGCGGCGCGAGTGAAAGCTTCGGTAAGCAGTGCTTATTGGCGCGCCGATTTGCCGAGGCCGGGGTTCGGTTCATTGAAGTGACGCACGGAGGTTGGGATCAGCACACAAATCTGACCGCTGACCATCAGGCAAGAGCCGAAGGGTGCGACAAGCCGATCGCCGGATTGCTTCAGGATTTGAAGCAGCGAGATATGTTGAAAGATACGCTGGTGATTTGGGGTGGGGAGTTCGGCCGGACCCCAGCCGCTCAAGGTGGCGATGGACGAAACCACAACAATAAAGGCTACACCACTTGGATGGCCGGTGGTGGAGTGAAAGGTGGTTTCAGCTACGGAGCGACAGACGACCACGGCTATGAATCCGTTGAGAATAAGTGTCACATTCATGACTGGCACGCCACGATTCTGCATTTGCTGGGTCTCGATCACGAACAGCTGACGTATCGTTATGCCGGTCGGGATTTTCGATTGACCGACGTCCACGGAAACGTTGCTCAGGACATTCTGGCATAGCGCAATGAGTTCGAACTTTGTTAGCCGTTTGGGCGCTAGCCCCGGTTGTTGCCTGACGAAACCGAGGCTAGCGCCCAAGTGGCTAACACTGGTGCCCGAAGAAATTGTTACACCCTTCCGCGCGCAGGAGCGCAGGAGATAGGCAGATCCGACAAGGATCTTGTGAAACTGTTATGATGCAGAATGCCGCTGCAGTCGCAGTGAAATGCAGTTTCCCGAGTCGCCAGTGAATTACCAGAAGTTGCAATGGTTGAATCAAACGAGCTCCCGCCGAATACGTTCTTCGTCGAAGTTTCCGGTGCTGGTCTTCCCGAAGTGGACGGGCTGTTTGTGCCGTCGACCGCTCCGCCTGCGGAATCTGAGTCGGGGACGCTGTCGAGTGTTGGGTATTGGAACGGTCGGCTGGCGTGGGATCGTGCGGATGGAAAGTCTGATAGAAGTCCGGCTCTGAGCTATTCCAACAGTTACAAGTCTTGGAGGATCTGTCGCCTCGACGGTCATCTGGCCTATGATGCCACTTGTGATGATCCGCTGCCGCCGACGGACACGCAATGGCACGTTTACAAAAAGGGCGTCGCGCCAGCTCCCAAAGTTACGCTGCACTATTTCGATCCTCGACTGCCCTGCCCCGAGCCGAATGTGGTGTTCGTGATCGGCGGACCGGGTAGTGGAAAAGGAACGATGTGCGAGCTGGCGGAATCGCAACTCGGCTGGACACATTTGTCCGTGGGAGAACTGTTGAGAGCTGAGTGTCAATCGGGCGGTTCGAACGCTGCGATTATCAATGAGTACACGACCGCTGGCAGGCTGGTCCCCAACGAGATCACTGTCGCTTTAATTAAGCAGGCGATGGAAAATATCATCAGGACCACCGGTCGACTCAACTTCTTGCTGGACGGTTTTCCGCGTTCGCTGGAGAATCTGGAAGGCTGGTTTGAAGTCTTCGGTCGGGCTGCCGATCTTCCTAAGATGCTGTACTTCGAGTGCCCGTATCCGGTCTTGGAATCACGCATCTTGGGGCGTGCTAAATATACGGGCCGCAGCGACGATAACATCGAAAGCATCAAACTCAGATTCGACACGTTTAAGGCACAGACGCTGCCGACTGTGGAATTGTTCAATCGCCAAGACAAGTGCGTTGAGATTGATACCAGTCAGGCCCGTCAAGCGGTGTATGCTGTCGTCCGCAGCCACCTTGCCGAGCACACCGATGAGACACTGGCGGCCCGACCGCTGACGGAAAGAGCCGAGATGCTGCTGGGCCTGCGGCCTTTCCCGAAAGGGTAGAGCGAGTGACTAACCCGATCTTGTGAACTTCACTGTGGTCGGTTGTTTTTAGGAAATCGTCGATTGGCTCTCTCCGATTCACGTTCTGTTAAGGTTGAGGCTTCCAGACTTCCTGCACCACCGATTGAGTGGCGTGTTTTGACAGGAATTTTGGAGAGGAATCGAGTTATGAAAACGTTTCTTGTGCTGTCACTGGTGACAGCGACGACATCTGCCTTTGTCTGCCTTTGTCTGCCTTCGGCCGGAAGAAAGACGTCCGCCCCGAGACACCGTGTTTGAACTGTTCGATACGGATCACAATGGAGAAATTTCGATGACGGAAATTGATGCCGCTGCCGCGATTCTGAGAAAGCGTGACACCGACAACAGCCGCACCGTGACTCCTGCACAACCAGCGCCAGTGATCGAAATCGGCAACATCAATGTCGACACCGTTGGCAAACGGGTTTTGTTGGATGGGCAGGTGGTCGAGCTGACGGCCGTCGAATATGGACTGATGGAACTGCTTGCCCTGCATCGTGGCCGGGTGGTTTTGCGATCGATGATTTACGAGCATCTGTTTGATGAAAATCATGATTCACTGTCCAACATGGTGGACGTCTGAAGCGAATCTATCGAATCGCATTGATCTTGGAGAAACCGATGCGGAGCTACAGCAATTGGCAGGCACGCTGAATGCGACGTTCGCTCGGCTGCAGTTGGCGTTCGACCGGCAGGTGCAGTTTACAGCAGATGCGTCTCATGATTGCGGACGCCGTTGTCGGTGGTGCAGATGCATCAGGAACTGGCGTTGTCGAAACCGCAGACGCCGGAAGAATATCGAGAGGTCATCGAAACGTGTCAACGTGCCACCACGCGGATGAATGCGCTGGTTGATTCTTTACTGACGCTAGCGCGGCTCGATACTGATGACTCACCAGTTTTGAAACAGCGGATTGATGTCGGCGAAATTGTGCGAGATTGCGTGGAACAGGTCGGGCCGCTGGCGGACGCCAAAGGGATTCGCATCCAGCTGCCGGTGGAGTCGAGTGTTTGCGTCCACGGAAATCGCGATCAGTTGGCTCAGGTAATAACAAACGTACTGATGAACGCGATTGCTTATAGTCCGCCAGATTCGCGGGTGAGTGTGCTCGTGGATCGACAAGATAGTGAAGTCGTTGTTTGCGTGAGCGATACGGGCGATGGGATTCCTGCGGCCGACCTGCCCCATGTGTTCGAACGATTCTACCGTGTTGACAAGCAGCGCACCCGAAATTCGGGTGGCAGCGGTCTGGGCCTGTCGATCTGCCAACAGATCATGACCGCTCACGGTGGCCGCATCGCTGTCGAAAGCGTGCTGGGAGACGGCAGTACATTTCGACTGACCTTCCCTGCGGCATCTCTGACCTGAATTCGCCCGATCGTTCGCCCTGACTTTGTGAAATGAGCATCTTCAATGGGCGCCAATCGCTCCTCGATGTTCTGCAATTCTGTCATGCTCCCCCATGCCGCTGTGTTCCTTTCCTTCTTCATGCGGTTATTCCTCCGATGTTCACTGAGCCATTGCGAAATCAGCGACTGGTCAGCGCTATAGTGCATTTGGTGTAAACTCAGCAGAATCGGAGCGATGGGATGCGAAATGGCTGGGCCTCCGAAGATATATGTTCGTCAGGCGGGATTCACACGAGATTTGCAAGTCAGTGCTTCGGTTCTGACAACCGAAGCAACGTAAATTTGCGGCGAGCAATGTAAATCAGGCTGACGAACGGCAATCCTTGCTGAGCAAGAAACGCATCGATCAAATGCTGAAATCCGATACTCTGTGAAGAGTATCGATCCGGTACGTGTGAGTCCGTGAAAACTGCGATATTGATAAGCGCTCCCTGCTTTTTTCTCAGCACGAAAACTAGGACGGACATCAGAATCATCGCCCGGAAGAGGCAAGCAACGCAACGTCAATCATGACAACACAGGATCTAAAACGCTCCTTCAGCCGCCAAAACGGCTGGGCTTCTGTCGTCGACTGCATTCGGCTGCAGATGTCGCTCAAATGCAACATTCAGGCGTATGCCTTAAAACTGGACTCGTGCTGGTCGCACTTTGAAGGATTCTTCACGTTGGTGGAATCGAGCGGCTGAGAATCCAGAAATTGCCAGCTCCGATTACAGCGAATAGTGGCGATCCACAGTAGGAACGTGGTAGCGTGTGGAAACACAAAGCTGCGCGAAAACACAATTCGCGTTTCCCACCGCCTCGAAGTCACCCGCCCATCGATATTGTCGCCCATGTTCCGCAATTCCTTCCGCTCAAGTTTCCCATCCGTCGAACCAAACCGTCGACTGAGCATCGGCTGGCGAATAGGTGTCTGTTTCTCGTATCTGCGGCATCTTGCCGCAGCAACTGAGCGGCGGCAAGATGCCGCCGATACAACTGCGATTCTGAGTTCAGTCACCGGCTGCCTGCTGACGCTGCTGCTGATCAGCGGTTGTTCCACGGCCGCCCCGGTGGCGTCTGAGAACGAATCAGTTGCGGCAGCAGCTCCATCGGCACCGCCGCCGGCATTGGTGCGTGTCCAACCGGTTCGCTATGAAGAAATTGCGGCGCGCCTGATCGCCGTTGGAACCGTACGCCCCCGTCACTCCAGCATCATTGCGTCTGCGGCCGACGGCGTGGTGGATGAATTCAACGTGGAAGAGGGCGACTTTGTCAAAGCGGATACGATCCTATCTCAGCTGCGAATGTTTTCGACGAATCTCAGCATCGACGAACAGCGCGCCGTACTGGCGGAGCGAGAAGCCATGCATCAGCAGATGCTGACACCACGCCAGGAAGACGTCGACGAAGCGAAAGCTCAGCAACTGGCGTCAGAAGCGTCGCTGGAAAATGCCGATCGTCGCTTTCGAGAACTCCAATCGCTGCTCAAACGCGGTGCCACAAATCAATCCGACGTCGATAACGCTCAACAGATTTTGGCCGAAGCGAAGAACCGAGCCGTCGCGGCAACAGCCGTGTTCGACCGCGTTGCGGCGGGAACGCGGGCCGAAGAGAAGCTGCAGACGAAAGCTCGCTTGGATGCTCAGACAACACACGTGGCTTGGCTGGAAGCCGAAAAGGAAAAACGGACCACGCGAGCTCCGTTCGACGGCTTTATTCTGAGCGAAGACACGTATCTGGGACAATGGCTTTCCAAAGGAGCTCCCGTGGTCACCATGGCGATGCTAGATGACGTCGACGTTGAAGTGCCCGTGGATCAGTCCTTTATTTCTCAGGTGATTCCGGGAACGAAAGTTCGGCTAAAAATCAACGGCACAACAGATCCGTCCAGCGCTGACGGGCGCTGGACGGGCACCGTGCTGAGTATCGTGTCTCGCAGTGAATGGAAAACGGGGTCGCGCAGTTTCCCGGTGATTGTCCGCGTGAAAAATCAGATACAGACAACATCAGGGACACCCGTGCCGACACTGCGCGAAGGCATGATGGCCGAAGTGGAATTCTTCGGAACAGCAATGCAGGCCAAAATGGTGCCGAAGGATTCGTTGGTTCGAACATCCCGCGGAACATTCGTGTTTGCCGTCAATCCCCCGGAAGATGGCAAGCCGTTAAGTGTCAGCCAGTTTCTGGTGGAACCCGGTCTCAGTGAAGCAAACTCCATCCAAGTGCAGAGCGAAGACTTGCAAGCTGACATGCAGGTTGTGACCGAGGGGGCCGAGCGACTGCGGCCATTTCAAACCGTGACCATTATTGCGGACGCCGGTTAAGGCGAACGACCGTTAATTTTCCGAACGTCGCAGCGGCACTTCGAGACGCTGAACAAAGTCCATTTTCGCCAGTCAAACTTCCCGCACCTTTGGCGGTAAGAACGCTCTCCCATGAACTTCATCGCTTTCTCAATCGAAAACCCGGTCAAAGTCACCGTGGCCGTATTTCTGCTGGTGCTGTTCGGCGGCATTGCCTACGTCAGCACGCCCGTGCAGTTAACACCGGACGTGGTCGAACCAGAAATCACGGTGTCGACGACTTGGCCGGGAGCGAGCGCTCAGGAAGTCGAACAAGAGATCATCGAAGCACAAGAAGAACAGCTCAAAAGTGTCGAAGGGCTGGAAGAATTCAAAAGCGAAAGTTCCGATTCCGGCGGTTCCATCACGCTGAAGTTTCCTGTCGGCACCGAGCTGGCCGACGCGCGTGCGCGCGTGTCTGAAAAGCTAAATCAGGTTCCCGAATATCCCGACGATGCCAACGAGCCGGTCATCAGCACCGTGAATGCCAACACCAACGCCATCGCTTGGTTCATTCTGAAGCCACTGCCGCCAACAAAAGAAGATCTGGCGAATCTGATCACGCTCGAACCCGAGCTCGCCAAACCACTGGCGAACATCATGGCAGCGCCGGGCCCTGTCGACCTGACTCGGATTAACGATCTGGTCGACGACCATCCGGTGCTCAAAACATTCGTGCTGGGACGCAACAACCCCGCATTGATGAAGAAGTTTGCCGAAGACTTTATCGAAGCAGAATTCGAACGCGTGCCAGGCATCGCCAACGCCAATGTGTTCGGTGGCCAAGACCAAGAATTTCGCATCGTCGTCAATCCATCACGCCTAGCGGCGCTGGGTGTCACGGTCGATGAATTCCGGACTGCGTTAATCGGCCAGAATCGCAACACGTCTGCCGGAGATATCCAAGAAGGCAAGCAGCGGAACGTCGTCCGCACACTGGGGCAGTTTCAGTCGCCAGCGCAAGTGGAAGACACCATCATCGCTCAACGCGGCGGCAGCCCGATTCGAATTCGCGACGTCGCGACTGTGGGAATTAGCTACAAAAAACCAGACGGCGTTGTGCGCCAGCAGGGCCTAAGTGCCTTGGCCATCAACGCTCAACAGTCGCCGGGCACAAACCTCAAAGCCATCATGGGGCCTGCGAGACAGTCGCTCGATTTGGACGGCGATGGAACGATTACCACCCTCGAACTGGCGGAATGCGAACGCATCCACGGTCGCTGTTTGCGGATTTCGGTGGAAGAATTGAATCTCGGCGTGCTGAAACAGAAGGGCGTCTATCTGGATCAAGTCTACGACCAGACGTTGTACTTGGATTCCGCCACGGCGCTCGTTCGCAGCAATGTGTATGTCGGTGGCACGCTGGCGATTCTGGTGCTGCTGTTGTTTCTGCGAAGCCTGCGATCCGTGTTGATCGTGGGAGTCGCCATTCCCATTTGCGTCATTGGCACGTGCCTGTTTGTGAAGGTGTTCGACCGCAGTATCAACGTCATCAGTCTTGCCGGAATGGCCTTTGCGATCGGCATGGTGGTGGACAACGCGATCGTGGTGCTCGAAAACATCTATCGCCACCACCAGATGGGAAAGTCCTCCAAACAGGCGGCTCTGGATGGAACTCAGGAAGTCTGGGGCGCGGTGCTCGCGTCGACGCTAACCACGCTGGCGGTGTTTGTGCCGGTGATTTTCGTGCAAGGCCAGGCCGGTCAGTTGTTTCGTGACATTGCCATCGCCATTAGCTGCGCCGTGGCGCTGTCGCTGGTGATTAGCGTGACCGTGATTCCGACGGCGGCGTCCCGACTGCTAAGTCGTCGTGGAGGACGCAACAGCGTCGCTGGCGACGGCGCGGCAGGCGATCAACAGGGCGAGCCCGTGGCTGGTTTCGGGCCGCGAGGTCTGTTCGGTTTGGTACGGTTCGCGACGTTTTTGAACGAAGGGTTTGCTGGTGCCATGAGACGCCTGCTGACCGTTCGCGGTAGTGCGATCATTCGTTTGCTGATTGTGTGTGCGTTTATGGCGGGCTCGCTGTTTCTTAGCCGAAAACTCATGCCCGATACGGAGTATCTTCCGAACGGCAATCGCAACCTCGTGATTGCGATTTTGCTGCCGCCACCTGGTTACAACGTCGATCAGATGATCAAGCTGGGCGAAAGCATCGAAAAGCAGGTCGCACCGTATTGGCTGGGCAAAGCCGGCGACGGGGCGGTTGAAATCGAAAGCTTCTTCTTTGTCGCTCGCGGCCGCAGTCTGTTTGCGGGAGCGCGCTGCAAAAACGAACTTCGCGCCGCAGAACTGATTCCAATTTTGGCCAAGGCTGCGGGATCGCAGCCGGGCGTGATTCCCATCGTCAGTCAGGCCAGCTTGTTCGACAGCGCGCTGAGTGGTGGCCGCACGATCGACATCGAAATCACCGGCCCGGATCTGGAAGTGCTGGTCGTAGAAGCTCAAACAGCATTCGGCATGTGCATGGGCGAATTCCCCATGTCGGCCGGCAATCAACTGCGTCCCATCCCGGGCCTCGACCTGTCGAGTCCAGAACTGCACGTGATACCCAAACTAGAAAAGGCATCGGAACTGGGAATCTCTTCAGCGTCGATCGGCTATGCCGTCAATGCGTTGGTGGATGGAGCGTTCGCGGGAGACTACTGGCACGAAAATCGGCGGATCGACCTCGTGATCTACGGTGACGACGCATACGCCGATCACACACAGGATCTGAAAAACCTGCCGCTCAGCACAGCCGACGGCACCATCGTGCAGCTGTCTTCAGTGGCCGACGTGGTCTTAAGCCGCGGGCCAGAACAGGTCAACCACGTGGAACGCCTGCGGTCGATCACCATTCAGCTGAAACCTGCAGACGGCATCGCATTGGAAGCGGCCTTGAGAACCGTAGAAGAAAAAATTCGCAAGCCACTGATGGCGTCGCCCAATTTTCAGTCGGGGCTGTATCAGATCAGACTGGCCGGAACGGCCGACAAGCTGGCGGATACGTGGTACGAACTGAAATGGAATTTGGTGCTCGCCGTTGTGCTAACCTATCTACTAATGGCAGCTCTGTTCGAATCATTCCTGTACCCGGTCGTCATCATGACCAGCGTCGCGTTGGCACTGGTCGGCGGATTGATCGGGCTGACGGTGCTGAATATGTTTACGTTCCAAACTCTGGACATGCTGACCATGCTGGGGTTCGTTATTCTGATTGGAACGGTGGTCAACAACGCGATCTTAATTGTCCACCAAACACTGAACCTCATTCGCAACGAAGGCATGAATTCCACGGACGCGGTTTGCGAAAGCGTGCGGACTAGAATTCGTCCGATTTTTATGAGCACACTCACAACCGTGCTGGGCATGCTGCCGCTGGTGGTGCCGATTCCGTCGTACGAAAACGGCGATTGGATTTGGGCGGCCGGAGCCGGAAGTGAACTCTACCGAGGCCTCGGCAGCGTGGTCCTCGGCGGGCTGATTGTTTCCACCGTGTTCACGCTGATCCTAGTGCCCGCCGGCTTCAGTCTGTTCATGGACGCTCAAACCGCGTTCGCACGACTGATCGGTTGGATGCGAGGCACCGCAGTGGAGCCAGAACCCATCCAGCCCAGTTAGCGCAAATCGGGAAACGCTGCCCATGAGTTTCCGGTTCCCGAATATCGTGACGCCGATCAGTGCGCCTACCCTCAGAAGTCATCAACAGGTTTCGTTTTGACTGACCCTTCATCGATTGAGCAACTCTTCCTGAAAGCCTCGGAGCTTCGCGGAAGGGAACGCATTGCATTGCTAAGAACGCTTCCGGCGGACGTTCGCGGTAAAGTGTCAGCACTGCTGGCAGCCGATCAATCCGTGGAGCGTCAAGATTTCTTAGGGAAGCCTTTGCACGATAAGAGTCCGCAGAATGCGAGTGACCATCGACCAGCCAAGAAGTCAATTGCAGACTCACCAGCGCGGCGACGAACGAGCGGCAACAGCACACCTCCGCCGAAAAGCAGACTCAAGAAGACGATTCAATCGGCGAACACAGCGAACGACCGCAGTCGTGGAACTGAGCTTCCCAAACGCCGCAAAAAAACGAAACTCGCCCACAAGAAACATCGACGTTCAAACGGCTATAGGCTGACAGGCATCGGCGCAGTCGTCGCCTGTTCGTTGCTGGTTTGGCTGATCGTATCGGCCTTGTCACAACCCGAGACGGGAGACGCAGAAGTCACGAGGAACGAGCCCGCCCCGGTCGCGGCTCAACCCGCTGAGGCTCAGACACCAGCGTCCGTTGAGGAGTCGCCGCCAGAACCGGCCGCAGAAACGGATGCCCCTGTCGCTGCCGCAGAACGAATCTCGCTGAGGCTAAACGCAAGCTGACGGGCCGCCGCCAGCGGGCTTTGTTGACGGTCGAGTAACTGTTGAAAGACCGGTTGCTCTTCCGCAGGAAACCGCTGTAACAGCATTTTTCCAGCAGATCGCAGCAGTCGAGCGGTGTCGTCGGTCACCCATCCAGCCGGAACGTCCTCCGGATATCGTTCCGGAATATTCATGGAATTGACATCAGGACTGTCGGCAGCGTGATACCGCAATTGTGTCCATAGACAACTGCGGAATAGGAGTCCGGCGTCTGAAAAGCTGTAATCTCCGATCTGCTTGAACAGCGAGCGGATCGCTCGGCGGGTGACCTGGGCTGCCTCGGTTCGCGGCACCCCCCAGCGCCGCGCCCAGCGATAGACGATCGGACAGTACAGTTCGGCGATGATTTCACGAGCTTTCGCTTCGGGCCGTTGAGCTCGTTCGACTAAGCAAATGGGTTGAGTAGACATTCTATGGCTCGCAATGACACAACAACTGCACGTAATTAGACCACTCACAAGCACATCGAGAAGCCCGTCGAAAACCCGCCAAAGTTTTTTGCAAGCAGAGAAGTAGCCTAACTCTAAACGTCTGCGAACGTTTTCACGGTGCGACATCAGCGCTCAGGAAATTCCACACCACTGTCAACACAAATTCCGCAAATGCACGCACCCGAACTTTCACTGAACTGACTCGCGCCGAATTGACGTCGGATGCTGGTCGTGGCAAGATAAAGTCGCCTTGAGTACAAGAATGCAATCAACTTCAGCACGGTAGGACGGCGCATGACTAGGCTTATTTGTTTGAGCAATGTTCTCTTGCTGATGGCTCTCTCCACGGAGACAATTGCCGACGAACAGTCGCCATCGGAGACATCCCCGGTCAACGAAGCCAAGACAATGCTGTTGAAGAGGTTCGACTCAAACGCTGATGGGACCTTGTCTCAAGACGAGTTGGAAGCCGCCACACGCTTTCAAAAACTTATCGACGAGATCGATATCGACCAGAGTGGCGAGTTGAGCGCGGGAGAACTCGACACGGTCGGCCGTCGATCCTTCGCGAGTCTGTTTTTCACCAGCCGCGATTCAAATCGAGACGGCCTGTTGACCGTTGATGAGTTTGAGGATTCCGAGCGCAGCAGGAACGCTTTCCAACGTATGGATAAAGATGGGGATGGTCGTGTCCAGCCGTCAGAAATGGGAATCGAACTACCGGCACAGCCTGCGACGATGGGTGACCGCGACACGAATGGAGATGGTGTCTTGACGATCGACGAATTTCCCGATACGGAACCAGCCATGAAGTTCTTTCGACTGTTTGACAAGGACAAGGATGGGCGTCTAACGCGTGAGGAATCGGAGGCCGCAGGAATTGCGATGAAGACGCATGGCAGACGGGAGTCGACTGCCGCGACGACCGCACTTGACCCCAAGAAAGTCCTGTTGTTTGTCGTGGGACTTTGCGACTTTGAAGGCGAGAACCACTTCTCAAAACCAGATCGGATGGAAGGGGCCATCGCGCTGTGGTTCAGGAAGAACGGCACGCCAAACGATCGAATCGTGTTGCTGCAGGACGAACAAGCGACGGCAGCACGGATCAAGGCCAGATTCCGAAGTCTGCTGGCGCGGAGCCAGCCGGATGATCAACTGATTTTCTTCATTAGTACACACGGCGGCAAGTCGGATGGGAGCCACTGCTTCTGTACTTATGATGGCTACTCAAACGATGCCAATACATGGCCGTTCGAAGACATGTTTGACACGATCGAAGAGCATTTTCGGGGTGAAAGTGCGATGATCTGGGCTGAATGCTGCTACGCGGGGGGACTCAATCAAGAGGCCATGGCACGTTCCACTGGGCGGATCTCCTACGTCGTCATGGGCGCATCCCGGGCGGCATATCTTGCGCCGGGTGCATTTACGTTCTGCTAGGCGATCGTGGCCGGATTGCGGGGATCGCCGTATGTCGATATGGATGACGATGGATTCATTCGGCTGGGTGAATTGAGACGCTTTACGATGCGCGAAATGGCGTTCACCGATTTTGCCATTCCGACCCTGCAGACGACCGGTGGTTTTTCGCTGAACACCGTGCTGTCCAAACGCACGGGTGACCCTTACACGGGTCGCATCGGGGAATGTGTCGAGCTGATCGATGAAGGGTTTCCGTATCCTCGCGCGCACATCTTTAACGAGAGAACCAACGAGGTGTTGGTGCAGGACGTGGGTATTGGCAAGAGCGGACGATTTGGAGTTGGTACGCAACGCTGGGTGCCTGTCAACACCACACGACAGTGGAAACCGGAACGCATGTACAGCAATGGCGCGACCGTGCGAGTCAAGGTTTGGAACTCCGAAACCGAAGAGTACGAGCAACGACCTGCAGAAGTGACGAATTTCCTTCTGGGTGTCTACGAGGTCCAGATCCAGGGGCGGCGAACGCGGGATGGTTCGTTCGAACGTTTCGATCCACCAGTTCCTGATTTTACCAGAGCCGAATTCGTCGAGCCCAGATGATCACCAGATCATGGAAACACGAGTCGGACGCGCGGGTGCAGGAATCTCTTGCAGACAGTGGAACTCAACGGCCCGAAACAATCGCGTTCTCGTTCTTCGACTGTCCCCCACCGATTTCAAATCGATGGAGCAATGATTTTGCACTACGCTTGCTACGCATTCGCACGGCCCGACGAATGTTGATTGTGGACGCTGTCGTAAACGACGCGACACAGCGATTCGAAAAACTCGGTCGCGGTCGGTGATGACAGGCAATGCTTGTCATAATTCATCGTGAGATGCAACTGGTTCGCATAAGTGACGACGCCTAAAGCAATTGACGTGCCGGGACGGAAGGGAACGAGGAAATCAAATTCGCGCAGTGTTGCACTGCCCAAGTTTAACTCGGTGCCATGTGGAATCATCGAATCCAACGAGCCGAGATTGCTGACCACGGCAGTCGTCACCGACGTCTGCCAAGATGTCGTTTTCACTCCGGCCCACATGCCACCGGGAAGACGGTCTAAAATACGCAGCACGTCCAGCATTCCATAACTGATGGTCTCCTGCCGGCTCCACTTCATTTCACGATGGATGCTGTGCAGTAGTTTCGTATACGAAGGTCCATGATCATGCTGTCGATCAAGGAAGACCATACTGCTGTAGTTCGCGGCCAAGTGTTGCCGATTGCTATTCGTTGCCAAATCGATAGGCACAGCTAGGCGAATCCACGGACGCCTCGGTCTCGAATGCCGATGGTTCCAATTCCCGACAGCAATGAACGTCGCCATCAGCAGCAGATCGTTGATGGTGGCCGTTGACTGAGCCTGTTTTTTTCCGGCGCGTCATTCTTCCGGATCGAAGGGAATTCGGCGACTGAGAAAGGTTGGTCGATCGCACTGCGGCTGATCCTTAATGTCGCTGTGAGATTCTTTCGTCGGTTCGTGCCCGGCCTCATGGGCGTTAACGATGGCAGAGCGATGACCGTAGAATGCGTAGAGTCGGTTCCAGTATTTGCCCAATGGCAGTGCCTACGTCCATAGCCTGCGATCACGGCCAATATCGCGTTGCCTCATTTTCGATGCCAGATCCTCTGCAGACGATTCTGGCGGTGGCGTTTCTGAGCCGTCGTAATAGGCAAACCAATTGGCCAGAAACTGAATCGCGCCGCGTGCGTCAGTGCAACTGTGATGAACCTGCAGCCAAAGCGTGCAATCGTCTTTTCGCTGTTCAAGCAGGAAACGTATGCCGGTCTCTTTTGTCAGATCGAACGCCCACGCCGATTCACGGCCCTGTGTGGGTGGTGGCGACATCATCCACGTCAGACATCCCGTGTCACGTTCCACGTGCGCAATCAGCAAGGGGTGGTCGACTTTCGCTAACGCAAACGCTTGATTCAATCGCGGTAAATCCAGACTGCCATCGAAAACGAGCCGAAAACAGAACCGCATAGGATATCCCGGGCGTTCATCGGCGAGCATATAATGTTCGAATGGAGTCAGTCGGCGTTCGTTCCTCATTAACAGTCACCAACTGTGGCAGAATCCAGCGACGCATCTCCACAGCCGGAAATACGAAACAGGATGACAGCTGTAACAGCACAGAACGGTCGTTGTAAAGCAAAAACATGCGGCCCGATTCCTTTGCGTGAGTCGACAGCGAAATTGATTCTGACTGTACATCGCCGCAATTATTGCGGAAGTCAGCAACAGTGCCCAGTGGAAAACAAACAGTGTCTTCGCTTCCCGCGTGCAGCATCCGGAAAGCCATTTCGTACACAATCGATACGATTGCTAGCCAAAGTCGTCACGCACAACCTCACATAGACCCTATCACACCGGCAATTGACTTTTTAACGGTTAAAATGTCTGCGGGAGATTTGTGATCTACTGAAAGAGCGTTTGGGGAAATATTTGACGTCAAACCGAACGCGGCGCAGTCTACTGCAAGTCTTGGGCGGGCGACGTCTTGGCGCAGGCCGAAGCCGCAGAACGAGTGTCAAAATACGGTGCCTAATGGGCCGCGCGACAATACGTCTGAGTTGTTGGCGTACTTCGTTGTGTCTGAGTTGGTCGATCTTGTGTCCACGCCCGCGAGTTCTCCACCCTGCCTCTCCGGAACGAGGGTATTGCGCAGTGACTGTTTCGGCAGCTGTCTGCATTGCTGAGCTTCGCCGACGACGTATGATGATGTCCTCGCAACCACCACGCCTCATCGTAGAAAGCTGCTATGCGCTGTCACGGATGTTTCTGTCTTTCGATGTTCGCCACTCTCGTGTTCTTTAACAGCACGCTCGCCTCGGCTCAGTCGCTCCGTGAATTGAACGAAACGCAGCTGGTAGAGCGATTTGGCGAACAGGAGTTTGCGCCCGAAGGCGGGTTCGTGTTACGAGCTGGCCAGACACTCCCAGAGCTTGTTTGGGAGAATCCTGAGTTAGTGGCGAAGGTGGTCGACGAGACTGCAATCTCCACGCAGTGGTTCAACGAGCGATTCGAGAAGGTCGAAGCAGCCGACCAGCCGGGCCGATATTACGCTTACGGCGAGGCACCTGTCCCCGCAGGCCCCGTGTTGCGTCGAGCGATGACCTGTTGCTGTGTGACAAAGGACTTCGACCTTGCAGAGCTGGCGGGGGCACGAGTCGCAGAGTCGCAGCGCGCGGTCGAGCTGGATCAGCAGCAGCTTGAGATCGACGCGATCACGGGGCACTGGCAAAACTCTGAGCAAGGAGCGATCGAATTGGCGGCGATCCTCGAATATGGTCGACTGTCCCGTCCGTCGCGACGAGGACAGTGGCAGATGGAGGAGGCCACTCGACACGTGCAGTTGAAACGCCAGCTCATGGGCTGGGCGGACAAGCCAATCGTCAAGGCGACGCCCAAGCGGCTTCAAGGTCAGCCGGCTCCCGTGCTGCACGCGGCACCGCTGGAGCAGACGGGGATCACAATTCAACAAGTTCGAGAGCTGGAGGCCCAACTCGACCAATGGTACGCGGCGTCAAACGAGCCGATGGCCGTCGTGATCGCTCGGCGCGGCGTGATCGTGCTGGCGAAGGGCTATGGTGAAATGGACGGCCAACGGGTCACGGTCGACACGCCGATGTCACTCGATTCGGCGATGAAGCATCTGATCGGTCTTCAGTTGGCGACCTATGTTGACCGCGGAATCCTAAAACTGGACGAGCCGATCGGCAACTACCTGCCGGACTTCGACACTCCACGTGATCGGAACCTGACCTTTCGAGCGAGCCACGTGCACGCGACCGGTATTCACTTTCCTTGGGACCTCGCCTTTTCACGGCTGTTCTATTTCCACACTTGGAATGAGAGCCTCATCGCGCACTGCAAGCGCGAGTGGCCGTCCGGCGACCGGCATCGTTATGGCGTGGTGGGCGTGATCCTTTCGGTCCGCGCGTTGGAGCTACTCCGCGGACGCAACTACTGGGACGCGATGGAGCGTGACCTGTTTGAGCCGCTAGGCATCCGCCATGTGCTGCCGCACAACGGTTTCTCTGCCGAGAGTCTAGCGCGAATTGGTGTGCTGTTGGACAACCGCGGTAAGTACGGTTCTTGGGAAGTGTTCTCGCCGGAGACCCACGCGGCCATCCTGCCTACTTCGCTCAAGCCTTGGTTCCCACGCCTCGATATGCGATATGGCATCGGCCTCCAAGACGCCGCCCAGCACCTCGGCCAAGGAGCGTACGGCCACGCCGGTGGCTGCGGCACGCTGCTGGTCATTCACCCCGAGCACCACCTCGTGTTGGCCATGGTCCGCAATGCGCAGGGCAAGGACTTCAACCGTCATCGGGCGGAAGCGACCGCATTGGTGAAAGGATGGCTCACCAAGTGAGCCTTAGGATGGTTCGCCGGAGCCGCAACGTCATCACGATCTGGAGAATGCCGAACGTGTTACCACGCACGCTCAGCACGCACCGACCGGCCTTTCGCGGCAGCGAGATCTCTGGCCAGTCGTTCAAGACGAACTTCACGTCCACGATCTGCACGCTACAATTCTCCGCCTGCTGGCAATCGACCACGAACAACTCACCTATCGCTACGGCGGCTGGGGTTTTCGACTCACCGACGTTGCAGGTCGTGTGGTGGATTCCGTTTTCGCAAAGATCACAACCCCAAGCCACTCGCGAGACTGTACAATGCTCGATGCCCCGAAAACGGTTTCTCAAGTTGAACTTGGCCAAGGACGGCTTCAGTCTCTTGTGCCGATTGCTGTCATCGATATCGGTTCGAACTCTGTTCGTCAGGTGATCTATGAAGGTCAGACGCGTTCGCCATCGGTGCTGTTTAACGAAAAAGTGCTGTGCGGCCTCGGTCGTGGCATGGTTGAAAGTGGCCGGCTGAATGAAGGCGGGGTTGAACGAGCTTATGCCGCCCTGACGCGGTTTCGAGCACTCGGAGAGCAGGTGAATGTGTGCAGAACGCAAGTGATTGCCACGGCTGCCGTGCGAGATGCGGAGAACGGCGCTGAGTTTATTGAGCACGTCGAACGCATTTCTGGGTGTCATGTCGAAGTGCTGACGGGCGCCATGGAAGCTCGATATTCGGGCATGGGAATCCAGTGTGGCTTTCACAGGCCTTCTGGAATTGTCGGCGATATCGGCGGCGGTTCACTGGAACTGGTCGCGGTCGACAAGGACATCGGCGAAGGCGTGACTCTGCCTCTGGGCGGTCTAAGGCTGACGGAGCTGTCGGGCGGATTGCTGGCGGACGCAAAAAGAATTGCTCGAGCGAAACTGAAAGAGGTTTCGATGAACTGGCCGGGCATTGACAGAAACTTCTATGCGGTTGGCGGAACGTGGAGGTCGTTGGCGAAGCTCCATATCGCCAACCACGATTACCCGTTGCCGCTGGTACACGACTACGAAGTGTCTGCTGAGGAGTTGATGGATTTTTGCAAGACAATCTATACTGGCGATTTGTCCGACATGAAGGGAGTGGACGCGGTGTCAAAGAATAGACGCGACCTGCTGCCGATCGGAGCCGTGGTGATGCGCGAAACGTTGCGGGCTTTGAAGGCTGATCGAGTTGTGATGTCGTCGCTGGGACTTCGTGAAGGCGTGGTGTATTCGATGATCACTGTTGAAGAACAGAATCGAGATTCTTTGCTTGTGGCTTGTCGCGATCTGTCGACTCTGCGCGCGCGGAATCCCGAACATTGCCAAGAACTCGCAGACTGGACAGAGAAAGCGTTCGTGGCGCTGGGAATCGAAGAGACCGAAGACGACCAGCGGCATCGTACGGCGTCGTGTTATCTGGCCGATATTGCTTGGCGAGCTCATCCGGATTTTCGGGCTCAGCAATACATCGGAATCATCGCGAACGCTGGCTTCGTCGGGATCACTCACGAAGGGCGAGCTTATCTGGCGATGGCGAATTACCATCGCTACTCAGGCCTCGGCTCAAAGGTCGCTGCTCCAGCAATCGCCGAGTTGGCATCCAAGTCCGTGCAGAAGAAAGCACGAGTGCTGGCGGCGATGTTCCGCGTGTTGTATCTGTTTTCCGGAACAATGCCGGGAGTGATTTCGCAATTGTCGATTTGCAAAGACGACAGCGGCGGAGTCGTGATCTCGATTCCAAAGACGATCTCCGCCTTGTGCGGCGAACGGCCCGACGAACGCATCCGCCAGTTCGGTAACGAACTGGGCATGGACATCAAACTCGAAGTGGTTTAATTTGGAATCGACAGCCCGTCCTCACAAAATCGAAACCAAACGCAACGGCGGGTCGTGACACACCGTTGTCATATCTTCAGATCGTGTCGATGCTCTTCATTGTCTCACTCAACAGCGATCACTCCTCAGTACGTGAGCACCGTGAAGTTCAATATGAACAAGCAGGGCAAAGAGTCGGTTGCGAAAAAGACGAAGAGTACGCCTGTCGGGAAGGACGAACAAAGATTCACTCTCTCAGAACTCTTGAAGGCAAGCAGGCTGGCAGAGGAACTTGGCGGTGTCGAGAAAGCCTAGGAGCTTCTAAACGCCATCAATAAGTTGTGCGGATCGTGATCGCATGCACCAGCCAACGGAACAGAGCCACCTGCGAAGAAAACGCTGTCCCGTGATGAGACTGAGTGCGGTGTCTTACTTCGGTTCTGTCTTCTGCACGATGATGTCTTGGACGGTGATGTCTTGGACGGTGATGTCCGTCAAATTCTTGACGTCAAATCCCTCGCCTGCGGTGCTTTGATTGCCTGTGTAGACTTTGATGTCGAATTGGCTTCCGGGGGCCACGGCGGGGAAGACGTATTTGCCCAGTTCATTCGTTGGGGTGGATAACCGTAGGCTGCGGTTCTCGGGGCGACCCAGCGATAGTACGACGCGCACATTGGAACGCGGCTGGCCAGTGGTGTCGAGGACTCGGCCTGTGACGGTGGCTGCGGGGGCCAGTGGGATTTGGACTTCCACGTCGTCTTCGTGAATCTCTATAAAACCGGCCAGCTTGCGTTCGTTATTGAAGCCGTACAGCAGCATGTGGTCCGACCACCGCTCGGTTGAAAACTGCCCCTGCAGATCGACTTTCGAACGGAAGCCGGCGTGTCCCGGGGCTGCGATTGATTCTCCATACACTAAGCTGTTGCTGATGGGTTTGCCGTCCGCATCGACCGTGGAACCGTTCAGGGTGACTCGCTCTTTACGTGCGGAATATCCGTCGTGGATGATTTCTGTCCGGTCTTCCACGACCAACGCGATGGCATTTTCCCAAGGGTGATTGGGCAGCCGCAACGAATAGTCGCCGGGGCCGATTCTGAACCGATAGGTTCCGTTCTTGTCTGTTTTGCACCCCCGAACCAGCTTGGTGTCGCCGAATTTTTGCAGCAGTGTGGCCGTTTCGCCCACGCAGGGAACGGCATCGGGGCCAATCGTAATTTTTCCGTGCCGCAATGTGCCATCACCGACGATGAAGTCGACGTGTTCCTTGATTTGTCCTTCATCAAGTTTGATATCCGTATGGCTCTTGGCGGCCCACGCATTTTCTGTCACGGCCAAGATCGTCGATCGGTCGGGGTAGATGCGAATTTCGTAGGTTCCATCTTCGACAGTCATCGTGTGGCCGTGAAAATAGTGATTTGTGTGACCACGACCTTCGCCCTGTAGATGGATGCCTTGGGCGGGACTGCCATCTGCGTACGTGATTTTTCCGCGAACGATCGCCGTGCGAAATATTTTGGCGATCGATGGCCCATTTGAGGGGAAGACGGCGGACTGCGGGCAGTGCAGAGTTCGATCATTGACGAGAAACGTAACTCGTCCAACGAGATCAGTGGGAATCCATGGAAACCTCGCGATCCCGTTGGCATCCGATGTCACACCGGAAGACATACCGCTGAGATTGACATCGGACAGTTTGCCTTTCTTGTGAATGGTCCACGGAATCAGTTCGGCACCTGCCAACGGTTTGTCTTGAGAGTCCACAACTTTGACTTCTGCTTGGCTGCCGTTGTTTAGAGTCAGTGTGAGTTCCCGAGGGACCGGCAGTCGTTCCGGTGTGGGATAGGAATCGTAGTTTTCGTAATAGTCGTACCCGTGATCATCATGTCGTGCGGTGATCCAGTCGACACGTGCGTCCGCGGGAAGTTGCAGTGTTGCTTGGCCATTGTTGTTGGTCGGGCGGGATGCAATTGACTTCTGCAGCGGGATGAACTGAAGCGACGCGATGACTTCGACGAGTGCTTCGGTGATCGGTTGTCCGTTGATGTCGACCACTGTAACTGTGACTGTGACTGGCCGCGTTGGTTTCAGGATTACGCGCAGCAATTTTCGGGATTCGTTTTCTACGTCGGTCACGAAGCTCATGAGTGACTCGTCTGGGCTGCGAATCAGCAAGTTGCGACTGTATTGGCTGGCGGCCTGAAACTGCAGCACGAACTTTCCTTGTTCGTCGGCGATGGCAGATTCTGTTCCTTCAGCCTGAATCCCAACCGATTCCACGATCGCTCCGGGCACGGGAGCACCGTGCTCGTCATGGACCGTACCGGGGATGAGCCATTCAAACGGGCGGCTGGTGTCGGGGTCAGCGGCACAAGCAACAGGTCCGCACGACGGATGCGTGAAGAGCAAGAGTGTGCAGTGGGCGGCCACGATGAATTGAGAACGATTCATGAAACGGTCTTCTGATTGTCGGATACCTGTTCCGTGGGACGTCGATTGAATTACTGAAGCATTTGAAAACGTGGGATAGGCTTCCAGCCTGCCAAGGATCAAGCTGACAGGCTGACTGACAGGCTGGAAGCCTATCCCACTTATTAAATCGCTGGCGTCAGTACCATCACCGGTCGCCTGTTGCGAATGGGAGATGTCCACTGGGAAACACTGTTGCTGGTCGTTCTTGTTTGCCGAAGCGGCTTCTGGTGACAGAATTGCCGAAGAATGATGGCCCTGCGTCATCGAATCAGTGCTGATCAAGGGTTTCTTCAAATTCTGACTATACGGACCGTTGTCCGAAAGCTATACTATTCGACGTGCGGCACAGCCTTCAGTGGCGGTCGTGTTTTCCGGCTGGAAGTAAGCAAGACACTTATTTCTATTAACACCAAGTGTTTTCCAGCCAAATGAGTCGTTCTTTCAACCGGAGACGCTCATTCAAGTGTCGGCTCTTTGGCCACACATTTGCTGCCAACCATCGGTTAAGTGGACCGCTCTGGAACGCCGCCAGCGTCATTATGGACGCACTGAATTCTGTGACTTTCTTGTTTGTCCGGAATCGCTTGAGATCGCGGCGTTTGCTGTTCCATTGTTGAATCTCATCATCATACAGAGAAATCAACAAGTTTCTGGCAAGCTTCACACCTGTCAATGAAGTGTTTTATTGACGGAACTGCACCCAACTTTGCGAGTGCAGCACCAGCTTCTGGCGGAACGATAACCCTACGGGAATCCCGTCCGCTCAACAATCTATTACTCAAGGCGCTCACTTTCCAGCTTGCAAAGCCCGACACCGCTTCGTTGCGATCGGCATTTGGAAAGCCGCTCTTTGTTGTCACCAAGGAATTCCATTGAAGACTTTTGACGAACTCGAACTTATTCCCGGCCTGCAACGTGCTGTTGCCGAAGAAAAATACGAAACACCGACGCCAATTCAGGCGAAAACAATCCCCGCTGCCCTAGAAGGTCGTGACATTCTCGGATGTGCCCAGACTGGCACCGGCAAAACCGCTGCCTTCGCTCTACCGATTCTTGATCTGCTGGGCGGCGAAAAGCAGAAAGCCGTTCCCAATCAGCCTCAAGCTTTGGTGCTGGCACCGACGCGTGAGCTGGCGATTCAGATTGGCGAAAGCTTTGAAACCTACGGCAAATACTTGGGTCTGCGGCACGTTCTGGTTTACGGCGGCGTCAAGCAGGGCAACCAGGTTCGAGCCCTCAATCGCGGTGCTCATGTCTTGGTCGCGACTCCCGGACGACTGCTGGACCTGATGAATCAGGGACACATCGACCTCAGCCATCTGGAAGTCTTCGTTCTGGACGAAGCAGACCGCATGATGGACATGGGTTTCCTGCCGGACTTAAAGCGAATCATTCAGAAGCTGCCGAGTGATCGTCAGTCGCTGTTTTTCTCAGCCACTTTGCCGCCTAAGATCGTCGAACTCGCTCAACGGCTGCTGAAAGACCCGGTCAGTGTCAACGTGACACCCAAGTCCAGCAGCGTCAAACGCATTGACCAGCGTGTGTTGTATGTCGATCGCAATACCAAGCAATCGATGCTGCGACAGGTTTTGTCTGCTGACGATGTTGAGCGAGCGATTGTGTTCACCAGAACAAAGCGTGGAGCGAACGTTGTGGTGACCAAGCTGGTGAAGAGTGGCATCACAGCGGCTGCGATTCATGGCAATAAGTCACAGAATGCTCGACAGCGAGCGTTGGAAGAGTTTCGCGAAAAGAAAATCCAAGTGCTCGTGGCCACAGATGTTGCCGCTCGTGGAATTGATATTGATGGCGTGACTCACGTGATCAACTACGATTTGCCGATGGAGCCAGAAGCTTATGTGCATCGGATTGGTCGCACGGGGCGAGCTGGTGCGGAAGGCATTGCGTTGTCTTTTTGTACGACGGCCGAATTGGCGGATTTGCGGGCCATCGAAAAGCTGATTGGTCACAAGATTCCGGTTGTTGGCGGTCAGACTCCACCGGAGCCACAGCCACACGAAACAGAAACAGCACCTCAGCCGCGATCTCGGCGTGGTGGACCTTCGCGGGGAAGATCTGGCGGGTTTTCGCCTGCTGGTGGCCGCTCTCGAAGTTCGCAGGAGGCACTTTTGCCAACGGATAAACCCAAGCGGAAACGCTCACGGCCAAAAGGCCCTAATTCGGCGAATGGGCCACGAGCCAAACAGCCGGCAAGACAAACAAGTTAGGCCGAAAAAGCTGCCTGACTTTCACTGACTGACACGTTAAGCCATTAAGTTTCCAGCAAAATTGGCTGACGTGCGCGTAGCGGGTTGACGATCCACCCCGGAATCGCTTGAATCACGACTCATGGATCGAAAAAGGGAGACAAGTCATCGCACAAAATCAAAATACATTCGAAAAACGAAAACGCGAAATGGACAAGAAGCAAAAAGCTGATGCCAAACGCGCCCGGAAATCGCAGAAGAACAGAGGTGCCAATGCCGCCCCTTCTCGCGATCCTTTTTATCAATTCTCCATTCGAGCATTGAGTGAACGAGATCAATAGCCGATTGTGTTTGTGCTTTCGCAGCACAACAGTTGGCGATAACAGAGTCAATGTCCTGTGTTCATGATGTCCATTGCTGACGGATGGAACACTGGAATTGGTGTGCGGATTTTCCGCATAGGTGAGAGACTACTACCGGTGGTTGCGAGAACGTGAACGTTTCACGTTCCGGGGCTACTACATTTTCTAGAGTATAGAGTAAGACTAATGGCTGAAGGTACAATCAAGCGCGTGACGGAAAAAGGATTCGGCTTCATCGAGGACGGATCAGGGAAGGACATGTTCTTTCACATGTCAGCACTGGAAGGAACACAGTTCGAAGACCTGCGAGAAGGTCAGCAGGTTTCTTTCAACGTCGGTGAAGGACCAAAAGGACCTCGTGCGGAAAACGTACGACTAATCTGATCACGCGTCCTTCGGGACACGATATCAAATGAGAACAGAACGTCGCGCAGCTTAGGCTTCGCGGCGTTTTTTTGTGCGCCGCAGCTAGTCGCTGGCAGTCGGAATTCGTTACCAACTTCGTTCTGGATTTGAGGCGTTCCATGCGCGTAGCACAGAAAAAAAGAGTAGCTCAGCAGGGACATGCTGAGCTACTCTTGTTGGAAATTAGTTTCGAATGAGCGGCTGTTGCGTCGCAATCGCAATGGTGATTGATCGGTCAACAACACGCTCACCAATGTGGACTACTTCTAGTTGCGGAGCACTCTTCTTGACTCGCGTCTTCGGACTTTCGCCCGTTCTGCAAATACAGCAAATCAGACTAACTACCTGCGCCGGGTAGCGGATCAAAGGCGACAGGGGCATCCTCCCCTTTCCTCTTCGGCGGCTTACCTTTAATGTCGAAGGAGAAATGATTTTCTGTAGCAGTGGAAATGCGGGCGACGAGGCCACTTTTGCTGCTGGAGCGATACATGGCAGGAATGTCGCCACTGCGATCTTCGACGGATGGTCTTGGTCGGTCAAGAGATACCATGTACTCGGCGACGACAATCGGCTGGGGAGATGTGAAGAATCCGTTGTCATTCAAGTCGAACGCCCCCCCACCGACCTCTGGATTGTAGAAGTGGACTGACGCCCCATGAAACGGCTCGCCGTTTAATGTGACAGCACCGGTCACCATCGCAGTTGGCTTACTTTCACTGCCGCATCCTATTGATGACGCAAGGATACAAGATGCCAGTACGCATCGAAAATTTTGAGTCAACATTTTGAAGCTCCCGTAGTTAATTTGGGTCTGTCCCCACGATTCGGGGAGTAAAAAAAGAAGAACGCCGCAGAGGATTATGATTGTCGACAATGGGGACAACGGCTGATCAAACTGGAGTGATTCACAAATCCTCGCGGGCGTTCGTTGTCACTGTGTTTGTCTTGCGCTAATTTTTGCCTAGGCTTTTAGAATTCGCCCACTGGATTACCATCAGACTTCATCGCCAACAGTTTCAAAGTTTCCAGTGAGGTGTTCTCGGAGATAAATCGCACGGAACCATCAGCGAGTCCGAACTGGACGCCGCCTGTATGTTCCGAATTCAGAATGTGCGAGTTCAGGTACGTTACCTGACACGCCCAGAAGTCAGAGCAAGTTGAGTTCAGTGGGTATTGAATGGGCGTAACTCCAGAACCAATTCCTGTGATCTGATCCTTCGTTTGATTGGTGTCACCGGTACCATGCCAGCCACCGCGCATCCCGGTTCTGCGGTCGCCATTGTCCATTCCCTCATCCCGTCCACTTTGCTCTCCGAGTATCAGAGCGTTTGATAAACCGTCCGTGATATCTTTGAACGCGACCCTGCCGTTAATTTCCAGAGTGCCGTTGTCGCAATCCCAGCCGTAGAAGCTGCGACACCGTCCGCTGAGAGCGTTGTTGGGTAGCGAAGTGTCGACGGCTCCTGCAATTCCGACGTAGTTCATCAGCATCAGCTGCTCACCGTTTTGGCCGTAGGCGTTGTTCGAGATCGGCTCAACAACGTTGGAAGGACAGATCATGGCATTCAACGCCAGCCGACTCAGCACAGCCGTGTTTACGTTTGGCTGATCTCCCCTGATCGGGAGATTAAGATCCAGCTGGCTATAAATCGTCCCTTGTTCAATGTAGGGCAGAACTGAGACTCTCCAGTTGATGTTGTGAACCATTCCCAATGGAAGCATCGAGTAGACGTCGTGATAGTTGTGCATCGCCAGCGACAGTTGCTTGAGATTGTTCTTACATTGTGTTCTGCGTGCGGCTTCGCGAGCTTGTTGAACGGCTGGTAGCAGTAGCGCGATGAGAATCGCAATGATCGCAATCACGACCAGTAATTCGATCAAGGTAAATCCCGACAATCTTTTGCGACGGGGACTTGAGAGTTCGGCGAACATGTGTTTTTCCTTGGTGAAAATAAAAACGCTTGGCTGATGTGCGACACGATCTGTTTCGTGAATCACATTGGCAGGTGTTTGAGTTTCAGCGCTTGATGCGAATTGAAACGAATTGAAACGGAAACCCCATGGCTCCGATCTCGCAAACTCGTCTTGGCAAGTGCCGTGCCGAACTCTCATGCTTCTGCTTAAAACAGATTCGCGTTGAGTTATCGTTATGAATCAGGTTGTTCGCTGTCCGCCCTCCGATGGCTGCTGCGCTTTCGACAAGCAGTTCCGTCTGACAATCGCGCACCTTTTTTTCAGGTCTGTGCGCTGCCGTCGTTGAGGATTGTTGTCGTGCTGCGATTTGTACTTCGGTATCATGCAGGTGTGGTTGCTTGGTCTGCGGTGGTCACCACATCCTTCATTTTGCCAGACGGTTTGTTGACGGTGAAATTCTTACAGTGCAACGAAAACGCGCAGGCGGTATCATTCGAGGCTATGAATCACAGACTTTTCATCATCATGTTCGCCCTGCTGGCAGCACAGGAAACGATTCCTATCGTCGCGGCGGGTGCAGACCTCGATCAAGTGACCGTTTTTTTGCAGCAACACTGCGTGGGGTGTCACGGTGCAGACAGTCAGGCAGCGGAGTTGCGATTCGATCAATTGAGACCAGATCAATTGCGATCAGATGAGTCTTTCGAAACGCACGAACTGTGGGCACGTATTCTGGACGTTGTTGAGTCGCGGGAGATGCCTCCACCGGATGAGCCACGCCCAACTGATGCTGAAGTGAAATCAATGGTTGGTCTCATTGTTGAGCGTCTTGATCGACCTGCTGTGAATTCTACTCAGGCACTACGGCGTTTGAATCGTCGCGAATATGAACACACGGTTCACAACCTGCTGGGCATCGACGTTCCGTTGGCCGATTTGCTGCCGGAGGACGGGCGCGTGCAAGGCTTTGATAACGTGGCGGATGGTCTGAGTATTTCGTCGGTTCTGATGGAACAATATCTGGAGGCAGCCAATGTTGCGTTTGACGCAGTGATTCGCCGCATTGATCCCCTGCCGAAAACGACTCGCCGTGTGCAGATGATGCAGGTGGACGAAAACGTCGACTCAGTGAAGAAGAAAAAAGGCGGCACGATTGCGGTTGAAGATTCGTTCGTGAAGTTCACGCCCGGTTGGCCGCCCGCTCGACTGGATGACGTGCATCCCATTGAAGACGGCATCTATCGCTGTCGCGTGGCCGTCTGGCCGCACGATCCCGGCGACCGCACTCTGGCCGTCGCGGTTTACGTCGGCGCGTTGTTTGGTCCTGAGACACGAAAGTTTATGGGCATCTATGATGTCACCGGGACACCCGCACAACCGCGCATCATTGAATTCACAACGCACATGCAGGAAGGTCACTCCATCCATCTGGAACCACGAATCTGGCCCGAACACGTGACGTGGCGTGATAAGCATGAAGCTCGTCCGGGCATCGGAATCAAATGGGCGGAAACTCACGGACCGTTGGACCAGAGTTTTCCGTCCATCGCGCAGCAAAAGCTATTCGGCGCGCTGGAGCATCTGACGTTGGTGCCGGGTGAGTCGATTTATATGCGGCATCGCAAAGGCGTGAAGCTGCATTTCGTCGAATCGTCACAACCGCGTGAGGATGTGGAACGCATCATTCGCGAGTTCGTTCGTCGCGCGTTTCGACGGCCCGTGGATGAGTCGGAAATTCAGCCGTTTGTGCAGTTGGCGCTGGGACGTTTGGATGCCGGACGTACTTTCGAACAGGCTGTGCGGGCGGGAGTCACTGGCGTGTTGTGCTCGCCCCAGTTTCTGTTGTTGAACCGTCAGGCCGTGGCAGATGACTACGACATCGCAGCACGTCTGTCTTACTTTTTGTCGTCGTCAATGCCGGATCAGGAATTACTTCAACTGGCCGCCGCCGGTCGCATGAATAATTCGGCAGTCCGACATGCTCAGGTCGAACGGATGATTCACGATGCTCGCATTCACATCTTCGTCAACGACTTTACCGACCAGTGGCTCGACCTCAAAGACATCGAATTCACGACCCCGGCTGACAAGCTGTATCCGGAATTCGATCCTCTGCTGCAGGAAGCCATGCTGGGAGAGACGCGTCACTTTTTTGATCATCTGCTGCAGCAGGATTTATCTGTAATCAATTTTGTGAAGTCGGACTTTACGTTCTTAAACGAAAGATTAGCGCGGCACTATGGCATTGAGGATGTTGATGGCCAAGAAACGTTTCGGAAGATCAGCTTGCCGGAAGGCAGTCTTCGCGGAGGCGTTTTGACTCAGGCCAGTGTGCTGAAGGTAACGGCCAATGGCACGACAACCTCGCCCGTGATTCGCGGTGCGTGGGTGATGGACCGGATTCTTGGACGTCCGTTGCCGCCTCCTCCGCCGGGAGTGCCGGCGGTCGAACCGGATATTCGCGGAGCGACCACCATTCGTCAGCAGTTGCAGCAACACAGTTCCGACGCGAGCTGTGCGCGATGCCACAAACGCATCGATCCTCCTGGGTTTGCGTTGGAGCGGTTCGATGCGATTGGCGGTGAACGAACGTGGTATCGCTCGATTGGTGATGGGGAAAAAATTCCGGGGCAGAAGTCCTATCGCAAAGGGCCTGATGTTGAACTGGCCGAGCGATTGCCCGATGGACGTGCGTTTCAGGACTTTCGACAGTTTCGGGATTGTCTGGTGAACGACCCAGACACGTTTGTGCGAGCATTGACGACGAAGTTGCTGGTTTACGCGACTGGTCGGCCGATCGATGTGACGGATCGAAGTCGCGTTGATCAGATCGTGAAATCGGCTGGGCCCAACGTGGGCTTGAAGTCTATCATTCATGCGATTGTGGATAGTGATTTGTTTCTCGGGCGTAGACAATAGACTGGGAGTCAACATGCAAAAATCGAAACGACTCAATCGCCGCCACATTCTGCGCGCGGCCGGCGTGGCAGTAGGATTGCCGCTGCTGGAAAGCATGTCGTCTGCGGCGTGTCGAGCGGAATCACCAGCGAACCGGGAAACCGACGTGCGCCGCATGCTGGCCATTGGTGCTCCTTTAGGGATTCACACACCGCATCTGTTTCCAGAAACGGCGGGGCCAGAGTATGACGTGACGCCGTATTTGGAGCCGTTGCAGCCGCTGCGAAACAAGTTCAGTGTTGTGTCCGGTTTGATGCATCCGGGTGTTGATGGCGGACATGCGGCGGAGAAAAGTTTTCTGACCGGTGCCGCTCATCCGGGGCAGCCGAGTTTTCAAAATACCATTTCCGTGGATCAGTTCGCCGCAGAGCAGATCGGGCATCGCACGCGGTTCGGTTCGTTGACGCTGGCGGCCAACAGTTCCAGTCTGTCTTACACGCGATCCGGTGTACAGATTCCGTCTGAGTCTCGGCCTTCACGCCTGTTTGCCAAGCTGTTTCTGGAAGGCAACGCTGCGGAAAAAGCGGCTCAGATGCGCCGCATCGAAGATGGGCAAAGCGTGATGGATCTTGTTCGTGAACAAACCAAACAAGTGGCTCGCAACGTCGGTCGAAAGGACAACCAAACGCTGGATCAGTACTTCACCAGCGTTCGTGAACTGGAGCAGCGGCTGGTACAGGCGGCAGAATGGGCCAAGCGTCCGAAGCCGGTGGTTGATCGGAAACCTCCGACCGACATCACGAACCGAGCGGACTTCACGGGCATTATGGAGTTGATGTACGACATGATTTTCTTGGCCATTCAGACCGATTCAACGCGGCTGATCACGCTGCACGGTGCTGGTGGTGCCGAGGTTGTGGCGTTGGAAGGCGTGGACGATGGGTGGCACAATCTGAGTCATCATGGCAAAGATCCCGGCAAAATCGACATGCTGGCGATTATCGAACAAGAAGAGATGCGACTGTTTGCTGAGCTGATGCAAAAACTGGACGACGTCAGCGAAGGCGAACACACACTGCTGGATCAGACGGCCATTTTGATGGGTTCCAGTTTGGGCAATGCGTCGAGTCACAACAACACGAATCTACCGATCATTGCGGCGGGTGGCCATTTTCAACACGGTCAGCATCTGGCGTTCGATCCGGCGAAGCCGCCACCGCTGTGCAATCTGCTGGTCAGTTTTTTGCAGCACCTTGGACTGGAAGTCGACGAATTCTCCAGCGGACGTTCGACACTCACCGGTTTGTCATGAGCCTGTCATGAGCCTGTCATGTGGAGTGGCTCTGTGTTTGGGCATCAGGCTGGTGTCTGATACAGTTCATGTTGTAACAGGTCTCAGGATACTCTAACCCCGGCAGGGAACCACGATTATGAACGCTCTGGAACAACTCAAACAACAGACGGTTGTTGTCGCTGACACTGGCGACATCGATTCGATCGCAAAGCATCAGCCTCAGGATGCGACGACAAATCCTTCGCTGCTGTACAAGGCAGCTCAGATGCCACAGTATCACGGTCTGATCGACGAGGCCGTCACAGATGCCAAGTCTGGAGCCTCCAGTGAGAGCGAATTCATTGATGCAGTGATCGACCGGTTGTCCGTGAAGTTTGGGTGTCGGATTCTGGAGATTATTCCTGGCCGGGTGTCCACGGAAGTCGATGCTCGCCTGTCGTTTGATGAAGCAGCGACGGTCCAGAAAGCTCATGAGCTAATTCAGCTGTATCGCGACGCCGGAATCGATAGTGATCGCGTGCTGATCAAGATCGCTAGCACTTGGGAGGGGATTAAAGCTGCGGAACGACTGGAGCAGGAAGGCATTCATTGCAATCTGACGCTGTTGTTTGGATTCGGGCAGGCCGTGGCGTGTGCGGAAGCGCGAGTGACGTTGATTTCGCCCTTCGTTGGTCGAATCTACGACTGGTACAAAGCGAAGAACGGAGTGGATCAGATTCCGATTCAAGATGATCCTGGAGTTGCTTCGGTGACGGAAATCTACAACTACTACAAAAAGTACGGCTACCTAACGGAAGTCATGGGAGCCAGCTTCCGCACCAAAGAACAGGTGCTGGCGCTTTGTGGGTCCGACCTGCTGACGATATCGCCCGGATTACTGAGTGAACTGAGTGAAACGAAGGTTGACGTACCAACAGCACTGGATGCTAAAGCCGCAGTTCAGATGGACATCGCCAAAATTGAAATGAACGAGTCGTTGTTTCGCTGGATGATGAACGAAGATGCGATGGCGACAGAAAAGCTGGCCGAAGGAATTCGCGGTTTTGCCAGCGATCTCGAGAAGCTACGAATCTATCTGGCGCAGCACATGCAGGCTGTCACTACGTAGACTGCCATTCTCAAGTCGAACCGATTGCAGCCCGTCCTTCTTTGAAGGTCGGGCTTTTTTCTGGCGATGTACTAATTGGACAGCGCCAGTTTTGGGTGTCTGCGAAGGCAAACGCTGGCCGAATCAGAATGAGACAACCAGTCGTGCTTTTCCCCTGTGGGGGAGAAGATGGCCGAAGGTCAGATGAGGGGGCCTAGGTGGATGACGGTCTCGAAGAGCAATTGAAAGTTGAATGAGAAACCCCTCACCCTAACCCTCTCCCCTAAAAAGGGAGAGGGAACAAACGCAGCGCATACTCGCATCGCGAGCGAAACTGGCGCTGTCCAACTAAAAAACAGGAGAAAACGACTTCACTGGTCAGATGGTGCTGCCTAGTATTGCGCAGTGCTTGAGCAGCACGCAAGCAAGGCTTGGTTGTTCCGGTGGTTTTGCGAGTGACAGCAGTGTTGAGAATGGAGGGCATATGCCCCAGTTATTGGTGAATTTGGAAGACGTGGCGGATTGCGAACAGGCGATCAAGATTCTGAAGAAACAGCTTGGTCGCGACTGTGGCGGTCCGGGGCCTAGCGGTCCGGGGCCTGGCGGGCGAGGGCCTGGCGGTCGTGGGCGACGGAATCGGCACGAAGATGATGGTCAGGGCGAGGCTGGTGGCCGGCCAGATGTGGCTGCCCTACCCTTGCCTCAGAAGCTACAGCGGATTCAAAGTCGCGGCATGTGGAAGCACCTCGTCAAGATTGCGGTCTTGGCGGATAAGCCGTTGTCGCTGCCCGAACTGGACGCGTTGCTGGAACTTCCGAAGAACAAAATGCGTTCTTTGAAAGCGATTATGGCTAAGCTGGAGAATCGCTCCGATGTTCAATTCTTGAAAGTTGACCCCGACGGCGGTGTGGACGCTTCGGACAATCCTCGCTACATCATGCCGCCGAATATTCGACGACAGATTAAGCGGTTGATTGATGTCTGAAGCTCAGGCACGGGCAACGTCTGTCGTCCCTCCAGGACTCAAGAATCCGGCGAAACATGAACCGGTGACTGTCGTCACCGGCAATCGTCTGCCGTCCCCCTGGGACTGAATCGCGTGGAGCAAAAATTGCACAATCAAAAACACCGGTTAATATCGAAGTTTTGATAGCCCAGCGCTAGCCCCGAGCCGTGCGAAATCCCGCACATAATCCGGGGCTAGCGCCCAAACGGCTGGATTGTTGCGAATTTCAAAACTACACGAAGACCCAACGGCCGACTTCTCCGTCGTCGAGGTCGACGTAGTACAAGTTGCCGTCTGGTCCCTGTTTGATCATCACGACCACGTTGGCTCCTGTGGTGAATTGATCGACACTAGTCACGTTGCCCGCAGCGTCAAAGCTGACGTTGCGGACGATGCCCTGCCCGAGGTCATTGAAAAACAGGTCGCCGACGTATTCCGACGGATACGTTGTTCCGTCGTATAGATCTCCCAGCACAATGGCGTTGATCCCTGTCGATGCGTGGTTGAGTGCGACCAACGGTGCGGTCACATCGGCACCGCTGTTATAGAAGGCCTGAGCTTCCGGTAATTGTGAATAGCTGGCCTGCTGCAGGCTGCTGTTGTCACCGCCTTCGTAGTACGGCCAGCCATAGTTGGCGCCCGGGCCGCCGGCGTTGATTTCTTCCCATGTGCCCCAGCCCACATCGCCCGTGTAGACGAGTCCCGTGTTCTGATCGATCGTCATACGGAATGAGTTTCTGACTCCCAGCTGATAAACTTTTGAGCGGTTGGAATCGGCATCGCCATCGTAGAATGGGTTGTCGGCCAAGCCGTCGCCGGTGAGTGGATCGATGCGGAGAACTTTTCCGGACAGGTTGTCGATGTCCTGCACACGGAGGGTTCGTGCATCGCGTTGGTTGTATGATGTTCCATCGCCGATGGTCGCGTAGAGTGCTCCATCCGGACCGAATTCAAGGGCACCCACGGTGTGCGATTCGCTGTCGGAAGCAATGAAGTCCTGAATGTTGCTGCCGTCCGGATTGATCCCTGCCGGAGCTTCGGTAAAGTTGACAGTGCTGTTGACGAACGCGTTAAAGTTGTCCCACGTGCTGTTTTCACCCAGCAAGGTGACTTCGCTGCCGGACACGAATGTCGTGTAGTTTGTGGCGGCGTCCGCGGTGACTCGAGTCAACCGGCCTGCTCTGTTGCCATTGTCGTCTGGCCCGGCCAGTGGATGATTGAGGTTGTCGTAGACTTCCGGTGGATCGTATGTGTACAGCAGGTAAACGTATGGATTGGCTTCGAATTCCGGATGAATGGCGATGTCCAGCAGTCCGCGATCACGTGTTCCGTTGACCTCGGTTGTGAAGTCGATGAACGTTGATTCCACTCCATTACGATACGCTTTGATAATGCCGCTTTGTTCTGACACATACATCACACTGCCATCGGGTGACCAGTCGATCGCGGTTGGAGTGTTCAGGTTACTGACGACCGTTTCTGTGATGAGTTCGACAGGTGTGGATGGTGCTGGCAGCAATACTGAGTTACTGGAAAATTGCCAGCTCAGGATTTCATGAACGTTGTTCAGCCCACCGGTCGCACCGGTGAATCCAATGAACGCTTGGGTTCCCAGTACATCGGCCAGATCGACGGTTGTGGACACGACTGGCGTGGTTGGTTGAGCGTCATTATCGGCTAGGAAGACTTCCAGAAGGTTGAGGTCTCCATCGTATTCGACCCATGCGGTCAGCGTGTCTCCGCCGTTGAGATCTTGAGGCGGATTGCCCGACGCGAGTTCAGCGGCCGAATTTCCGTCGCGCAGAATATCGATGTGATTCGCATTCGGATCAGTGTTTCCGTTTTGGTAGGTGTCAAATTCGATCGCGAGGCTGTTGTCGATTCCGTCATAGCCGAGTGCTCCGCCAGCGGTTCCCAGAGCATTGCTGCCGGCCGAATCGTTTTGCAGCACGAATGCCATGCCGTCGGCTCCGGCTGCCCCGCCGGTGATTCGGAAGGTGAATTGCGTTGCGAATGAAGTGTCGGAATCAATCGCCAGCGGTTGTAGTGAGTAGGCGCTGCCGACTTCGTTGTTGACGGAATCGGTGAGCTGCAAGGCGTTTGTGGAACTGGCCGCGTTGCCGTTGAGGTTCAGTCCCGTGGTTGTGGTGAAGTTGTCGAAGTCGAACAGAGCTGTTGCGGGAGATTCGTCGTCAATGACGGTGATCGTAGCGGTTCGCGGCACCAGCAAAGTGGCTCCACCGGTGACATTGTCGATGGTAAACGTAAAGGTCTCGTTGCCTTCAACCAGTTCGTCATTCAGGATCGGAACGGTGATGGTCGCGCTGGTTTGGCCATCCGCGAGCACGGCTGTGCCTGAGACCTGTTGGTAGTCCACACCTGCTGTGGCTGTTGCGGCAACGGTTTGGTAATCCACCGTGATCTGGCCGTCAGCGCCTTGTGTGCGGAGGATCTTGACGTCCATTGTTCCGGCGTCTTCGTCAATGCTCAGGACACTGGTTTCGAGTCCAATCACGCCCGGTTCGGGATCAAGGGGCGGGTCGGTCGGATCACCGGGCAGTGCTGGGCTGTCTCCGGGTGTGACGGGCAGTGATGCCATCCAAACCGCGCCATCGTTGAACAGCATGCGTTCCATGTCGATTAGCACGTTGACGTTCTGGATTCCGTTGAGTCCTAGGCCAGTGACTTGAACGATACCGTCGGCGTATTTCAGTATTTCATACTGTGAAGAGTTGCCGCCATACACAACCCACGTGTCGGTTCCGGCACCGCCGAAGACAAAGTTATCGCCGATCGGGGCATAGATTTCGTCGTCGCCCGCTTTGGCATCAATGATGTCATTGGCGTCTGTGCCAGACAGCCATTCCGAAGCGTCCGTCCCGACAACGTTTCCGGTCGGCGGGTCAACCGGCGGGTTAACCGGCGGATCAACCGGTGGGTCAACGGGAGGGTCAACAGGAGGGTCAACAGGAGGATCAATTGGCAGCGTGGGGCCATCGCCGGGTGTGATCGGCAGATCATCTGTCTGCACGGCACGATCGTTGAACAGAATGCGTTCGATGTCGCTCAGGACGTTGACGTTTTGGGCCCCGTTGAGTCCTGGGCCGGTGATCTGCACAACTCCGTTGCTGTATTTCAGGACGTTGAATTGTGCCGCGTTGCCTTGATAGACGACCCATGTGTCATCGCCGGCGCCGCCGAATGCGAAGTTGTTGCCTACTGGGGCATAGATTTCGTCATTACCTTCCAGAGCCACAATGATGTTGTCCATCTCATTGCCGGACAGCCATTCTCCTGCGGCCGTGCCTTGAATTGTGGCGGACATCAGGACCATCGCTTCCAGTGATTCGATATGGGTGCGTTTGGTAGGGGCAATACGGCGTGGCATCATTTCACCTCAACAAAGATTCCGGACGAACTCAAGACAGCGGCTGTAGCAATCAGGTTACACGCTGCAGAACATGATGTTGTGCTGCGTGTCGGAAATCGAGTTCGTGAGTGGTTCCGCCCTGCAGTGACGATGCCTTCTGCGACCGGGTTGTGAAAATGAAGCATGCGGTGTTGCGTTTTGGCAACACGCAGGAGCGTTTGATTCGACATTGAATTCTGTTTGGGCCACAATTGCGTCACCTTGGTAAGATGAGGCCGCTGGCGACGAGCGGCGTTGACCATTCCCGATATTCTGGCGATCACAATGAAACGTTTACTTCTCTTTGCGCTATTCCTGCTTGGTTCACAGCTCAGCGATCTTGCATCGGCAAATGACTGGCCCATGTGGCGTCACGATTCGGGGCGAACCGCGGTGACTCCCAGTACATTGCCGGAATCTGTGCAGCTGAAATGGGTCCGGCACCTTGATCCGGTGGCGCCCGCGTTTCACAGTTCTCGGTTGCAGTTCGATGCTGGCTATGAACCAATCGTGGCTGGTGGTCGGCTGTTGATCGCGTCTTCGAAGAACGATTCCGTGACCGCTTACGACGCGCGAACGGGAGCCGAGATCTGGGTGGTGCGAACCAATGGGCCGGTGCGTTTGGCGCCTGCGGTGTGGCAGGATTCTGTCTGCTTCGGCTCAGACGATGGGTACTTATACTGTGTTGATTTGCAAACCGGTGATCTGCGTTGGAAACACAAAGCTGTGGCGTGCGAGCGTCAGCTGTTGGGGAATCAACGGTTGATTTCTGTATGGCCTGTTCGAGGTGGGCCGGTGGTGGCGGATGGGCGAGTGTATTTTGCGGCTGGTGTCTGGCCGTTCGAAGGTGTGTTTGTTTATGCGATGGATATCGCATCCGGTGACGTGGTTTGGAGAAATGACCGCCTAGGTTATTTGTTCGGTCAGCAGCCCCACAACACCGAGGCGATTGGCGGATTGGCACCGCAGGGATACCTGATTGTCAATGGCGATCAACTGATCGTGCCGTGTTCAACGGCTTATCCCGCGACGCTAAATCGAGAAACCGGTGAGCTGATCGAATTTGAACTGCCCGGGCCCGGTCGTTATCCCGGTGGCTGGTTTGCCGCTCTTGACGAAGCATCATCGCAGGCGATTCGACGCGGGCAATTGACGTTCGATGACTTGATTAACCAGCAATTGCACGAAGATAAGATTCATAAAGGACAAGGCATTTCGGGGATCAGTCGCCGCATTCAAGCGGGCGACCGAACATTGGATTTCGATGACGAGCTGGACGGTGTGGAAGGCGACGTGCATTCGATCATCGTGGCTCAGGAATCCCTGTTTGTCACGACACGCGAAGGAGCCATCTATTGCTTTGCGGATTCCAAGACGGTCGACGAGAAGCAGCCGACTCATTGGCGAACCGATCATGTTCCACTGGAGATTCCTGCGAAATCGAATTCGAGTGCGCTGGCTGCAACGCTGTTGAAAACCGTCAGCCATCGCGGATACGCCATCGTGGCGGGGCTCAACGATGGTTCGCTGGTGAAGGCTCTGGTGCAGCAATCGCATCTGCACGTGATTGCGATTGGTGACGATGCTGACGTTGTTCAGCAGTTGCGAGCCGATTTGCAACACGCGGGTTTGTACGGTGACCGCGTGGCTGTGATTAAAGCTGATCCCATAACTGTTGAACTGCCGCCCTATCTGGCGGAATTGATCACAACGGAAACGCCCGACCGCATGCAGGATCACTGTGAGCGACTGTTACAAACACTGCGTCCGTTTGGTGGTCTGGCAGCTGTGTCTCTGCCTGCCGCAACTTTGAAACTTGATCAACAACGGATCGCGGCGCTGGAACCGGGAACGTTCGAGCTTTCGGAAGTCGAAGCTAACACGTATGTTCGCCGAGTGGGTGCGCTGCCGGGAGCCACCGATTACAACGCTGATTGGAAATCGAGTTCCGACGAACTCGTGCGTTTTCCACTGGGGGTACTCTGGTTCGATGACACGCTGGCTCACTTTAAGCGGTCCCCGCAACCGCAGTTGATTGGGGGCGTCATGATTTCTCGCCCGAAAGATTGGCATGCACCGCGAGTGAAAGGGGAATACACGACGGATTACCCACTGCTGCCACCCGTGTTGTCGGATATCTACACCGGTCGCGTGCTGGATGATTCTGAACGCGGCGAACTTCGCGCCCAGTTGCCGAAGACAGACCCCGTGAAAGCTGAGCCCAGTCAGTATCGGCCACCGCGACAAAAGGATGCGTGGAAGCCCGATCAGCCGATCGCTGGAGAACGCATCAATCCGCTGACTGGCGAAACCGAGCCGCGTACGTTTCCGAAAACATACGGCTGCGATGGTGGAGTCGACTATGGATCGTTCTACACATTGCGAGCCGGGACACCAGCCTTCTACGATAAGACGGCGGAAAGTGGGACCGTGTTTTTGAGTGGTCCCCGCAGTGGTTGCACGAACAGCATTATTCCGTCCGGCGGTCTGTTGAACGTTCCGTATTTCTACGAAGGGTGTACTTGTAGTTATCCACTGCCCACGGCCATGTCATTGGTGGCGATGCCCGAAAGTCACGAACAATGGTCGTCATGGGGCGAGACGCAGGTGAAGCCACAATCGATTCAGCGGATTGGCCTCAATTTTGGAGCCCCCGGAGACCGGATCACGCGCGACGGCACGCTGTGGCTGGATTTTCCATCTGTTGGCGGACCTTCGCCCCAGATCAATCTGGAAACAATTCCGGTCGAACTCAACAGCCACTATCGGCACAGCCTGTGGATGAAGGACGGCGAATCAGCACCATGGGTTTCTGCTTCGGCAGTGGAAGGTCTGCAACGACTAACGCTTCACGATTTGAAACCCGGTCGTTACACGGTGAAACTGTTCTTCACGGAACTCCACAACGGCGTTCTTGGAGATCGCATTCAAAACGTGTCAGTCCAAGGGCAGGTTGTGTTGGAAGACCTCGACGTGTTGAAGAAAGCGGGTGGGACGATGCGTTCCATCGTTCACTCGATCGATGGCGTGATCGTCGAAGATGTGTTCGTGCTAGAACTTTCTGCGACGCAGGGCACCACTTTGGTGAGTGGGGTGGAATTGATTCGAGAACAGTAGCACTCCGGGCCGCTCACGAAACGTTCGGCAAACTGATCGAGAAACCATGTTTTTTGAAGTCTGTGCGGGTGTTGAGTTCTGCTGGGTGGCTATACTTGCGGGGCCTTGTTCGATTCCTTCACCTGTTCAACCAGCAGGAGCTTTCCGCTATGCGACTGTCCGTGATTGCCGTGACGACTCTGTATTCCACTTGCCTGTTGTGCTTCATGTGCTCAACCGGCTTTGCTGACGACGAAAAGAAAGCAGAAGACAAGAAGGAGCCTTCGGGTGTGACGCTGACTGGCGTTTTTGAGGCGCTGCAGGCTTCGGAACTGTCATTGGACACAGAAGAACTGACCGCGTTCAAGCTCAAGAAAATTGTGCCGCATGGTACTCGCGTCAAAACAGGGCAGACCTTGGCGTGGTTCGATACCGATGAAATCGACGAGAAGATCCAGGCTGCGGAAATTGCTCTGCGACTGGCGAAGCTGGATCTGCAGGACGCGGAGTTCGGTTTCGAACAGTTTCGCAGGACTCAGGAACTGGACAAAGCGGCTGCCGAACGAACTCGCCAAGCAGCTAGGCAGGCTCATGATAATTACGTGCAGACCGATCGTGATCGGAGCTTCGGCAACGCGGAGTATACGCTGAATTCCTATCAGGCGTCGTATGACAACGCGTTCGAAGAGCTGAAGCAGTTGGAGCAAATGTACAAGGAGGATGATCTGACGGAAGAGTCCGAGGAGATTGTGCTGAAACGATCACAGCAGGCTGTTGAGAGTGCGAAATTTCGTCTGGAGGGAGCGAAGATTCAGGCCGAACGTACTGTGAAGCAATCGATTCCTCGACAGACCGCTGAAGCGGAAGATACGTTCAAACGCTCGGAGATGGCTTATCAAAAGACAATTCAGGGTCTCAATGTGGCTCAGCAAAAGCAGGACATTGAGATCGCTCAGAAACGCGACAAGTTTGCCAAACAACAGGCAGACTTGAAAGCGATGCAGGCAGAGCGTGCTCACCTGACGATCGTCGCTCCTCATGCTGGCATCGTCTATCACGGAGAGCTATCGCGCGGGAAGCTCAGTGACAAACCCAGCTCGCTCAAGGTGGGTTCTGCGGTCACGAACACGCAGGTTTTGGTCACTGTCGTGAATCCAGAGCGACTGCAGATTCGTACGGAACTGACCGAAGCACTGCTTGGTCAGGTTCATGCTGGGATGAACGGGACGGCAACAGCAAGCGTCTACCCAGACCGCGAACTGGCCGTGAAAGTGAAAGTGGCCAAAGCGATCCCGTTCGCCAACAACAAGTTCGATTGTGTGATCACACTTCGTAAAGGTGACACTCAGGGTATTGTGCCGGGGATGGCGTGTGAAGTGAATTTTGCTGAGCAGAAACCGGCGGCTGCTGTGGCCGAGTAGACAAAGTTAGGGTGTTGAATCTTCGATCATCGAAAGTCTATGTTGTGAACAGTCACATTCTGCCCAGCCTGTTTTTGTCCATGCTTCTGCTAACAATCCCATCCGCGTTCTGCGCGGATGACGTGTCGGTGGCGGATTCTGCGCCGCCAGAGGCACGAAGTCTTCCTGCGGTCGACGGACCAACAGAAATTGAGATTCAGCAGTCGATGCAGCGCGGTATCGATTTCCTGCTGCAAGATCAGAACTCGAACGGATCGTGGGGTTCGGCAACGCGGACAAAACAGCTGAACATTTACGCTCCGATTCCCGGTGGTCATGACGCGTTTCGAACGGCAACCACGGCGCTGTGTATTTCGGCTCTGCTGGAATGCGACAGCGATCGAGCCGATGTTGCGGAGTCGATCGAAGGTGCTGTCGACTGGCTGGTCAAGAGTCTGCCGGATCTGAAACGGGCGACTGGCGATGCGATGTACAATGTCTGGGGACACGCCTATTCGATTCAGGCGTTGGTTCGACTGCATCAACGACGTGGGGAGACTGCTGAGCGGCAACAGCAGTGGGCCGATCTGATTCGGCTGCAGTTCGAGCGACTGACAAAGTACGAATCTGTTGACGGTGGCTGGGGCTATTACGACTTTCGCTATCAGGCTCAGCGGCCCACGTCCAGTTCCATTAGCTTTGTGAATGGTGCGGTGTTGGTGGCTTTTGCAGAAGCGAAGGCGATTGGGATCGAGCCTCCGGAAAAGGTGGTTCAGCGTGCGATTGCAGCCACAAATCGCCAGAAGAAAAAGGACTTCACCTATCTATACGGCGAGTACCTGAACATGCAGCCGATGCGGGGCATCAATCGTCCCGGGGGCAGCTTGGGGCGTACGCAGTGTTGCAACTGTGCGTTGCGAATGTGGGATGATGAATCCGTGACAGACGAGGTCGTCAAAAGCTGGTTGGTGCGATTGTATGTCAGAAACGGTTGGTTGGATATCGGTCGCAAGCGTCCGGTCCCGCATGAGTCGTGGTTTCAGGTCGCTGGCTATTTCTATTACTTTGGCCACTATTATGCTGGTCTGAGCCTAAAGCAATTGCCGGAATCAGAACAGCAGCCGTTTCAGGAGATGCTGGCCAAGCTGATGCTGGATCGTCAGGAAAAAAATGGTTCGTGGTGGGACTATCCGCTGTACGATTACCACGATCCCTACGGCACCGCCTTCGCGCTGATGACGCTGCAGCGGTGTTTGCCGAACTAGCGGCTGGTTATCGGCCGTAAACGCGGATGTCGTCGTAGTCGTTCATGTCGTCGAAGGACCCGATGCCGATTCTGCCCTTGGGAAACGTTGTGTCGGTGACTTCCATGTGCGGCGTTTGCATGTCATCGAAGTAGACTTTGATCATGCCGTCGTTGGCTGTTCGAGTCAGCTTGACTTGGTGCCAGGCGTCACTTTTCCATGGCGTCTGGTTTTTGTTTTTTGTGAGAGCCAAACGGGGAGCGTCGTCCACGATCATGATCTGCCCGCTGTGTGGGTCGGGTTTTGCCCCCAGATGAACGTAATAGAAGTGCGTTGCATCGCTGTGGCAGAAAAACACGCAGCAGTCTCGATGGTTGCCTGTGTCCAGAGTGCTTTTGACGCGAAACGTGATCACAAAGTCTGAAAGCTCAAGATCTTTGATCAGCGCGATGTTGTGAGGGCTGCGGACTTTTGGCTCATAGTTGCTTTTCCGTTTGTTCAGGCCGAAAACTTTGTTGCCATCGGTTTCTCGCAACGTCCACGCTGCTGCGTCGGTGAGTTCCCACCGATCGTGACCATTTTCGAAGTCCTCAGAAAAGACCAGGGGAAGATCTGTCACGACAGGATCGCTGGCGGACAGGCCGGTTAAGCCGATGGCTTCGCCAAGTGCGACGGTGCAGAATGCGATAACGAGTTTTGGATTTGGCTTCAAAAGTGTCTCCTGCGTGGTGGTCATTGTCGAGTTCAGAGAAGTGGGAACCGAAGAGTGTAAACGACGAGACGCTGGCGAGCCAGAAACTTCCACGGTTTTGCGACTTCAGCTGCTGCCCGGATTCTGCTCCTAGTAGTGGTCTGTCAGGTTGGGAAATAGGGGTTGCGTTTTCGTAGCTCGGCGGTCTCCGCCGAGAAATCACGGTGGAGACCACCGAGCTACAGACAGCCAATCTTAAAAACCAGCCGTGACAGACCACTAGACTTAATTCAGCCGTTGATTGGGTGGTCGCCGCACGTGGTTTGCCCCAACGTCATTCTTCCTTTCGAGCACATGGCCCGAGGCGTTGAAGTATTACGAGGGTCTTCTATAATCGACTCTTGGTGAAAAGTTGTGCTGCTGTTGTACCGCTGGGAAAGATTTCCTGAGTGGACGGCGGCCTTAGCAGTTACTGCTGAGAGATGTCATTCGTGTTCACCCACGCTTGAAGGAGCGGGGCTTTGGACGTTCTTTGTAAGATTTTAAGCATTCCCGCCGCACTGCTGTCGAAAGTGCCGGGCATCGGACCCATCGTTAAGGTCTGCTGTACCTCTGTGGGCCAAAAAATCCTGATGGCCCTGACAGGGCTGTCTTTAAGCGGTTTTTTGGTGGCTCATCTGGCGGGTAACCTGAACCTGTTCGTCGGGGAAGCTGCTTTTAACGGCTACGCAGAAAAGCTGCACAGCTTGGGGCCATTGCTGGCAATCGCAGAAACCGGTCTGTTCGCGATGTTCGCGATCCACATCGGTCTGGCAGTGTCGACAGCTGCGATGAGCCGCAAGGCGCGCTCTGGCAAGTATGAAGAGCAAAACTCAAAGCAACAGGGATTCATCCTGCCGAATGGTGGTGCGTCGAACTTGATGATGATCACCGGTGTGATCATCTTCGCTTACCTCGTACTGCACATTATCGACATGAAGCTGAACCTTCGCGGCTTCCCAAGTGGGCTCGAAGGCGACGAAAATAAATTCGTGCAGGTGAAAGCCGTTCTGTCTGATCTGGTCACCGGCACGTTTTACGTGATTTCCATTATCGCCCTCGGCATTCATTTGTCGCATGGTGTCAGCAGTGCCTGTCAGACTCTGGGCGTCAACCATCCGCAGTGGAATAAATTGATTCGGATCGGCGGATATCTGTTTGCGTGGGGGGTTGCGGGCGGTTTTATTAGCTTGGTCTTCTGGGCTTGGGCCACACTGTGATTCCCAGCAGTCCTAGTAGTCGCTGCCGGTTCATCCACTCACAGAATTCAATCAGCGCCAGTTATTGGCTTATACAGTTTGAGGTCGCACAATGGTTCGCGTGGCAACTGATACCCTGAACTCGCGAGTTCCTGAAGGTCCCGTTGACGAAATTTGGGACAAGCACCGCTTTAATATGAAGCTGGTGAATCCCGCGAATAAGCGCAAATTCAACGTCATCGTGGTTGGGACCGGTCTTGCCGGAGGAGCGGCTGCGGCATCACTGGCGGAGCTGGGCTACAACGTCAAATCGTTCTGCTTTCAGGACAGCCCTCGACGGGCTCACAGCATCGCGGCTCAGGGTGGAATCAACGCTGCCAAGAACTATCCCAACGATGGTGATAGTATTTGGCGACTGTTCTACGACACCGTCAAAGGCGGCGACTATCGCGCCCGTGAAGCCAACGTCTATCGTCTTGCTCAGGTTAGCAACAATATCATCGACCAATGCGTCTCGCAGGGTGTTCCCTTCGCACGCGAATACGGCGGAACGCTAGCCAATCGATCTTTCGGTGGAGCTCAAGTTTCGCGAACGTTTTATTGTCGTGGGCAAACCGGTCAGCAGTTGTTGCTGGGTGCCTATCAGGCCATGATGCGTCAGGTTCAGCTGGGAAAAGTCGAAGTCTTCGCGCGCCGCGAAATGCTGGAGCTCATCGTTGTGGATGGCGTTTCTCGCGGGATTGTCGTTCGGAATTTAACCAGCGGAGAGCTCGAAACACACACCGCAGACGCTGTTGTGCTGTGTACCGGTGGCTACGGCAACGTCTATTACCTGTCCACGAATGCCAAGGGCTGCAATGTGACCGCTGCTTGGCGGTGTCACAAGCGTGGTGCTTATTTTGCGAATCCTTGCTACACGCAGATTCACCCGACCTGTATTCCGGTCAGTGGTGACTACCAATCCAAGCTGACGCTGATGAGCGAAAGCTTGCGGAACGATGGTCGCGTATGGGTCGCGAAAAACATCGACGACAAGCGTAGCCCGTCTGAAATTCCCGACGAAGATCGCGACTACTATCTAGAACGTCGCTATCCCGCCTTCGGAAACCTAGTGCCGCGTGACGTTGCGTCGCGGGCGTCGAAAGAACGCTGTGATGCGGGTTTCGGAGTGGGTGAATCGGGGTTGGCAGTTTACTTGGATTTCCGAGATGCAATTCTGCGAGACGGTGAAGACGCCATCCGTAAGAAGTATGGCAATCTGTTTCATATGTACGAAAAGATCACGGCTGAGAACCCCTACAAAGTGCCGATGAAGATCTATCCTGCCGTGCATTATACGATGGGTGGTTTGTGGGTCGATTATCATCTGATGAGCAATCTGCCGGGCCTGTTTGTGCTGGGAGAAGCGAATTTCTCAGACCACGGTGCCAATCGTCTGGGTGCCAGTGCTTTGATGCAGGGGCTGTCAGATGGCTACTTTGTGATTCCGTATACGGTCGGAGATCATTTGGCCAAGGCGGAACTGCCGGAAATTCCCCATGATCATCCGGCGTGTGTCGCAGCGCTGCAGAGTGCTCAAGATCGGATCGACAAGTTGCTGGCCGTCAACGGGACGCGAACAGTCGACAGTTTTCATCGAGCTCTTGGGCACATCATGTGGGAACACTGCGGGATGGCTCGCAGCAAAGCCGGCCTTGAACTGGCCATCAGTCAGATTCGAGAGTTGCGGGAGGAATTCTGGAAAGACGTCCGTGTGTTAGGTTCAGGCGAAACATTAAACCAAAGCCTCGAAAAAGCGGGCCGCGTGGCGGACTTCTTAGAATTTGGCGAACTGATGTGTATCGATGCCCTGAACCGCGAGGAATCTTGTGGCGGACATTTCCGTGAAGAACACCAGACTCCAGAAGGCGAAGCGAAACGCAACGACGCAGAATTCAGCTATGTGGCCGCATGGGAATTCCATGATGTCGGTGCCGAACCGACGTTGCACAAAGAACAACTCAGCTTTCCTAACGTCCCTCCGACGACCAGGAGTTACAAATAATGAGCAGCGAATCACTCAATCTGACTCTGCGAATCTGGCGACAGAACGGCCCGGACGCCACAGGCGATTTCCGCGATTACAAACTGAACGGCGTGAGTACTCACATGTCGTTTCTGGAAATGCTGGACGTCCTGAACGAACAGTTGATCGAAGCCGGAGAAGAACCTGTCGCTTTTGACCACGATTGCCGCGAAGGAATTTGCGGCATGTGTAGTCTGATGATCGATGGCAAAGCTCACGGTCCTGACAATGCCACCACGACGTGCCAATTGCACATGCGTCGCTTTAACGACGGCGACACGGTAACCATCGAACCATGGCGTGCATCTGCGTTTCCCGTGCTGCGTGACCTCGTGGTCGATCGGTCTGCGTTCGATCGTATTATTCAGGCCGGCGGCTATGTGTCGGTCAACACAGGCAATGCTCCAGACGGCAACGCGATTCCTGTGCCGGGCAGAGTTCAGGAAACAGCCATGGATGCCGCGGCCTGCATCGGTTGCGGAGCCTGCGTGGCCGCGTGCAAAAATGCGTCGGCCATGCTGTTTGTATCTGCCAAAGTGTCACAGTTGGCCGTTCTGCCTCAGGGCAAAGCGGAACGCGGCGAACGAGTGCTGAATATGGTCGCCAAGATGGACGAAGAAGGATTCGGTCATTGCACCAACACGTCTGAATGTGAAGCCGCCTGCCCGGCCGAAATTTCCGTTGACAACATCGCTCGTCTGAACCGTGAATTCATCCGAGCATCACTGGTTTCCGGCAAATAACCGGTCAGCCCCGGCTAGCAACGCCGGTTAAGGATTTTTACCCACGAACACACGTGCGGTTTCCTGTAGCGGAAGTCGTCAAGACTTTCGACGGGCGTGCGAGAGACATCGAAATTCTTGGCGAGTTCCGCTACGGCGTCCACAACGGCGTTGCCCTCGCTGGCGTTCAGATGCGGGTTCGTCTGAAGCTACTCGACCGGTTTGACAGCGGCCACGTCGTCGATGGAAAAGGGCCCGTGGTCTTGGAGTCTGTTTGCTGCGGTACCGACGAGCACCAGTACGCCGCGCAGGCTAAGCCGTGAGTCAGGGAAACCGGTGACGACCGTTCCGTCATGCAGTGACACGCGGACTTGGTGCGTTTCATTGACGCCCGCCATTTCGGGGTGAGTCAATCCTTCGAAGCGTTCCCAAGCCCAAGTCCATAACGTCGCGTTGACGTCGACTCGGCCTGCGATATCCAGCCATTCTGTTTCCAGACGCCGCAGTTGTTTGAAGCTGGCTGTCTGGCACCACGGGTGCAGCACATCATCGATCCACTGGCGGCGTGATGCGGCGAGGTCTTCAAAAGACTGCGGCGAAGCCGGGGCTGAAGTTGCCGTTGGAGTAGACTCTGGTTCGGGCATGAGCGTAAGGCTGACGGTGTGTGGTGAAAGACTGACAGCATACGATCACGGCGTGAGGTTTCCAAAGCTCATGGGGCTACAAACGAAAAACGGCCAAATCACAACAGGTGTGATCGGCCGTTATTGTTTTCGGCGGTGGCTGGGTGCGAGTTTATTCAATGGCCCGCTTGATTGTTGGGATTTGATTGCGTAGGGTGGGTCAAGGAGCCCAAGCGACGCCGACCCACCACACGTATCCGCCCCGTATCAACAAAGAAAATGGTGGGTCTACATGGCTGTCGCCATTCGACCCACCCTACCTTTTTTCGCCCTTCCCAGTGATGAAGCGGGCCATTGAGTTTATTGCACCACGCGGCCGTTGTATTTTGACTGAGCTTCTGAAGTCTGTGTGCGAGTTGACTGGTTTGCGGCTGTCCCCGGACTCTTCGGCAGCGGAACCTCGTTTGCGATCGCTTTGGGGTGACTTGTCGCCGGAGCCCAGCCAGCAACGGACCAGTTCGGATACTCTTCTGCCACACTGACGGCTAGGTCTTGGAGACTTTCCATGAGTTTTCTGTTGTCCAGTTGCTCATTTTTCATGACACGCTGCAGAACGAATCGTTTGTTGGTTGGAATGTAGGCAAAGAACTTTCCGTTGCCTAAGCGGTCGTTCGCGGCCAGCAGTCGCAGCAATGATGTGCGCGGCACTTTTTCCGCTTGGCTGGGAATTTCGTCCAGCCAAGCCATGATCCACACCGACTCACTATTTCTGCTGAGGACAGCAGACATGCTGAACTTCCACTCTTCGCCACGAATACTTGTTTTGAAGGCAAAGTCGTGACGCTTATCTGTTTTTAGGGGCTTGAGCCCGATCTCCGTCAGAGCTTCGCCCAGCGACTTTTCGGTCAGTGCACCGGGCGAAATGGTTGGTTTGCTGTCCTGAGCACACGCGGTGGTGCCGGTGTACAGCAGAGCTGTCAGCAAAAATGTGACGATTGATTTCATGGGGTTTACTCCTGGTGTGGCGGGCCCGCAGTCATTTCCAACGTCCGCCGGAAACACTCCGTTGCCACTCCGAGATATGTCTTCAGAGATAAGGTCATCTTTGATGAACTCTTGACTAGGAGGATTGTGGCTGCCGGTCTGACTTCGCACCAGACCTCATCCAACGACAATTGCACCCTGCGGCAGACTGTTGTTTGCCGAAGACCCCGCTTCGGCAGC